>NZ_JBEORR010000021.1:0-168828 GCF_040302345.1 Streptomyces sp. NPDC126510 | reverse complement strand
CCTCATAAGCCGACGACTCACCCGCGAATCCACCCCGAACTGGCGCGACACCTGAACCTCGAACGAAACAACCCCGCTGGGACAAAACGCTCTTTAAGACGTCGTCTCATGCGGAGTGCTGGTGGCGCCCCCGGCGGCTGTCATCGCCTGTTCGTCGCCGTGGGTGAGGACTACGATCATCAGCAAGGCGGGGTCGTAGCACAGAGGTAGTGCGCCGCGACATCATCTCGGAGGACGTCGGTTCGAATCCGGCCGCCCCGCCCCGCCCCTTCCAGTCCAGAACGCCGCTCGTCGGCCTGAACCTGTGGCCGGTGACAAGGTACGCGCCGATTCATCGCCAAGGGAGCTGCTTCAGCGGGTGGTGCCACCTGCCTCAACATGCCCATAGGGCAGCGGCCGGCGACGGTGCGGTGGCCGAGAGTCCTCGCGGTGCCGCTGGGACCCGGTGGTTGGAGGTGCAGGTTCCGCTGCTTCACCGGGCCCCAGCTATCAGGCCTGGTGCCCGGGCAAGTGGTGGGTACACCGTTTACCCGAGGAGACGCCCTGAGGCAGGACATGCCTGTGGGCCCCGGGGGTTCCCGAGGCCCACAGGCCAGCTGCTGCCGGATGCGTTACCAGCGATACCAGCGGCCCTTGCGGCCGCCTGTGTCCGCACTGCGCAGCACGAAGCCCAGCAGCCAGACGACCAGCACGATGACGGCGATCCACCACAGTGCCTTCAGCGCGAAGCCCGCGCCGAAGAGGATCAGAGCCAGAAGCAGGACGAGAAGCAGGGGAACCATAGATATCAACCTCCGTCGCTCCTCTTGCCCGGCGATTCGAAGAACACGCAACCGAACTGCCTGGTTTCTTCACGGTTCTCGCGGGAACTGAACCTAGTTTTCGTCACCGGCGCACTTCTCACGTCCGGCGAGCGCCGACGCGTGCGGGCTTCCGTCACCCGCTCCTTCGGCTCGGCGTGCGACCTCGGCGTGCGACCCGGGCTCTTGCCCGCCCAGCCGGGCCCCATTGCGCTCCTCGGGCGGCAACACCTCGGCCGACATCGTCTCGCGGTATCCCTGCTCAGGCGCGCGTAGTACGCGTAGGACAACCCCCACCAGTTGCGCCAGCTCCTCACGCCGCAATCCCTCGGTTGTCATACGTGCCTGGCTGGTGCGGAGCAGCGTACAACATCGACTCCAAGAATCATCTTGATACTCAGTCTCAGAGAGATGTAGAGTCTCCCCATAAGGCTTCACTTCGAACGGGAGCGTTTCTCGTGAGCAAGATCTGGTTCATCACTGGTTCCTCGCGCGGTTTCGGCCGTCAGTTCGTCACGGCGGCCCTGGAGCGCGGCGACAAGGTCGCGGCCACCGCCCGCAACACCGACTCCCTCGCGGACCTCGTCGCCGCCCACGGCGAGGCGATCCTTCCCCTCACTCTGGACGTGAGCGACAAGGCCGCCGCCACCGAGGCCGTCCGGCGGGCGCACGACCACTTCGGCCGTCTCGACGTCGTCGTCAACAACGCCGGCTACGGTCTGTTCGGCACGGTCGAGGAGTCGACGGAACAGCAGGTCCGCGACCAGATGGAGACCAACTTCTACGGCGCCCTGTGGGTTACTCAGGCCGCCCTGCCCCTCATGCGGGCCCAGGGCAGTGGCCACATCGTGCAGATTTCCAGCGTCGGAGGAGTCACCGCCTTTCCCAACCTCGGTGTCTACAACGCCTCGAAGTGGGCCCTGGAGGCCGCGAGTGAGGCCCTCGCCCAGGAGGTCGCCGGATTCGGTATCAAGGTCACCCTCGTCGAGCCGGGCGGTTTCGCCACCGACTGGGGAGGCTCCTCCGCCACCTTCACCGGGCAGCTGCCCGCCTACGACGACCTGCGCACGGCTCTCGCCGCCTACTGGAGCGACTTCCAGCCCGGCGACCCGACCGCCACCGGTGCGGCCTTGCTGAAGGTCGTGGACGCCGACAACCCGCCCCTGCGGGTCTTCTTCGGCACCTCCCCGCTCCAGCTCGTCCCGCAGGTCTACGCCGAGCGCCTGAAGGTCTGGGAGGAATGGGCCGACGTCGCCACCGAGGCCCAGGGCAGCGCCGCGTAACCGTACGGCAGGCGCCGGTCGTGGTCCGGCGCTCGGCGCTGCGGCCAGGGACCGGCCGGCGGGCATGCGTGATCCCTCGACGGGAGATCGCACCCCCGCCGGCCGTCGGCATGGGGGAGAAGAGGAGGCGTGCAAGGACCCCGAAGCCCTGGGGCGAACGGGCGGAGTGCGGTGGCCGGTCGGAAGGTCGTGACCCCTGCAGTGGGCCTGCGCGAACGCACCGAGCGGTTGGTCTTCGCAGAGACCGAGTTCTGATACTCGGTCTCAAAGTGAGTCCTTGCTGTACCCTTCGAGTATGTCTGAATCCGTCCGTGCCGCCGACCAGTCCGCACGCAAGCCGCCCGGCCTGCGTGAGCGCGTGCGTGCGACGGTTCAGGCGGAAGTGGTCGAGGTGGCGCACCGGCTCTTCACCGAGCAGGGGTTCGACCAGACCACCGTCGACCAGATCGCCGCCGAGGTGGGCCTCTCACGCGCCAGCCTGTTCAGGTACTTCGGTACCAAGGAAGACATCGTCCTGGGACGCCTGGAAGAGTCGGGCCGCCAGATCGCGGCGGAGCTCGCCGCCCGCCCCGACGACGAGGAGCCCTGGGAGGCACTGCGCCGGGCCTTCGACGCCCTCACGCGGATCAACGAGGCAGCGCCCCCCGAGCAGGTACTCAGCTATCTGCGCATGCTCCAGGAGACCCCGTCCCTGCGCGCCAGGCATCACGAGAAGCAACTGGGCTGGCAGAAACTGCTGGTGCCGGAGATCGCCCGGCGATTGGGGGCCGACCCCGACCGGCCCGAGGACACCAGGCCGAACGCACTGGCCGCCGCCGCGCTCGCCTGCCTGGATGCAGCCTCCACAGCGTGGGTGACCTGTGAGGGCACTGTCCCGCTGGCCGTGTTGCTCGACCGGGCCATGGGCGCGCTGGCGAAGTAGCCTGGCCCACCGCCCCGTTCACGCGGCCTTCTGGTATCGGCCGGAGAGACACCAGTTCACGGTGCGCACGGCCGAAGGTGTCCGGCTTCGAGGTCCACGCGCTCGATCGTCGGCCTCAGTACGACCGGTTCGATCGGGTGACGGGCCTCGGCGATCTCCTCCCGACGGCCGGCGGAGAAGACCGGGGCGGCGAAGCCGCGGTTTACGGCACGGCGTCACGCGCGACGTTCGGTGAACCGGACCCGGCGGACAAGCACCTCCCGCGACTCGGCCCACACACCGACCAGACGTCCGGTGAACCCGCCCGCCACCTCGGTGGAGAGATAACGTCCGTCCAGACGGGCGAGGACATCCGTGCCGGTTCCGTCGCCGATGCCCAGTTCGATGTCGTCCGGTCCGTTCCAAGCGGGTTCCGTGGAGCGGACGCGGAGGGTGACGGGGGACTCTGGCAGCGGGCGGGAGCCGAGAACCGACCGGACCTGCCCGATCCGTGCGACGGCGGTGACTTCGCCTTCGGCGACGTGCAGGCCGTACCAGTGGACACCGTCCAGCCGTAGCGCGACGGTGAACGCGCCCTCGCCCGGATCGACGACGAAGTCGGCCTCCCAGTGGTCTCCGCCGACCCGCGTGAACAGTCCCGAGGGCTCGCCGGTCTCGCTCGGGGCGTGACGCACGACCACCCCTGCCGGTGCCCTGTGCACGAACCGGTCGGGACGCTGCCCCGGTGATACCCACCTGGGGTCCAGCCCGGGGGAGCAAAACTCGTCCTCGAAGTCCCGCTGCCCGGTCGGGACATGGCGTCTCGCCGGTTCGAGCCGCGGCCAATCGTCCACCCAGGAGACGTCGGCCAGGAACGTCTCACGCCCGTTGACGTGGAAGCGGGGGCTGCGGCCTCGTGGCCGCGTGCCGAGGTACACCGCTGCCCACGTCCCGTCGGGACGCTCGACCAGATCGGCATGGCCGACGTTCTGGACGGGATGAGCCGTGCTGCGGTGGGTGAAGACCGGATTGTGCCCGGCGGCTTCGAAGGGCCCTCGGGGGCTCCGTGAGCGTGCGACCGACACCACGTGCCCCCGGTCGGTGCCGCCTTCGGCGATGACCAGGTACCACCAGTCGCCGCGCCGGTACAGGTGCGGCCCCTCGGGATGGGCCAGGCCGGTTCCGTGCCAGATCCACCGCGGTTTCTCCTGGAGCAGACCCCTCTCCAGGTCGACCGCGACCTGCCTGATGCCGATCTCGGTCTCCGACCACGAGCAGTACGTGACCAGGCACGTTCTCTCGTCGTCCCAGGCCAGGTCCGGGTCTATGCCGTCGAGTCCGGTGAGGCACACCGGCGCGGACCACGGCCCGGCCGGGTCGCTCGCGTGGTAGACCTGATGGCCGCCGCGAGCGTCGTCGATGTTCGTGGTGATCAGCCAGAACCGGCCCCCGTGGTGGCGCAGCGTCGGGGCGTAGATGCCGCGGCTCGACGGCGAACAGCCCGCGGGGAACTGCTCGTCCCTCGTCAGGGCGTTGCCGATCTGCCGCCACGAGACCAGGTCGCGGGAATGCCAGACCGGAACGCCGGGGCTGTACTCGAACGACGAATTCGCCAGGAAGAAATCCCCTCCGACCTGGCACACCGATGGATCGGGGTACATCCCCGACAGGATCGGGGTGGTCGCAGCGTCTGCGCTCCGACCGCCCTCCGGTTGTGTCGCACCCATACGAAACGCTTTCCTCAGCTCAGGCCGGGGCAGATCGGCACCCGGTCGGACATGTTCCTCACCACCCGCCGCCAACAGGTGTCACTTCGTCCCGGTCGATGTTCCGGCCCGGCGGGCCGGGTCGTAGGCGCGCAGGAAACCGCACATGCCCAGCGTCTGTGGGGAAGGCAGGCCGATGTGCGAGATCTCCGCTCTGAACAAGTGGTCGTAGCGGCCCTGCCGCAGTGCGTCGATATGCCGTAGTGCCGTGTTCGCGGCGGCCAGCGCACCGTCCTCGACCGTCTTCTCCCACGTGTCCAGGTGGGGTTGGACGAGGCGCACCGCTGCCGCGCAGAAGCCCTCGTACGCCGAGCGGTTGCCTCGCCGCCACTGCCGCTTCAGTTCGGTGAAGCCTGCGACGGCCAGATCCCTGCGAGCTCGGGAGCGCTCGTGGCTGGGGCTGCCGTCGGCGTCGAGGAGTGAGGCCGCGGCCGGGTAGGTCTCGGGGGACAGGTACTCGGGCGGGAACGTCATGACCGCGTCGCCTGCCTCGGGGAGGCCGTTGTTCTGCATGACGACGATCACGCGCAGCTCATCGTCGTTGATGGCTCGGTGGATCGTGCCGGGGGTGAACCAGACGACGTCTCCGGGGCGCAGCTCGGCCGTCGTGAGCCCCTTGTAGCCGAGGGTCTCCAGCCGGCCGAGGCCACCGATGACGACGTAGCACTCCGAGCAGGTGAGGTGCATGTGGGGCGAGCCGCCGTGCTCGTGGTCCGCCGTGGGCCAGGGATAGACCTCGAGCCGGCTGAGCCCCACGGCTCCGGGGAAGTCGGGGAGTGAGGTCACAGGGCCAACCTCCGTGCGATCGGTTCGAGTTCGTGACGATCCACCGTGCGGTCGAGGAAGACGAAGCGGTGGGTCAGGTGCAGGGTTTCACCGGGTTCCAGCTTGATCTCCGTGCCGAAGGCGGGCGAGGGGTTGAGGCAGGCGAAGGCGCTGCTGCGGGCGAACCACGTCAGCGGGGTGGAGGCGCTGGTGGTGCCGGCGCAGGCCAGGACCGTTGCGCCGCCGTCGATCTCGTCGTGCTCACCGGTGATGGCCGCCCAGGCGCCCCGGGTACCCATGACGGCGTCGCCTTCATGACCCCCGTCGGCGATGACGTCCGCACCTGTCCAGGCCCGGGGCCCCCGCCAGAACAGTCCTGTATAGCCGGCGTTGGGGCGCCCGTGTGTGGTGGGGCTGCCCATCTGCAGGGGCTCGTGGTGGACGTTGGTCAGGGCGGTGGTGAAGTCCAGCGCCCAGACGCCGTCGTCGGTGTCGGCGCTGTGGAAGCGCAGGGTGCGGGTCTCGTCGATCCACGTCTCGTCGCTGGAGGAGATCCAGTCCAGCGCCTGGACGACCGACACCTCGCTGTCGCCGACGTCCTGCCGGTCGAAGGTGCGGTGGACCTGGCGCCCGTGGTTCTCACGCCAGACGTAGCCGTGTCCGGGCGCACCCTGCTGGAAGGTGGGCCCGCCCCAGAAGTTGTCGCCGGACAGGTGGGACCAGGTCATCTGCAGGCCCTTGTGCCAGCGGTGGTCCCAGGGCCGGTAGACGCCCACGGAGGCGCCGGAGAGTGTTCTCAGCGGGTAGACGTAGGGCTTGGGGGATTCTTCGAGCGGGGTGTCCGGCCGGTAGACGTACGTGGCGAGGTCGGTGCCCGCGGCCGACACCACGAACTGCGTTCCGGCGTCGTCGTGTCCGATGTGGAAGGGCGTCTCAGACACCGGTCTTCTCCTTGACGTCGTCGTCCCGGGCGGCGCCGGGGCGGCCGCTCATGGAGTGGTAGAACGGGTTGGCCGCGGTGATCATGGCGGGGGTGACGGGGCGTCCCGTACTCGCCGACTCGTACAGGGCGGCGATGAGGGCCAGGACGCGGCGGCCGTCGTCGCCGCCGGCCTCGGGGCGTTCCCCGGCACGCAGCGACCGCAGCAGCGCGCGCAACTGCGCGGCGTGCGAACTGGGCTCGTCGTCGAGGGGTGCTCCCAGTTCCTCCGGCGTGACATCGACCCGGTGGGGAGCAGGAGTCCACGTCCAGTGGGAGTTGTCGTAGCCGTAGAGATGGGACAGCTCGACCGTGGCTTCAGGGAAGTCGAAGCGCAGGTAGCTGGTCTCGCGAGGGGACAGGAGGCTGTTGACCATGGACACCATGGCGCCACTGGCGAAGCGGACCATAGCCATGGAGACGTCCTCGGTCTCCACATCGCGGGCCAACGTCCCCATGGCGGCGCGGACTTCGGTCCATTCACCCATGAGGGACAGCATGAGGTCCATCTGGTGGATGCCATGACCCATGGTGGGGCCGCCACCCTCGGTCTCCCACTTGCCGCGCCAGGGAACCTCGAAGTAGGCGTCGTCCCGGTACCACAGGGTGTGGCAGACGCCGACCAGGGGAGCACCGAGACGGCCGGTGCGGATGTGCTCCCGCAGGGCTCGGGCGGCGGACCCGAACCGGTGCTGGAAGACGTAGGAGACGTACGGGCCGCCCTCGCGCTCGTGGGCGGCGACGGCGTCGTACTCGGCGACCGAGAGGGTGGGGGGCTTCTCGCACCACACCGACGCGCCGGCGTCCAGACAGGCGGTGATGGCCTCGCCGTGAGCGATCGGGGGCGTGCAGACGATGACCAGGTCCGGGTGCTGCTCCTGGAGCATCCGGTCGAGGCCGTCGTAGGCGGCGGGAATGCCCCAGCGGGCGGCGAAGGCCTCGGCACGCCGCAGGTCGACGTCGACGACGGCGATGACGGTCGCTTCGCCGCTCTGGGCCTGGACGGCGGGCATGTGGCAGCCGTCGGCGATGTTTCCGGCGCCGACGATCGCCACCCTCGCGGGTTGGCTGTAGTCAGTCATGGGGCTCTTTCGTGGAAGCTCGGGCGGTGCCTGGGCGCGACACGGGGGGCGTCGAACAGCTGACGAAGAAGGGTGGTTCGACCTGCTCGGCTCAGGACGTGCACGCATGGCCGTGCGGTCGACGGGAATGGCTCTGTCGGACGAACTCGGCTCGCGCCGGTGTGAACGGGGCGGCAGCATGAACGTAGTGAACGGTCACCTTGGCGGTCAAGAGTTGCGCAGTGATCGTTCACTTTCTTGTGATCGCAGGGCGAACCGACCCGCGTCCATCGGGCAGCACGCCTCAGTGGGCGGCGGTCCGCGCTTCCAACACGGCGGCCTGACTCATTCAGCAATGGTTACACCGGTGAGGCGGAGCCACGGACGCTCGGACACGGCAAGAGGACGTACGGTTCCTCGTCCGGCACGAGGAACCGTACGCCCTCTTGATCAGGCGTCCCGCGAGGCAGGAGCGTGCTCTACTTCGGCTGGAACTCCCAGACGGTGTTCGAGTCCTGCGTTCCCGTGTTCCACTTCACTTCGTTCGCGGAGGTCCCGTACAGGTAGGCCCTGCCCGTGTGAGTGTTCCTGACACGAAGTCCACCCCCCGCGACCCCTTCCAAGGTCCAGAGGGAGCTGTCCGAGACGGCGCCCGCATTCCAGACGACGCTGTTGTTGCTGGAGCCGGTCTCCAGGTAGAAGCGCCCCGTCCTTGCGTTCTTGATGGTCCACGACCCCGATGAATCCTTGGCGACGATCCAGTCCTGGTCGTCGTAGGCGGTCGCGGCCGCGAGTGTGACCACACCGTTCAGGTCGGTGTCGAGGTACCGGCCCGCGGAAGAATTCCTGATCTTGTAGGTCGCGCCGCTGACGAGATAGGAGACCCGTACGCATTCGCCGGCTGCCAGGGTGACGGCGATGCCTGCGGATGCCGTGCTGAACGCCTTGACGCCGGACTTCACCCACTTGTCGGCCCCGTCGTAGTGCCCGGTCTCGACAGACCTCACGACGCCGATGGTCCCGGGCAGCGTGAACGTGGCAGCGGCGGTGGCGGCGAGAGCGAACTCGGCCGGACCGCGCCTGGCCGCGAAACCTTGCGCACTGCTCGTGGTCGCGAAGCCGATGCTCAGCCCGTCCAGGGTCTTGGCGATGTCGACGCCGGCCGTGGCCTTGCGGTTGAAGGTCTGCAGGGTGCTGCCGCCCGCTTCCACCGTGGACCTGGTCGACAGGTCGCGGTGGATCTTGTTGAGCAGCCGGTTCAGGGCGGCGACGCGGTTGGAGACCGGCTTGCGGGTCACGACCTTGGTGGCCGGGTCGAAGTCGTACAGGCCGAGATTGCTGCTTCCCGTCGAGGAGTCGGGGTCGACGGCGGCGTACATGTTGAACACCGCGTCGCCGGCGATGCCGTTGAACTTCAACACGTCGGACAGCGGTGCGCCGGCGAACGTCTCCATGATCATCCGAAGGTTCTCGCCCTGGGCGAAGACCGACGTCAAGCCGTAGTTGTAGATGGTGTCCTGGTCCTGGGTGTACGGGTCGCCGCCGAAGAAGTCCAGGTAGGCCTTGCCCTGCTGGCGCAGTACCTCGTTCTCGGCGACCGGCTTGGCGTCGCCGATGACGTTGCAGCGGGTCCACACCGAGTGCTCGGACTGCTTGACCACGCGTCCGAGTTCGGTCACGTAGTTCAGCAGCACGTCGTTGCGGAACTGGGCTTGGCTGGTGTAGCCGCCGTCGTTCCACAGCTGGGTGCTGTAGGTGCTGTAGCTGCGACCGACCTGCTTGCCCCACACGCTGCTGACGTTGGGTTCGTTGAGGATCTGGACGCCGACCAGAGCGTGGGTGGTGTCGTAGGCGGCGATGTGGGCCATGACCTGGCCGAGGACGAACTTCTCCCTGGCGAGGAGGCTGGGGTCGGTCTTGTCGAGCAGGGACTTGCCGTCGTTGGCCACGCGGGTGCCGGTGGAGTCCACCACCCATTGATAGTCGGTGGTCACGTAGGTGGGCAGACGGGGCCCCTGCCCCACGGAGGAGCCGCCCGAGTCGGTGCCGAACCACAGCAGTTCGAGCTTGAGCCCGTACTTCTTGCAGAGGTCGATGTACCGGTTGAGCTCGGTCCAGTCGAACACGTCCTTCGACGGTTCGACCTGGGACCACCAGATGGACATGTTGACAATGGTGAAGCCGTCCTCGCTCGCCATCCTCAGGACCGGCTCCAGTTGGCCGTCGGTCCAGCCGTACGTGATTTTGTGCTTCTCGTAGCGGAACTGAAGGCCGCTGTGGAAGAAGGGTGCGCCGTCCACCATCAGGACGGGCTTGTCGTAGGTCGACAGCGAGGTGTCGACATGCGACACGACGGTGGCCGCCGCGGCCTGCGGGAGATTGCCGGCGAGATTCAGGGCCATACCCCCGAGGGCCGCCGCCCCTGTCGTGGCGAGAAACCTGCGCCGCGACCACTGACCGGTCTCGGACTTCATTGAACTGCCTCCTTGTTCGGCGATCTCCAGCCGTCGGCGGCGTTTCCGGCGCCGATGATCGCCACCCTCACGGGGTGGCTGTAGTCAGTAATGGGGCCCTTACGTGGAAGCGCGGGCGGTGCCTGGGCGCGGCACTGGGGGCGCCGACTGCTGACGAAAAAGTTGCTTCGACCTGCTCAGCTCAGGGCGTGCGCGCATGGCCGTGCGGTCGAGGAGAATGGTCCTGCCGGACGAACTCGGCTCGCGCCGATGTGAACCGGGCGGCGGCATGAACGTAGTGAACGGTCACCTCAGTGGTCAAGAGTTGCGCAGTGATCGTTCACGTTGTGGCCGATGTCCTGACGGGGCACCGGAGGAGTCAGTGCAGGGCCGGGCCGCTCGACCCACGCGGCACCAGGTGGAACAGATCCGTGACCTCGGACTCCGGCTCGGGCTCGCCGCGCAGCAGAGCGAGCAGCGACAGCATCGACTGGCGGCCGACTTCTTCCTTGTTGATGTGCACCGTCGAGATGCTCGGCGAGAAGTACCGGGTGAACTCCTCGTCGTCCCAGCCGAAGACGCTCATCTCCTCGGGCACCCGCGTACCGCGGTCCTGGAAACCACGCAGCACGCCCAGGGCGACGTAGTCATTGGCGGCCAGTACGGCCGTCACGCCGGAATCGGCGGGCAGGTCCCGCGCAGCTTCGTAGCCGGAGCGCACGGACCAGTCCCCGTCGACTACGCCGTAGGACTCCAGGCCCAGTCGCTCGACCGCCTCGAGATAGACCGCGCGCCGGTTGCGTGCGGAGGCCCAGTCCTGTGAGCCGGCGACGTGGAGGAACCGGCGGTGTCCCTGGTCTGCGAGGTGACGCAGGATCTCCTCGGCGGGCCGTCCGTCGGCCAGCCGTCCCCGGGACTGGAGGTTGTCGTCGTACTCGCCCAGAATCACCACGGGCCGCCGCCCGGCGCCCTGGTCCCCGGCGAGGTCCCCCAGCGGCACCAGCGACAGCACCCCGTCCGCCTGCCGGGTCTCCAGCAGGGACAGCACGCTGCGGGCGCGTCGGGACTCCCCGCCCTCCAGCCCGACGACGTCGGTCATGTACCCGGCCTCGTGCGCCGCGGCCGAGGCGCCCCTCAGCAGAGGGATCGGAACGAAGCCGCTCAACTCGGGCAGCACGATGGTGATCCGGTGGGACCGCTGCGTGCGCATCGACCGCGCCATGAGGTTGGGCCGGTAGTCCAGCTCGGCGACGGCCCGCTCGATCTTCGCTCGCGTCGCCGGCTTCATGCCGCTGTCGCTCTTCAGGAACCGGGACACGGTCTGGTGCGACACACCGGCCCGTTTGGCGACCTCCCAGATGGTCGGCCGCTTCCTCTCCGGGTCGGCGGCCGCCCCCGGCCCGGCGGCCTTCGCGGCGGGCCGAGCGGCCTTCGCCGCCCGCAGAGGACGATCCGCCTGCTCGCACAGGAACTCCAGCAGCTCCGCGCCGGACGCCCCTGCGGTCAGCCCGTAGGCGTCGGCGAAGCCCGCGACCCGTGGCGCGAGGTCGTCGACGCGCAGCAGGTCACGGGCGGCCGCTTCGGCGACGAACGCGCCCAGACGGCGCGCGTCGGCACGGGCTTCCAGCAAGTCGACGACGGTACGGGGCACGGTGGTGACGGGCAGACCGTCGACGACGGTGATGTCCTCGGAGGCCGTGGCCGCGCGGTGCAACACGACGGTCTCGTCACGAGTGGTACGGCGGGACGAGACCGTCAGCTCCACGAGGTCGGTGGGCCGGCCGCCCAGGCCGTGCACCGCACACGCGGAGGTATGGGAGACGACGCCCGCCCCGGGGTCGTCGGTACGACGGTCCCGCGCCGGGGTCCCGGGATCCAGCCGCAGCCACGCGACCTTGATCCGTAGGTGCTCCGGCGGGGGAAAGGCGACCAGGCGGTACACCCCGTGGCCCACACTCTCCAGCGCTCCGGACCGTTCCAGCCGCAGGAGCTGGACTCCCTGCGCGCCGTCCAGCTTCGCCTGGGCGGTGGTCACCAGACCCCACTGGCCGGCGGCCCTGGCGTCCAGAGCCCGCAACACGTCGGCGTGAGTCATGCAGCAATCATTACACGGGCACCCTGCGCCGCCCCGCTCCCTCTCGTGTACCGCTTTGCGGGCTCGCGGGAGAGGGGACGGCGAGGGCGGCTACCTGGGCTGGAACTCCCAGACCGTGCTCGCGTCCTGCGTTCCCGTGTTCCACTTCGCCTCGCCCGCGGAGTTCCCGTACAGGTAGGCCCTTCCCGTATGGGTGTTCTTGATGCGGAGCCCTCCTGCCGGGACACCTTCCAGGTTCCAGAGCGAGGCGTCCGAAACGGTGCCGGTGTTCCATATGACGTTGTTGCCGGTGGCGTCGGCTTCCAGATAGAAGCGCCCTGTTCGCGCGTTCCTGATGGTCCAGGCTCCGGACGCGTCCTTGGCGATGATCCAGTCCTGGTCGTCGTAGGTGGTCGCGGTCGAGAGGATGACCGCACCGTTCGCATCGGTGTCGAGGTACTTGCCCGAGGACGTGTTCCTCAGCTTGTACCGCGCACCGCTGACGAGGTAGGCGACCCGCACGCATTCGCCGTCCGCCAGGGCGATGGCGGTGTCTCCGGACACCGTGGTGTACGCCTTGGTGCCGGACTTCACCCAGTTGTCGTTCACATCGTATTGGCCGGTTTCCATGGACCGCACGACGCCGACGGTTCCCGGCAGCGTGAACGTGGCCTGGGTCGTGGTGGTGAAAGCGAACTCGGCCGCACCGCGCCTGACACCGAATGCCTGCGCACCGCTCGATGTCGTCAGCGTGATGTTGACGCCGCCCACGGGCTTGGTGGTGGTGATGGCGGCGGTCGCGCTCCGGTTGAAGGTCTGCAGGTCGGTTCCGCCGCGTTCCACCGGAAGCTTGCCCGCGAGGTCCCGATGGATCTTGTTCAGTACGTGGTTGAGACGTGCGACCTTGTCCGAGACGGCCTTGCGGGTGACGACCTTGGTGGTGGGGTTGAAGTCGTACAGGCCGTAATTGCTGCTGCCCGTGCTGGAGTCCGGGTCCAGGGAGGCGTAGAGATTGAAGGCGGTGTTGCCGGCGATGCCGTTGAACTTCTCGACGTCCGCTGCCGGGGTTCCTCCGAAGTTCTCCATGATCATGGGGAAGTTCTTCCCCTGGGCCCAGACGGCGTCCCTCCCGTAGTTGTAGAGAGTGTCGAGGCCCGTGGTGTACGGGTCCTTCCCGAAGAAGTCGATGGTCGACGTCCCCTGGGCCCTGAGGGCCTCGTTCTCGGCGACCGGCACCGTGTCCCCGCTGCCGGCGATATTGGTCCGGGTGTACACGGAGTAGTCCGACTGCTTGATCACCTGTCCGAGCTGGGTCAGGTAGTTCAGCAGCACGTCCTTGCGGAACTTCGTCGCGTCGGTGTACCCGCCGCTGTTCCAGCGGTCGGTGCTGTAGCTGCTGTAGCTCCGGTCGATGGACGAGCCGCCTTGCTGCTTCGACACGTTCGGTTCGTTGAGCACCTGGATGCCGACGACGGTGTGTGCGGTGTCGGCGGACGCGAGGTGGGCCATGAGCCGGCCGAGTACGAACCTCTCCCTGGCGAGCAGGTTCGGATCCGTCTTGTCCAGAAGGGGGTTGCCGTTCAGGGTCAGCTTGGTGCCGTCGGCCCTCACCACGCACTGGTAGTCGTTCAGTACGTAGGCCGGCATCCGGGCTGCCAGGGAGGAGCCGGTCGATTCGTGGCCGAACCACAAGAGTTCCAGCTTGAGGCCGTACTCCCCGCACCAGGCCAGGTACCGGTCGATGTCGGTCCAGTCGAAGACGTCCTTCGAGGTCTCGACCTTCGACCACCAGATGGGGATGTTCACCACGGTGAACCCGTCGTCGCGGATCATCCCGAGCACCGGCTTCAGCTGGGCGTCCGTCCAGCCGAACGTGTACCTGTGCTTCTCGTACCGGAACTGGACACCACTGTGGTAGAAGGGCTTGTCGTCCACCATCAGGACGAGCTTGTCGTACGTGGACCTCGATGTGTCGACGTACGACACCACGCCTCCGGCCGCGGCGGCCCGCGGGAGGCCGCCGACGAGGTTCAGCGCCATGCCCCCGAGGGCTGCCGCCCCGCTCGTGGCGAGGAATCTGCGGCGCGACCAGGGGCCGGTGTTCGGCTTCATTGCACTACCTCCGTGTCAGGCGGCCTTGCCGGATAGTGAACGATCACGATCGAGGATGGACGGCACCCGTCAGGAACCTTCGAGGCGGGAGCGCCGGGCGCAGCGCGATCGAGTCGACAGGCGATGGCGGGGCCCTGGCTATCAGCGGTTTGACTGAAACCAACGATGGCGCACATGAGACTGCCTGTAACGCTTGCGTGTCAATGGTGTGGACAGGAAGACTTCCGCCGCAGTCCAGAGCGGTTCAGCTCAGGTGTGCCCAGGCGTCTCTCACGTAGTGAACGATCACCTGCAGACATCTTGACCGCTCAGGTGAACGATCACTACGTTGCCCCTGCAGTTGTCGGACACCTCATCCTTCCCGGTACTTCGTGGCTTTTCGGTGTGCCCGTCGGGCCGAACCGCGGCCGGGGTCCTCTTCCTCCTCGCCGGGCACCGGTCGGTATCACCAGAGATCAAGGGAGATCACGTGTATACGGTCATGCGCAGAACGGGCCGCCGGCCCCGAAGATGGGCCGGCGCCCTGGCCGCCGGCGTCCTGCTCCTCTCGGCCTTCCTCACAGCTCCGGCCGCCTCCGCCGCCGAAACCCCGGGCGCCACGCTGATCAACGAGACGTTCGACGCCCAGACGGACCCCGCGAACTTCGGGTTCCCGGTCGGGGCCGCCATCGGCAACGGCGCGCTGAACATCACACAGAACATGGGGAACTACACGACATCAGTGCGGCCGTTCGCGTCGTCAATCACGCAGGAAAAGACGCTCGACCTGCGGTTCGACTGGAAGACGGCCAACACCAGCACCGGGATGAAGACCGGTCTGGAACTTCGTGACAACACCGGACACCTCGTCTTCGGGCTGGCCGCGACCGCGGCTGAACTCCGCTACGCCGCGACCGGACCCGACTCGGACTCAGCCTCCGCCCCGGACTCACTCAATCCCACCTGGACCAAGATCGGCTTCGACCGGACCAAGTGGTACACGGTCGATCTGCACATGGACTTCACCCTCCAGAAGCTCCAGTACACGATCACCAGCAAGGAGGCCGCGCCGATCGTGCTGGCCTCCGCCACGAAGACCATCACGGGGACCAACCTGGCGAAGTTCGTCGCCTGCAACTATTACGGAACCGGCGTGCAGTCGCTCGACAACTTCCGGCTGACCCGCCCCGCGAACCCCGCGTACGGAAGCCTCGCCGGCTCGTCCGTCTACGCCTTCGGCGACAGCATCGTCTGGGGGCACAAGTACTCCCGCAGCTTCATGAACTTCCTGGCCGAACGTGAAGGCATGACGCTGACGAAGTACGCGGTGAACGGTGCGACCGTGGGGCCGACCAGCAACCAGATTCTCACCCAGGTGCAGAACGCCGGCTCACAGGCCCCTGACTTCGTCGTCTTCGACGGCGCCACGAACGACGCCGGTGAGATCCACGACAACCACACCTACACGGTCGGCACCGTCAGTGCCTCCCAGGACCCCGCCACGTTCGACACCGGCACGTACGCCGGAACGCTCGAGACCACCATCCGCACGATGTGGCAGAAGTGGCCTTCCGCCCAGCTCGTGTACGTGGCCGCCCACAAAATGGGCTCCCGGGACTGGGACACCCAACTCGCCCTGCGCGATGTGTACCTGCAAGCCGCCCAGAAGTGGGGCGTCGCGGTTGCCGACGTCTTCGCGGACGCGACCCTCGACACGCGTGACGACGCTCAGCGGGTGGCGTACACGTTCGACAACCTCGTCAACACCTTCCCCGGCAGCGGCGGCACCGGGACGCACCCGAACATCGCCGGCATCACCGACTTCTACGTGCCCGTCCTCACGTCGACGATGTCCCGGCTCGCCGACACGACAACGCTCAAGGCGCGGCACTCGGGAAAGTGCGCCGAGCCGGTCGGTTCCTCGACCACGGCCGGCACCGCGATCGAGCAGGCCGGCTGCTCGGGCGGCGCCGACCAGCGGTGGCAGCTGCACGAAGTCGGCGGAGGCTACTACCAGATCCTCTCCCGGCCCTCGGGACTGTGCCTGGACGTGACCGGCTCCTCCACGGCGGACAAGGCCGCGGTGGTGCAGCAGACCTGCGACGGCCGCACCAGCCAGCAGTGGCGGCTGAGCGACACCGGCACCGGCTACGTCGAGATCATCGCCCGCCACTCCGGCAAGTGCCTCGACGTGGACCGGGCCTTCACGACCGACGGGGCCAGGCTGCTGCAGTACACCTGCTGGAACGACGAGCAGCACACAAACCAGCACTGGACTGTGCAGGTCTGACATGAAGAACGCGTGCCGCCCGGTGATGGCGGACTCGGCGGCCGGCCGCACGGCCCGGACGGAGACCATGCGGCCGACCGGGCCGGACGATCCGCACGGCAGCCGGGATCGACCGGCCGGTGCGGTCGGCTCCGGAGAGACGGCAACAGTCAAGGACCCGGCCTGTCCTGGCGTACTGGGCATTACAGTACCGATGGGTGTGCGGGGCGCGGAGATGCGGCGGGGGGCAGCACGGTGGGCGCGGACACGGGACCGGAGAGATCGGAGCGGCAGGTGAAACGGCCGAAGCCGCACACGAGGAAACGTCCCACCATCCTCGACGTCGCGGCGCACGCGGGGGTGTCGCACCAGACCGTCTCGCGCTTTCTGCGGGGCAACGGAGGCATGAAGCCGCAGACGGTGGCCCGCATCGAGCAGGCCGTGGCCGACCTCGACTACCGGCCCAACCTGGTGGCGCGGTCGATGCGCACCCGCAAGTCCAACCGCGTCACCGTGGTCCTGCCGGCCATGACGACGTTCGTGCCCTCGCAGATCCTGCGGGGCGCGTCCGCGGAGGCACAGGCGGCCGGGTACCTGCTGGACATCGTCGGCCTGGAAGGCGACGAACGGGTCAGGGGTGACCGTGTCCGTGCTCTCCTCGACTCCGGTCAGGCGGACGGAGTGCTGACCTTCACCCCCATCGGCGACTTGGAGAAGCTGGGGCTGGACCACACTCCGACCGTCGTCATAGGGGAGTACGACGACCAGATGCGGTCCCACGGAATCACGGCTGACGGCGAACCGGCCGCCATGATCATCGATCACCTCGTCTCCCTGGGCCATCGGCGTTTCATCCATGTCGCCGGCAGCACGGACTGGATGTCGGCACGAAAACGACGCGAGGTCTACCTGAGGACGGTCGCCGAGCGTGGCCTGGAGAACTACGCCGTCATCGACGGTGACTGGTCCGTGCGGTCCGGATACGACGCGGCCCAGGGCCTGTCGGCGGACTCCGGTGTCACCGCGGTTCTCGCCGCCAACGACGACGTCGCCATGGGCGTCATCCGCGGCTTCCAGGACCGCGGGTGGCGGGTCCCGGAGGACGTGAGTGTCTTCGGCTGGGACAACCAGGAGTTCACCGCGTACTTCAACCCGTCCATCTCCACCGTGGATCTCGACCGCGAGGCCATGGGCCGGCGGGCCATGCAGGCCCTGCTCGCCCGCATCCGGGAGGAGACGGAGCCGGACCTGCATCTGGACCTCGACTGCCGCCTCGTGCTGCGTGAGTCGTCCGGACCGGCGAGGACGAACCACACCCTGTAGTGCGTCGGCCCCACCAACCGGTCGTCGCGCAGAGGGCGTTCGCGCGGAAAGAGCGCCCGAGCGCACCGTCCGCACTGGGCGGAACGCTGACCCGGCATGTTCGCGCGCGGTCCGTGCCGCTTCCGTACCGGCCCGGCATCGGTGAAGTCGCACCAAGCGCCCAAGTGTTACGTACAGAAGCCTTGACCGAGATGTGGCCGGTCACTACGCTCACCGCGTGAACGTTCACTATTGCTGACGCATACAGCCCCGACTCGGTGCGATGCTCGCGGTCAACCCTGCGGATCAGCTCGGCGCACCGGCTCAAGGCTCCAGCATTCGTTCACATCAACCCCTGTCAGAGCCGCTGCAGCCCACTCGGGATCCCGACGAGCCGGGACGGCTGCCGACACCCGGGCCGCAGGTAACTTTCGCGGCCTGCAAAGCAGTCGAGTTGTGCGTTCGCCGCCACTCGGCGCGACGGCCGGCGCCGTACGCCGGCTTCTTGAGACGACGTTCCCCCGACTGGGCGCACCGCCCGGTGATGGCAGCAGAGGAGTCCCACCATGAACCACTCGTCCCGTCTCAGCAGACGCTTCCGCCTCCGGGCGGTCGGGCTGACCTGTTCGGTCTTCGCCCTCGTCCTGACCGCGGGCTGCGCCGGAGACTCCTCCGGGAGCAACGGCGGCAAGACCGTCATCCGGTTCAACTGGTGGGGATCGGACTCCCGGCACCAGATGACCAAGCAGATGATCGCGGTGTTCGAGAAGGAGCACCCGGACATCATGGTCCAGGTCGAGTACTCCAACTGGGACGACTACTGGAAGAAGCTGTCGACCGGTGCCGCCGCCGGTGACATGCCCGACGTCCTGCAGATCACCGACCCGTTCATGTACTCCTACATCGACAACGGTCAGCTGATGGACCTGAAGAAGGTCAAGGGCGTGCTGCACACGGACAAGCTGCCCGCGAACTCGATGTCGATGACGACGGTGAAGGGCGGCCTCTATGGCGTCCCGGCCGGCGAGAGCGCGTTCGGCATCGCCGCGGACCCGGCGGCGTTCAAGAAGGCCGGGGTGCCCATGCCCGACGACGACAAGTGGTCGTGGGACGACTACGTGAAGGTCTCCAAGGCCGTCTCCAGGACCAAGGGCCTGGTCGGCACGGTGATGCCGCTCTACCCCAATGACCTGGGGCCGTGGCTGCGGCAGCACGGCGAGGACTACTGGACCAAGGACGGCAGTCGGATCGGTTTCACCGAAGGGACCATGGCCGCCTACTGGGACTGGGTCGTCAAGCTGCGTGACAGCGGCGGCACGACCAGCGCGGACGCGGCGGTCGAGGCGCTGTCGTCAGGTGCCGGTGTCGAGCAGAGTCTGGTCGCGCAGCACAAGGCGGCCATGACCGACATATCCGTGACCCAGCTCGGTGCGCTCGAGGGAGCCAGCGGACGCGAGGCCAAGCTGCTGCTCTTCCCCGGGGAGAACGGCGCTTCTCAGGTCGGCGCCTACGCCAAGCCGGGCATCTTCTACGGCGCCTCCGCGCGGACCGAGCACCCCAAGGAGGCCGCGGAACTGATCGACTTCCTGGTCAACTCTCCCGAGGCGGCAAAGATCCAGAAGTTCGACCGCGGCGTTCCCGACAACCCCGACGTGCTCAAGGCGATCACGCCCGAGTTGTCCCCCACGGAGAAGCGGATCGCGGACTACCTGGGCCGGGTCAACGCCCTGAAGCCGTCCGCGTTGAACCTCCCCAACGCGAAGGCCGGACCCGCTGTCCCCGAGATCTTCCAGCGCCTCAACGAGGACGTGCTGTTCAACCGTGTGTCGCCGAAGGAAGCAGCGAAGAAGTTCATCTCCGAGATCAAGTCGCAGCTCTGAGCAGCCACACGTAGTAGCACTCCCGAAGGGAATCCCCGCCGTGTCCGATCCGCGCATGAGCACCTTTCACCGTCGACTGCCGGGAGTCGTGTACGGCGGGGACTACAACCCGGAGCAGTGGCCGAGGGAGGTGTGGCAGGAGGACGTCCGGCTCATGCGAGCCGCAGGCGTGCGGCTCGTGAGCCTGGGCGTCTTCTCCTGGGCCATGCTGGAGCCGGCCGACGGCCGGTTCGACTTCTCCTGGCTCGACGAGATCATGGACCTGCTGTGGGAGAACGGCATCCATGTCAACCTTGCGACCCCGAACGCCGCGCCGCCGCCGTGGCTCGCCACGGACTTCCCCGAGATCCTGTCGGCCGACCGGCAGGGGGTGCGGCACGGCATCGGCAGCAGAGGACACTTCTGCCCGTCCTCCCCGGTCTACCGGGAGCGCAGCCGGCGCATCGCCACCGAGCTGGCCGAGCGGTACGGGAGGCATCCCGCTCTGGCCATGTGGCACATCGGCAACGAGTACCACTCCGACTGCTTCTGCGACCTGTGCGACGAACGCTTCCGCACCTGGCTGCGGCAGCGGTACGACACACTGGACGAGCTCAACCACCATTGGGGCACGGCATTCTGGAGCCAGCGCTACAGCGACTGGTCCCAAGTGCATCTTCCGCAGCCCGTGCGCGGCTGGGTCAACCCCTCCCGTGAGCTGGACTTCTCCCGCTTCACCTCCGACCTCCTGCTGGAACTCGTCACGCAGGAGCGGGACCTGCTTCACGCGATCACCCCCGATGTGCCGGCGACCACCAACTTCTTCGGGTGCCGGCTCACCGACAGCCACCGGTGGGCGAGGGAACTCGACGTCATCGCCTTCGACTGCTACCCCGACCCGGGCAAGCCCGACTCGATGGCCGTTGCCGCCTTCCAGTACGACCTGATGCGCTCACTCGGTGGCGGCCGGCCCTGGATGCTGATGGAACAGGCCGCCGGCGCGGTGAGCCAGTGGAAGACCAACCAGGTCAAACAGCCCGGCCGGATGCGCCTTGGCTCCTACCAGGCCGTCGCGCACGGCTCCGACGCGGTGATGTTCTTCCAGTGGCGGGCTTCGCGCCAGGGCCAGGAGAAGTTCCACTCCGCGATGCTCCCGCACGGCGGTGAGACGACCCGGACCTGGCAGGAGGTCAAAGCGCTCGGCAACGAACTGCGGGCCGTCGACGAGGTCGCAACGGCACGCACCAGCGCGCAGGTGGCGATCGTGTGGGACTGGCAGAACTGGTGGGCCGTGGAGGGCTGTGCCCACCCCGACAACGCCTTCGACTACCGGGACACCGTGGCCCGGCACCACCGGGCCCTGTGGCACAGCCAGGTCGCCGTCGACGTCGTCACCCTCGATGACGACCTGTCGCCCTACCGCGTCCTGGTCATCCCCAACCAGTACCTGATGAGTCGCCACCACAGCGCCCGTGTAATGGAGTTCGTGGCGGACGGCGGCCATCTCGTCGTCTCGTACTTCTCCGGAATCGTCGACGAGGACGACCGGATCGTCGAAGGCGGATACCCCGGGGCCCTGCGCGAGATCATCGGAGCGCATGTCCAGGAGTTCTCCCCACTGCCCGCCGAGGCCACGGTGCCGGTCCAGGCGGCGGCCGAGAACACAACGCTGAACGGATTCTTCGCGACGGCCTCCGTGTGGCAGGACGACCTCGAAACGGAGACCGCCCGACCGCTCGCCGTCTACCGCAAGGGGCATCTCACCGGCAAGGCCGCGGTGATCGAGCACGAACTCGGCCGAGGCCGGGCCGTGTACGTCGGCACACGTCTGGACGACGACGCCCTCGAGGCGCTGGTACGGCACGTCCTGGACCGTGCCGACGTGCGACCCGTGCACGCCGCGCCGCGGGGCGTCGAGGTCACCGAGCGGCGGACGGGGACGCACGCGTACCTGTTCCTGCTGAACCACCGGCAGGACAAGGCGACCGTCACACTCGACCGCGCCGGCACCGACCTGATCAGCGGACGCCGCCTGGAGGCCGGGGAGACGCTCGTCCTCGACGCGGCGGATCTCGCCGTCGTGCGCAGTCCGTCGGCCACGTCGCAGCACGACGAGCCGTAGTCGAGCGACTCCTGAAGCCCGCACCCGAGCCAAGAACCCGAGGACGATGACTGTGCTCCGCAGATCCCTCAGCCAGGCGGCCAGAAAAGAAGAACGAACCGCATGGGTCTTCCTGCTGCCGTGGTTCGTCGGCATGGCCGGCGTCACGCTCGGCCCGATGATCGCCTCGCTGTACTTCTCGATGACGGACTACAACCTGCTGAGCTCTCCCCAATGGGTGGGCTTCGAGAACTACAGCAAGATGCTCGACGATCCCCGGCTGCGCCAGTCCCTGACCGTGACCTTCGTCTACGTCGCCCTCAGCGTGCCGTTGCTGCTGGCCGTCGCCCTCGCCCTGGCGATGGTCCTCAACCGCGGAATCAAGGGGCTGGCGTTCTACCGGTCCGTCTACTACCTGCCCTCGCTCCTCGGTGCCTCGGTCGCGGTGGGCATCCTGTGGCGCCAGGTCTTCGGCACCGACGGCCTGGTGAACAAGTTCCTCGGACTGTTCGGCGTCCACGGCCCCGGCTGGATCTCCAACCCGGACACCGCGCTGTACAGCCTCGTCGTCCTGCACGTGTGGACCTTCGGCTCCTCCATGGTGATATTCCTGGCCGGCCTGCGGCAGATCCCCGAGCAGTACTACGAAGCGGCCGCTCTCGACGGCGCCGGCCGCTGGCACCGGTTCCGCCACGTCACCGTGCCGCTGCTCACCCCGATCATCTTCTTCAACCTGGTGCTGCAGGTCATCAGCTCCTTCCAGTCCTTCACCCAGGCCTTCGTCGTCAGCGGCGGGACGGGTGGCCCCTCGGACTCGACCCTTTTCTACTCGCTGTACCTCTACGACGAGGGCTTCGGCCGGCTCCACATGGGCTACGCCTCGGCCATGGCATGGCTGCTCGTGGTGATCGTCGGCGCTCTGACCGCGATCAACTTCTACTTCAGCAAGAGATGGGTGTTCTACGGTGACGGTAAGTGAGATGACACTCATGAAGGCCGAAGACATCCCTTCGCCTGCTCCCGCTCCTCCTGCCGCACACCGCCGCAGGCGGGTGGCTCGCGCACGCGCGCTCCTCAAGCACGCCGTGCTGATCGCCTTCGGGCTCGTGATGGTCTACCCGCTGCTGTGGATGATCGCCAGCTCCGTCAAACCCGACGCCCTGATTTTCCGCGATCCCTCCCTGCTGCCCACCGACACCGACTTCGGCCACTACTCCGACGGCTGGACCGCGCTGTCCCACCCGTTCGGGCTGTACCTGGTGAACTCGGCGATCGTCGTCCTGGGTGCACTGCTCGGCAACCTGGTCAGCTGCTCCATGGCGGCCTACGCCTTCGCGCGGCTGAAGTTCCGCGGGAGGGGGCTCTTCTTCGGCATGATGCTGCTGACCTTGATGGTGCCGATCTACGTACTCGTCATTCCGCAATACGTGATGTTCTCGAAGATCGAGTGGGTCAACACGTTCCTCCCGCTGATCGTGCCCAAGTTCCTGGCCACGGATGCCTTCTTCATCTTCCTGATGGTCCAATTCTTCCGGGGACTCCCCACCGAGCTCGACGAGGCGGCCAAGATCGACGGAGCGGGGTACTGGCGCATCTACTTCCGCATCCTGCTGCCGATCTCGCTGCCCGCCCTGGCCACCACCGCCATCTTCACCTTCATCTGGACGTGGAACGACTTCCTGAGCCAGCTGATCTACCTGACCAAGCCCGAACTGCAGACGGCGCCCGTGGCCCTGCGCAATTACGTGGACGCCACCAGCGGAGCGTCATGGGGATCGCTGTTCGCGATGTCCGTCGTCACGCTGATCCCGGTCTTCATCGTCTTCCTGGTCGGCCAGCGCTACCTCGTCAAGGGAATCGCCACCACGGGAATGAAGTAGCTCGCAAGCCCCAACCGTTTCCCTCCCTCTGGGGAGCCGCATGCCCCGCAGCGCCGCACGACGACGGACCAGGCGCGTCACCGCCCACCGCACCGAACTGGTGGATGTCACCTACGCCAACGGCGCCGCCACCGCACGCAAAGCCACCGTCCAGGTCAACGGCCAGTACCCCTACGTCGTTTCCTTCCCGCCGACCGGTTCGGCCACCACCTACCGGACCGTGTCCGTACTCGCACACCTGGCCAAGGGAGGCAACACGGTGAAGTTCGCCGCGGTCTCCGGCGGCACCGCACCCGACATCGACGCCCTGCGCGTCCAGGGCATCCCCGGCACCGACGGCACCGCCCTCGTCGGCCCCGCCTCGGGCCGCTGCGTCGCCATCGAGAAGAGCACCTACCTCAACGCCACCCAGGCACAGTTGTGGGACTGCTCCGGGGGCCGCAACCAGACCTTCCGGCAGACGCCGCGGGGCGAGCTGGTGGTGTACGGCAACAAGTGCCTCGATGCCGACAACGCAGGCACCGCCAACGGCACCAGGGTCATCATCTGGGACTGCACTAGCGGCACCAACCAGAAGTGGACCGTCAACCCGAACGGCACCATCACCAACGACCTCTCCGGCCTGTGCCTGGACGCCTCGGGCGCGGCGACCGACTACGGCACCAAGCCGATCCTGTGGACCTGCACCGGAGGGGCCAACCAGAAGTGGACACTCACCTGAGATCCCTGGCAGCGCCCCGGCCACCACAGCACTGACCGCGGCGGGCGACGTCACGCGGGGCCCACACGCGTCCGGCACTTCGCATTCCCCTCACCCCTCCCACCTCGTACGTGCCGAAGCCGCAGCACGGAAGCAACGCCCCCTAGGAGGACCGACCCTTGCCCGACATCCTGCGTCTGCCACACCCACACATCAGACGGGTGGCGGCCGTTGCCGCCCTCTTCCTCACCCTCACCCTGCTCACCGGGCGAGCGCCGTCGCCCGCGTACGCCGCGACCAGCACCGCGATCACCGTGGACGGCACCAGCGGCGGCCGTACCTTCGACGGCGTCGGGGCGATCAGCGGCGGTGGCGGCAACACCCGCCTGCTCTACGACTACCCGGCCACCCAGCGCGGCCAGGTCCTCGACTACCTGTTCAAGCCGGGCTTCGGCGCCAACCTCCAGATCCTCAAGGTGGAGATGGGCGGTGACACCAACTCCACCGACGGCGCGGAGGCCAGCCACCAGCACACCAAGGGCACCGTCGACTGCGATGCCGGATACGAATGGTGGCTGATGGAGCAGGCGAAGGCCCGCAACCCCGGCATCAAGATCCTCGGCATGCCCTGGGGTGCGCCCGGCTGGATCGGCAACGGCAACTTCTACTCCCAGGACATGATCGACTACTACCTGTCCTGGCTGGGCTGCGCCAAGCAGCACGGTGTGACGGTCGACTACGTGGGCGGCTGGAACGAGAAGGACTACAACGCCAGCTGGTACGTAAACCTGAAGTCGGCCCTGCGGGCGAACGGCTACTCCGCGGTCAAGCTGGTCGGCGGCGACCACTTCGGAGCCAACGCCTGGGACATCGCCACCGACATGAAGAACAACAGCGCCCTGTACAACGCTGCCGACATCGCCGGCGGCCACTACATCTGCGATGGCATCTCCGCGATGACGACCTGCACGTCCACCTCCGACGCCCAGACACTCGGAAAGCCGATCTGGGCCAGTGAGAACGGCTCGCAGGATGCCGAGACCGGTGCTGCCCCGGTGGCCCGCGCCATCAACCGCGGCTACCTCGACGCCAAGACCACCGCCTACATCAACTGGCCCATTGTCGCGTCCATCTACCAGAACCTCGACTTCGAGACCGTCGGTCTGATCAATGCCAACCAGCCGTGGTCCGGCAACTACCGGGTGGGCCGCACCGCCTGGACCATCGCGCAGACGACCCAGTTCACCTCGCCCGGCTGGAAGTACCTCGACACCGCGGGCGGCTACCTCGGGGGAAACCGGGCCAACGGCAGTTACGTGAGCTACGCCGCGCCCGACAAAAGCGCCTGGAGCACCGTCCTGGAGACGACGCAGGCCACCGAGGCGCAGACGGTCGACCTCAAGGTGGCGGGCGGACTTCCCGGCGGCACCCTGCGGGTGTGGTCCACCGACCTGTCGCAGCCCGGCAAGGACACGCCGAGCATGGTGCGCGGTTCCGACCTGACGGCGAGCAGCGGGACGTACACGCTCACCATGCAGCCCGGCCGTGTCTACACGGTGACCACCACCAGCGGGCAGGCCCCCGGCACCGTCACCTCCCCCCAGCGCAGCCAGCTCGCGCTGCCGTACTCCGACACCTTCGCCGGCTACGGCGCCGGACACGAAGCCAGGTACTTCGCCACCATGAACGGCGCCTTCGAGTCGGCCTCCTGCGCCGGCGGCCGCAGCGGCCAGTGCCTGCGCCAGATGGCACCGGTCCAGCCGCTCAGGTGGACCCATGAGAACAGCACCCAGCCCTACACGATCATGGGCGAGCTGGGCTGGAGCAACTACACGGTCAGTTCGGACGTGCTGCTGGAGAAGAGCGGCAGTGCTGCCGAGATCCTCGGCCGGGTCGGCACCCAGGGCCGTAACAACGGCGGTCTGAACGCCTACCACCTGCGCCTGTCCGACACCGGTGCCTGGTCGCTGCTGAGGTCGAACACGTCGAACAACGACTGGGTCTGGACCACCCTGGCCAACGGCACCGTGTCCGCCCCAGGAACGAACACCTGGCACAAGCTGTCCCTCGGCTTCCAGGGATCCACCGTGACCGCGAAAATCGACGGCAACACGGTCGGCACGGTCACCGACAACAGCTTCAGCGGCGGCCTGGCCGGCCTCGGCACCGCCGGGTACTACCCCGTCCAGTACTCCAACCTGTCCATCACCCCCGGAACGGTCCCCGACCTCTCCGGCACCTACAAGATCGTCAGTGTCAGGAGCGGCAAGGCTCTGGACGCCTCCGGAGGCGGTACCGCCAACGGCACGCCCATCATCCAGTGGACCGACACCGGAAGCACCAACCAGCAGTGGAAGCTGGCCCGCAACAGCGCGGGCTACTACAGCATCACGGGTGTCGCCAGCAACAGGGCGCTGGACATCCCCTTCGCCACCACCACGCCCGACACTCAGCTCCAGCTGTGGACACCCACCGGCCAGCCGAACCAGCAGTGGCAGATCGCTCCGTCCGACAACGGCAGCTTCACCATCGAGTCACGCTTGAACGCCTACGACGTCGCCATCTCGGCGAACTCCACCGCCGACGGCGCAGCCATCATCCAGTGGCCCACCACCGGCGGCACCAACCAGCAGTGGAAGCTGGTGAAGATCGCCTGACCCTGACGCGGTGAGCCCAGGGCGGGGCACGACCGGATCCCCAGGTCTGTCCCGCCCTGTTCCATGGGGACGAACGGTGACCCGTGAGGTGCCTGCCCTCTGGGGTGACGCTGACGCAGCCGGGGAGGGCGGCGGGGTGAAAGTGGCCCCGGCAAGTCCCCTGGGGCCTGGCCCCGGCACGGCCTGGCGGCCGGGCGGCCCTGCGGTACGGGAGCTCCCCGAGTCCCTGGGAAGCCGCTCCACCTCGAGCTCCTGCGCTCTGCCCAGACCATCGATGAGGCCGGCGGCGCGTGCCGACAGCCCGACCGTCGACCGCGCCCGGCCCTCACCTCAGGCCTGTCGTACTCCCGCGCGTATCAAGCCGGACTCGTAGGCGATGACGACCAGCTGGGCGCGGTCGCGGGCGTCGAGTTTCGCCATGGCCCGATTGGCGTGCGTCTTGACGGTGACCGGGGTGACGAAGAGGCGCTCGGCGATCTCGTCGTTGGCCAGGCCGCTGCCCACCAGGGTCAGCACCTCGCGCTCCCGTGGGGTGAGCGTGGCCAGTCGTTGCGGGTCGACCAGGTCACCGGGGGAGGGGTGGGCAAGGACACGGGTGATGAGACCCTTGGTGGCTGCCGGAGAGAGCAGGGCCTCTCCGGCAGCCACCAGGCGGACGGCGTCGAGCAGTTGCGCCGGTTCGACCCCCTTGCCCAGGAAGCCGCTGGCACCGGCCCGGAGGGCCGCGATGACCAGGTCGTCCTCTTCGAAGGTGGTCAGGACGAGGACTTTGACCCCGGCCATGTCCTCGTCCTGGGCGATGAGCCGGGTCGCCTCGATGCCGTCGACCTCGGGCATCCGGATGTCCATGACCACGACATCGGCCCGCTCGGACCGGGCGAGGTGCGCCGCCTCCCGCCCGTTGGACGCCTCGGCGACGACCTCCATGTCCGGCTGCGCGTCGATGAGCAGCCGGAACGTGCCCCGGAGAAGGGCCTGGTCGTCGGCGAGCAGGACGCGAATGGACATGGGCGAGTCTTCCTCACAGGACATCAGACGGTGTGGCGGGCGAGCGAGAGCGGCAGGTCGGCGACGACTTGGAAGCCGCCTTCGGGCCGGGGCCCGGCGGTCACCGTACCGCCGATGGCGATGGCCCGTTCGCGCATGCCGATCAGACCGTGGCCGGTGCCCGCCCCCTGGGGCGCGCCGGGGCGTCCGTCGTCCGTCACGGTGACCCGTAGTGAGTGCGCGCCGTAGTCGAGGACGACGTCGGTCCGGGTGGCGGACGCGTGCTTGTGGGTGTTGGTGAGGGCCTCCTGGATGATGCGATAGGCGGTCAGCTCCGTAGCCGGAGTCAGCGGCGAGGAATCCCCGGTCCGGGCCACGTTCACGGAGAGTCCGCTCGCCTGCAACACGCCCACGAGGCGATCGAGGTCGGCCAGGCGCGGGACGGGGGACCGAGTGCCGGGGGCGTCGTCGGGCTGACGTAGCAGACCGACGGTGGCCCGCAGTTCGTCCAGTGCGGCGCGGCTGTTGTCCTTGATGTGGGCCAGTGCCTCGTAGGCCTGATCCGGGTTGGCGCGCATGAGGTGGTGGGCCACCCCCGCCTGGGCGTTGACCAGGGTGATGTGGTGGGCGACCACGTCGTGCAGGTCGCGCGCGATACGCACACGTTCCTCGGTGACCCGGCGCCGGGCCTCTTCCTCCTGCATGCGCTCCGCGCGTTCCGCCCGTTCCCTGGCCGCCGCGAGGTGCTCGCGGCGGCTGAGGACCGCGCGGCCGAGGGCGGTGGCCCCGATCGCGAAGTCGAACCGCAGCAGACTGGCTCCCCCCAGCAGGGACTCCGTGTGGGTGGCGGCGTGGACACCGGTGATCGCCACAGCGGCGGTGAAGCCGACGATCCACGCGGTGCGGCGGCTGCCGAGGGCGGCGAGGGTGTACAGGGCGACCAGGCTCGCTGCCGGTGTCGGTGCGATGTGCGAGGCGACGGTCATCAGCGTGAGGTCACCTGCCACGGTGAAGAGGGCGATGCCCAGGGGCCAGCGGCTGCGGAAAGCGAGCGGCACGCACGACAGGGCCGTCCACACCACCTCGTCCCAGCGCGGCTCGTGCCAGTCGGACGTGCCGACGGCGGTCGCCGCCGCGGCGATCACGATCAGCGGAACCGCGGGCAGCGCGTCTCTGATCCGGTCATGACGAGCCAGCCATTGTCGCCACACCATGGGCAGTTCCATTCCCTCACTGTAGGCAGCGCGGGACGGCGGAAAGTGGGTGCCCACCCTCCGCCGGCCCGTGTGCGATCTTGGTCCGACGGGGAAACGGTCAGTTGGCCAGGCCGGCCGTCTCCGGCTCCCGGATGGCCCGGGACGGTCGCGCCGGCTCGTCCGCGGGGCCCTCGACCGAGACGTTGGGCAGTGCCCTGTCCAGTCGGCGGGGCAGCCACCAGTTGGCCCGTCCGCACAGGTGCATGAGGGCGGGGACGACGACCATGCGGATCAGCAAGGCGTCCAGGGCCACGGCCACGGCGAGGCTGACGCCGAACTCGGAGATGACCCGCATGCCGCCGAAGACGAAGGAGCCGAAGACGCAGACCATGATGGTGGCCGCGACGGCGATGACCTTGCCGGTCTCGGCCTGCCCGACCCGGACGGCACGACGGCTGTCGCCGGTGTGGGCCCATTCCTCGCGCATCCGGCTGACGAGGAAGACCTGGTAGTCCATGGACAGGCCGAACATGATGCCGACGACCAGGATCGGCACGAACGACTCGATCGGCCCTGCGGCACCCAGTCCGAGCGCTCCGGCTCCGAAGCCGTACTGGAAGACGACGACGATCGCGCCGAAGGCCACGCCGATGCTGAGGATGTTCAGCAGCGCGCCGACCGCCGGGATGAGCAGACTGCGGAAGGCGACGGTCAGCAGCAGAAAGCCGAGCGCGGCGATCACCAGCACGAACATCGGCAGTTTGCCCATGAGGACCGACGCGAAGTCGTCGTTGCTCGCGGTGACACCACCCACGTAGACCTTCATCGACGTGCCGCGTTCCGCCTCGGGTATCACACCGTCACGCAGGTGGTGGATGAGGTCGGAGGTGGCCTCGGACTGTGGTGAGGTCGTCGGGACGACGGATATCACTCCGACGGTCTGACCTTCCTTCATGGGCGCGGCACCGACACCGGCGACACCGTCGACCTTTCCGAGAGTGGTGACGAGGTTCGCCGCGGCGGTCCTGCCGTCGGTGTCGGGTGCCTGGACCGCGAGGACGAGCGGGCCGTTGAAGCCCGGTCCGAATCCGTCCGCGATCATGTCGTAGGCCTGTCGGTTCGTGGAGGACGCGGGCAGGTTGCCGTCGTCGGAGGCGCCCAGGCGCAGGGAGAGCGTCGGGAACGCGAGCGCGGTCAGCACGGCCAGGGCGACCAGGCCCAGGGACTTCGGACGGGCCTGGACGCGCTCGGCCCACCGGCCCCACAGCCCGGCCCGGCCCGAGGATCGCGGCCACCCCTGACCGGCCATCTCCCGGCGTTCCTTCGTGCTGAGGACACGTGGCCCGATCATGCCGAGCAGCGCCGGCAGCAGGGTGATGGCGGCCAGCACGGTGAGGACGACGGTGATCGCCGCGCCGATCGCCATGCCGTTGATGATGCCGACGTTCAGGGTGAGCATGCCCAGCAGCGCGACGACCACGGTCAGTCCGGCGAACACCACGGCCCGGCCGGAGGTGTTGAGGGCCTTGGCGACCGACTCGGCTACGCTCATGCCCGCCATCAGATTGGCGCGGTGCCGGTTGACGACGAAGAGGGCGTAGTCGATGCCCACGCCGAGACCGATCAGCGAACCCAGGGTCAGCGTGGTGTCGGAGAGCGTGATGACGTGGCTGAGCAGGATCACCGTGACGGCGGAAGTGCCGACGCCCATGACGGCCGTGATGATGGGCAGCGCCGCCACCCATACCGCCCGGAAGACGAACAGCAGCACGATGAAGGCGAGGACGATGCCCATGGCGTCGGCGACGGCGTTGGGCTCCGGGTTGACGGTGAACGCCTGTCCGTTGAGGGCGATGTGCAGGCTGCCCGTCTCCGGTTCGGTGGCGAGTTCCTTCACGTGGTCGATCCGGGTGTCCGAGACGTCCCGGTCGAAGGCGACCGTCGCGTAGGCGGTCCTGCCGTCCTTACTGATCTGTCCGTCGCCGACAGGCGTGTAGGGGCTGGTCACCGCAGCGACGCCCGGTGTGTCGGCGATCTCCTTGAGCGTGCCGGTCATCGCCTTCTCAGCTGTGCCGTCGGTGACCTTGCCCTCGCTCACCTGCCAGACGACCCGGCCGCTTTTGCCCGCCTCGCTGCTCGCGCCCTTCTGCAGCAGAGCCGTCGCCCTGGCCGAGTCGGTGTCCTGGGAGAGCGGGCTGCTGCCGAAGTTGCCGCCGGCCGCGCCGACCGCCCCGCCCAGGGCGATCAGCAGGCCTACCCAGGCCAGGACGACGGCGAGCCGGTGCCTGTGACACCAGCGAGCGAGAGGGGACATCGATGTGCCTTTCCGGGGGACTGCCGCGGATTCGGGCCGACGATCACGACCCACTCTTACGCTCGCAGTTCTCCGGTCTCTCGTCGTTGGCCGCTCGCAGACACTTCCTTCTACTGCGATCGCAGTACACGGGTGATCGGCTTGTACGCACCTCGCCACGAGCCGGAACCGGAGCCCGAGCAGGGGCCTGGTTCGGTGTCGGCCGAGGCCATGGCGGATGCGCAGTCCGCGAGCTGAGCTGCCCGGGCGGCGGCCTTGCCCGCCGTGCGCCTGCGGAACTGCCGTCCGCCGCCTCGCCGATCCGGCCGAGTCGGTCCGGTTCCGGTCGACCCCTTGACCCCCGGTGTCCTCCTCCCCGATGCTCAGTTGCGTATAGCGGTGCATGTGCCTGATGAAGCAACTCATGGATCAGTGCACCCGCGCGAGTTTCCCGTCTGAGGAGCAGCTCATGGCTCACGAGGTACGTGCCGTCGTCGCCCGGAAGAAGGGCGCCCCGGTTTCCGTCGAGACGATCGTCGTCCCCGATCCCGGTCCGGGCGAGGCGCTGGTCAAGGTCGAGGCGTGCGGCGTCTGCCACACCGACCTCCACTACCGCGAGGGCGGGATCAACGACGAGTTCCCCTTCCTTCTGGGCCACGAAGCAGCCGGCCGCGTCGAGGCGGTGGGGGAGGGGGTCACCGGCGTCGAGCCCGGGGACTTCGTCATCCTCAACTGGCGTGCCGTGTGCGGCCAGTGCCGGGCGTGCAGCAAGGGCAAGCCCTGGTACTGCTTCGCCACCCACAACGCGACGCAGCCTATGACACTGCTGGACGGCACCCCGCTCTCGCCCGCTCTCGGCATCGGTGCCTTCGCGGAGAAGACCCTGGCCGCCGCCGGACAGTGCACCAAGGTGGACCCGGCCGCACCGGCGGCCGCAGCCGGGCTGCTCGGATGCGGTGTCATGGCGGGCTTCGGCGCGGCCGTCAACACCGGTGCCGTCGGGCGGGGGGACTCCGTCGCCGTCATCGGCTGCGGTGGTGTCGGCATGGCAGCCGTCGCCGGCGCCCGGCTCGCCGGCGCGTCCAAGGTCATCGCCGTCGACATCGACCAGCGCAAGCTGGACCGTGCCATGACCATGGGGGCCACCCACACCGTCGACGGCGCCAAGAGCGACGTGGTGGAGGCGGTGCGCGAACTCACCGGCGGGTTCGGCGCGGACGTCGTCGTCGAGGCCGTGGGCCGCCCGGAGACGTACCGGCAGGCCTTCTACGCGCGGGACCTGGCCGGCACGGTCGTACTGGTCGGTGTGCCCACCCCGGAGATGAAGGTGGAGCTGCCGCTGCTCGACGTCTTCGGTCGCGGCGGCTCGCTGAAGTCCAGCTGGTACGGCGACTGCCTGCCCTCGCGCGACTTCCCGGCCCTCATCGACCTGTACCTGGGCGGCCGGTTCGACCTGGACGCGTTCGTCTCCGAGACCATCGGCCTCGGTGATGTGGAGGAGGCTTTCGAGAAGATGCACGGCGGCGACGTGCTGCGTTCCGTGGTGGTGCTGTGATGGCCGGTGCACTCCGTATCGAACGCCTCGTCACGAGCGGGACGTTCAGTCTCGACGGCGGCACCTGGGACGTCGACAACAACGTCTGGCTCGTCGGTGACGACGACGAGGTGGTCGTCATCGACGCGGCACACGACTCCGACGCCATCCTGGAGGCCGTCGGCGACCGCCGCGTGTCGGCCGTCGTGTGCACCCACGCTCACGACGACCATGTGCGCGCCGCACCGGACGTCGCTCTCGCCACCGGCGCGCGCGTCCTGCTGCACCCCGACGACCAGGTGCTGTGGAAGATGGCGCATCCGAACCGACGCCCCGACGGCCCCCTCGCCGACGGCGACGAACTCGTCGTGGCGGGCATCGGGCTGCGCGTCCTCCACACGCCAGGCCACGCACCCGGGGCCGTGTGCCTGTACGCGCCCGACCTCGGGGCGCTGTTCAGCGGCGACACGCTGTTCGCGGGAGGGCCCGGCGCGACGGGGCGCTCGTACAGCGACTTCGGCACGATCATCACCTCGATCGGCGACCGGCTGCTGACGCTCCCCGGCGAGACGGTCGTGCACACCGGACACGGTGACACGACCACCATCGCGGCGGAAGCCCCGCACCTGGAGGCGTGGGCCGCCCGCGGCTGGTGACACGAGCACCGCCGTACCGGCCGGGGTGGCCGAACGCCCTCGGTCCTCCAAGTCCCGAGCGGGCACCGACCAGGACTGGTATCACCTGGGGGTCCGACCCGGACCGGAGTGGGACGAGACCGAGCTGAAGGCCTCCCGGCTGGTCGCGCCGGCGTCCGGACCCCGTCGCGCGGCCGGGGTCACGCACCTGCCTTGACAGTGCCGGGCGCCCGTCCTCACACTCGTTGCCCAAATCGCACATCGTTCCTCTCTATGCAACGAGGTGGAGCAGTCCATGACGACTTCCGTGCGTCCCCTCGCCGACCCGCCCCGCGCCGCATGAGCACCGCCGCCCAGGACACTCCCGCCCTGTTCCCGCGAGGTCTTCCCCGTCCGGGCCGGACCCTGGTGATGGGCATCGTGAACGTCACGCCCGACTCGTTCTCCGACGGCGGTCGGTGGTTCGATCCGGAACGGGCCGTCACACACGGACTCGCACTACTGGAGGAGGGCGCGGACCTCCTGGACGTGGGCGGCGAGTCGACCCGCCCCGGCGCCACGCGTCCGACGGTCGAGGAGGAACTGCGGCGCGTGCTGCCGGTCGTCCGCGCACTCGCCGCCGCGGGCGCGAGGGTCAGTGTCGACACCATGCGGGCCGAGGTCGCCGCCCGCGCCGTCGAGGCCGGCGCCGTCCTGGTCAACGACGTCTCCGGGGGACTCGCCGACCCGGCGATGCTGCCACTGATGGCGCGGGCCGGTACGCCCTATGTGGTGATGCACTGGCGTGGGCACTCCGACGGCATGCAGGCGCAGGCCGTCTACGACGACGTCGTCACCGACGTCGTCGACGAGTTGCGGGCGAGAGTCGATGCGGCCGTGAACGCCGGAATCCCGCCGGACTGTCTCATCGTCGACCCGGGACTGGGATTCGCCAAGGACGCCGAGCACAATTGGCGACTCCTCGGCCGCCTCGCCGAGGTCGCCGCCGCGCTCGGCCGGCCGGTTCTGGTGGGCGCGGCGCGGAAGGCGTTTCTCGGCCACCTGCTGAGGGACCCGGAGACGGGCCGGCCCCGCCCGGCGCACCTGCGGGACGCGGCCACCTCCGCCGTGTCGGTCCTGGCCGCCGTGCAGGGCGCCTGGTGCGTCCGTGTCCACGACGTCTCCTCGACGGCCGACGCGGTGCGCGTGACCGCCCGCTGGGGTATCGAGAACGGGTCGACGCGTTCGCCGGTGCCCCGGTTCTGAGGGGTACCCGGCCTGACCTGCGTTTCCTATGGCGCAGGACGTTTCATATCACGCAACGAAAAATCGGGGCGGCGAGCGACCCGTGAACTCCTTGACAAGGGTTTGTGGGCGACCCCAAACTGGCGTTGCGTTCACCGCAATCCGTTTCGCTATACGCACCGAGGTGTCATGATGATTCCCGCGTGCCGTCTCGTGGATCTGCCCCGAGGCGAGGCCCACAGGCTCGACATCGACCCGCCGGTCTCGGTGTTCCACACCGACGACGGCGAACTCTTCGCCATCGACGACACATGCACCCACCAGGACGCCTCGCTCGCCGACGGCTGGCTGGAGGGTGGCGAAGTCGAATGCCCGCTGCACGCCTCGAAGTTCAACCTCAAGACCGGAGCCGTCGACGCCCCGCCGGCCAAGCTCCCGGTGCGCACGCACGAGGTCTTCGTCGAGGACGGCATGATCTACGTCCGGCTGTCCACGGCAGCCCCGAACCTGCCTCCCTGCATCGCCGCCCGGCTCGCCGGGGGCGTCGCGTGAGGACGGTCGCCGTGGTGGGCGCGTCGCTGGCCGGTCTGTCAGCGGCGCGCTCCTTGCGAAAGCAGGGGTACGACGGCCGGCTGGTCGTCATAGGCGACGAGCTCCACCGTCCGTACGACAGGCCGCCCCTGTCCAAGGAGTTCCTGGCCGGCGGCATCGGCGAAGCCGAGCTCGCGCTGGAGCCGGACGACGAGGATTTGCAAGCGGAGTGGCTGCTCGGCGCCCGCGCCGCCGGACTCGACACGACACCCCGCGCCGTGCGGCTCACCGACGGCCGGGAGGTGAGAGCCGACGGCGTCGTCATCGCCACCGGCGCTTCCGCCCGCACCCTGCCCGGCATGGACGGCCTGGCCGGTGTGCACACGCTGCGCACCCTGGACGACGCCCGCGCCCTGCGGGACGAACTGGCCCGGGGTGGACGCCTGGTCGTGATCGGCGGCGGCTTCATCGGCGCCGAGGTCGCCTCCACCGCCTACGCCCTCGGCCTCGACGTGACCATCGTCGAGGCGGCGCCCACCCCACTGGCCGGACCACTCGGCGCGACCATGGGCAGCATCGTCTCCGCCCTCCACGCCGACCACGGCGTACGCCTGTTGTGCGGAGTCGGCGTCAAGGGACTGAGCGGCGAGACCCGCGTCGACGCCGTTCTGATGGAGGACGGCCGCAGCATCCCAGCCGACATCGTCGTCGTGGGTGTCGGGGCCCGCCCCTGCGTCGACTGGCTGGCGGGCTCCGGCGTCGAACTCGACGACGGCGTCAAGTGCGGCGCGGACGGCCGCACCAGCCTGGCCGGCGTGGTCGCGGTCGGCGACTGCGCCTCCTGGTACGACCCGCGCGCGGGCACCCACCGCCGCGTCGAGCACTGGACCGGCGCCCGGGAACGCCCCGACGCGGCGGTGGCCGCCCTGCTCTCCTGGGGCGAGTCCGAACCGGGAGTCCCGAGGCCGCCGTACTTCTGGTCCGACCAGTACGGCGTGAAGATCCAGTTCGCCGGCAACGCGTCGCGCGCCGACAGCGTCACCATCGAGGAAGGTGCCGCTGACGACCGTAACGTCCTGGCCGTCTACCGGCGTGCCGGGCACCCGGTCGCCGTCCTCGGGATGAACCAGCCCCGGCTGTTCATGCGCTGGCGCAAGCAACTCGCGGCCCACACGTCCTGAGAAGGGCGTTGCTCCTTGATCCGCCGACGTCCGGTGCAGCTCGTCCCGGCGCGTGCATGCCCGACCCATGACGTTCCTCCGAGGAGTGCACTGTGACCTCGACCGGCCTGCCGGAAAGTCTCATCGCCACCCTGCCCGGCTCCGCCTACACGGACCCCGGGTTCTTCGCCCAGGAGCAGGAGAACATCTTCGAGGCGATGTGGTTCTGCGCCGTGCGCTCCACCGACCTCGCCGGCCCCGGGGCCTTCCGGACCGTCCAGGTCGGCCGCGAGAGCATCCTCCTCACCCGTGCACGCGACCAGTCCATACGCGCCTTCTTCAACGTCTGCCGGCATCGCGGAGCCAAGCTGTGCACGGCGGAGAGCGGCGAGGTCAAGCGCGCCTTCCAATGTCCCTACCACGCCTGGACGTACGACCTGACGGGCAAACTCGTCGCGGCGCCCAACCTCACCAAGATGCCCGATGTCGGCCGCACCGAGTACGGCCTGGCAGCCGTGGCGACGCGCGAATGGCTCGGCTACGTGTGGGTGTGCCTCGCCGAGGACCCACCCCCCTTCGACGAGGTCGTGCAGGACGTGGTCGCGCGTCTCGGCGACACGGAGTCGATCGAGCACTACGGCATCGAGGACCTCGATGTCGGCAGACGGATCGTCTACGACGTCCGGGCGAACTGGAAGCTCATCGTCGAGAACTTCATGGAGTGCTACCACTGCGCGACGATCCACCCCGAACTCACCGAGGTGCTCCCCGAGTTCGCCGATGGCTATGCCGCCCAGTACTACGTGGGACACGGCGCGGAGTTCGGCGCGGACGTCAAAGGCTTCACCGTCGACGGCTCGGAGGGCCTCGACCGCATCCCGGGCGTCACCGAGGAACAGGACCGCCGCTACTACGCGATCACCGTCCGGCCGCAGGTGTTCATCAACCTCGTGCCCGACCACGTGATCTTCCACCGGATGTTCCCGGTCGCCGCGGACCGCACGATCGTGGAGTGCGACTGGCTCTACCTCAAGCACGTCGTCGAGAGCGGCAAGGACGTCAGCCGGTCGGTGGAGCTCTTCGACCGGGTCAACCGGCAGGACTTCGACGCGTGCGAGCGCTGCCAGCCAGCGATGAGCTCCCGGCTGTACGCCAAGGGAGGGGTCCTCGTGCCCAGCGAGCACCACATCGGCGAGTTCCACACCTTCGTCCAGGATCGCCTGGGCGCGGGGCGGCCGCAGTAGCGGCGCCTCCCGGCGTCCCGTACCCCTTGAGTCCGGTGTGCGGGGCGGCCGGCGCAGACGGCGCGGCGGGCTCAGCCCAGGTATCCCATCCGATGACTGATCTCGTCCGCGCCCTTGACCAGCACCGGAGCGAGGTCGTGCATACGGTCCTCGGTGAGCCGGTACGCAGGCCCCGAGGCACTGATCGCCGCGATGACCTCTCCGTCCCGGTTGCGGACCGGGGCGGCCATGGCGTGCAGGCCCGCCTCGAATTCCTCCAGCGTCCAGGAGTAGCCGCGCTCCAGCGCCTCGGCTAGGTTCTTCTCCAGCTTCGTCTTCGCGGTCAGGGTGCGGGGCGTCATCTTCTTCAGTCCCGCGTCCGACAGCAGCGCGGCACGCTCCTTCGCCGGCATGTGGGCGAGCAGGATCTTGCCGCTGGACGTGGCGTGCAGCGGCGTCAGCTGGCCGACCCAGTTGAACGCGGTGACGGCGCCCGGGCCGCGCACCTGGTACAGGTTGATCGCGTACTTCTCCTGCATCACGGCGAGGTTCACCGTCTCGCCGATCTCCTCGGCGAGACGCTCACAGACCGGCCGGCTCTGCTGGGTGATGTCGATGCGCCCTGTGACCGCGCCGGCGAGACGGACGATGCCGAAACCGAGGCGGTACTTTCCGCGCTCACCCGCCTGTTCCACCAGGCCGCGCACCTCCAGAGCGCCGAGCAGCCGGAACGCGGTGGACTTGTGGACGTCGATCTCGGCGGCTACCTCGCTGACGCCGGCCTCGCCGCGCCGGGCCAGGATCTCCAGCACGGTGATGGCCCGGTCGACCGACTGCACCCCACCGGTCGGCGCACTTGTCGTTTCGGTATCTGCATGGTAGTTGCTCACAACGCAACTATACGGGTGATTAACATAGCCGGCAGCGATGCAGGTCACGGGCCTGGAGCGGAAAATCTGAAGTTGCGTTGTCCGCAACCTGGTGCGCATAGAGATACCGGTACTAGCATGCCGCGCATTCTCTACGGCGCGAGCGAGACGAGGCCTCATGGCTGACTTGCAGTACGACTTCGTCATCGTCGGTGGTGGATCGGCCGGCTGTGCACTGGCCAACCGGCTCTCCGCGGATCCCGGCAACCGGGTACTGGTCCTTGAGGCGGGCAGACCCGACTACCCATGGGACGTCTTCATCCACATGCCCGCGGCGCTGACCTATCCGATCGGCAGCCGCTTCTACGACTGGAAGTACGAGTCCGAACCAGAGCCCCACATGGGCGGCCGGCGCGTCTACCACGCGCGGGGCAAGGTCCTGGGTGGTTCCAGCAGCATCAACGGCATGATCTTCCAGCGCGGCAACCCCATGGACTACGAGCGCTGGGCGGCCGATCCCGGAATGGAGAGCTGGGACTACGCGCACTGCCTGCCGTACTTCCGGCGGATGGAGAACTGCCTGGCCGCCGACCGGGACGACGAGTTCCGCGGCCACGACGGCCCCCTCGTCCTCGAACGGGGTCCGGGGACCAACCCGCTCTTCGAGGCCTTCCTCAAGGCCACCGAGGAGGCGGGGCACCCTCCGACCAGCGATGTGAACGGCTATCGCCAGGAAGGTTTCGCCAGGTTCGACCGCAATGTGCACCGCGGGCGCCGTCTGTCGGCCGCGAAGGCGTACCTCAAGCCCGTGCGGAAGCGGCCCAACCTCACCGTCACCACGCGCGCCCTGGTCACCCGCGTCCTCTTCGAGGGCAAGCGGGCCGTCGGCGTCGAGTACCGGCGCGGTCGCGGCAGGCCCCAGCGGGTGCGGGCCGGTGAGGTCATCCTCTGCGGAGGCGCGATCAACTCCCCGCAGCTCCTCCAGCTCTCCGGCGTCGGCAACGCCGAGGAGCTCGCGGCGCTCGGCGTGGACGTCGTACACGATCTGCCGGGCGTCGGCGAGAACCTTCAGGACCATCTGGAGGTGTACATCCAGTACGGCTGCAAGCAGCCCGTCTCCATGCAGCCGTACCTCGCGAAGTGGCGCGCCCCCTTCATCGGCCTGCAGTGGCTCTTCCGCACGGGACCGGCCGCGACCAACCACTTCGAGGCGGGCGGCTTCGTCCGCGGCAACGACGACGTGGACTACCCCAACCTGATGTTCCACTTCCTGCCCATCGCGGTCCGCTACGACGGCTCCGTGCCGGCCGGCGGACACGGCTACCAGGTGCACGTCGGACCCATGTACTCCGACGCCATCGGCTCGGTGAAGATCAAGAGCAAGGATCCCGCCGAGCACCCGGCGCTGCGCTTCAACTACCTCTCCACCGAGCAGGACCGCCGCGAATGGGTCGAGGCCGTCAGGGTCGCGCGCAGGCTGCTCAACCAGCCCGCCCTGGAGCCGTTCAACGCCGGGGAGGTCTCGCCCGGCCCGTCCGTGGAGAGTGACGAGGAGATCCTCGCCTGGGTCGCCAAGGACGCCGAGACCGCGCTGCATCCGTCCTGCACCTGCAAGATGGGCACCGACGAGATGTCCGTCGTGAACCCGGCCGACCTGCGCGTGCACGGCGTGGAGGGACTGCGGGTCGTCGACGCGTCCGTGATGCCCTACATCACCAACGGCAACATCTACGCGCCGGTGATGATGATCGCCGAGAAGGCAGCCGACCTCATCCTCGGCAAGGAGCCGCTGCCGCCGTCCGGCGCCGCGTACTACCGGCACCGCGAAGCATCCGCGTAACCCACTGTTCTCAGACAGCCGACCGGCCCGGAAATCCGGTGGTCCGGGCTGGTCGGCGTCGGGTTCTATGGGGTGCCTCCTTGGTGAAACCGTCATCGGCCAACCCCTTGACGTGCGTTCTCGCCTTCTCCAGAGTGTTCCACCACAAGCAATGCGGTGCGTGATGCGCAACGCGATTCGCTCGAAGGGCCCCGACGTGGCAGACCTGTACGTGGATGGCAAATGGCGGGATCCCGTGGCCGGAGGCCGGCGGGACATCCGCTGCCCCGCAGACGGCACACTCTCCGTGACCGTCTCCGAAGGAGCCCGCCCCGACGCCGAGGCGGCCATCGCCGCGGCCCGGCGGGCCTTCGACGAGGGGCCGTGGCCACGTACCCCCGAGCGCGAGCGCGGCGCGCTCCTGCTGCGCACCGCCGACATCCTCGAACGCGACGCCGGCGCGTTCGCCCGCGCCGAATCACTGGACACCGGCAAGCGGCTGGTGGAGAGCGAGTACGACATCGCCGATGTCGTCTCCTGCTTCCGCTACTTCGGAGGGCTGGGCGGCACCGACGCCGGCCGCGTGATCGACACCGGCCGCGACGACGCCGTCAGCCGCGTCGTCTACGAACCGATCGGCGTGTGCGCACTGATCACCCCCTGGAACTACCCATTGCTACAGGCGAGTTGGAAGGTCGCACCGGCACTCCTCGCCGGCAACACGATCGTCCTCAAGCCCAGCGAGCTCACCCCCTCCACCTCGATCCTGCTGATGAGGGCCCTGGCGGAGGCCGGACTTCCCGACGGCGCCGCCAATCTCGTACTGGGCACCGGACCCGAGGTGGGAGCACCGCTCGCCCAAGACCCCGCCGTCGACATGGTCTCCTTCACCGGCGGCCTGGACACCGGCAGACGCATCATGGCCACCGCCGCCGCGACCGTGAAGAAGGTCGCCCTGGAACTCGGCGGCAAGAACCCCAATGTCGTCTTCGCCGACGCCGACTTCGAGACGGCCGTGGACTTCGCGCTCACGGCCGTCTTTCTGCATTCCGGGCAGGTCTGCTCGGCGGGCGCCCGGCTGATCGTCGAGGACTCGCTGCACGACCGGTTCGTCGACGAGGTGGTCCGCCGCGCCCGGCACATCCGCCTCGGTGGCCCCTTCGACCCACAGGCCGACACCGGCCCGCTGATCTCCGCCCAGCACCTGGCGAAGGTCGAGGCGTACGTCGCGGCCGGACTCGCCGAGGGCGCAGTCCTGCGCTGCGGCGGCGAACGCCCGGGCGACCCGGCCCTGGCCGACGGCCACTACTACCCGCCGACCGTGCTCGACGCGTGCGGTCAGCACATGCGCGTGGTACACGAGGAGTCCTTCGGGCCCGTCCTCACCGTGGAGCGCTTCACCGACGAGGACGACGCGGTACGCATCGCCAACGACACCGAGTACGGACTCGCCGGCGCCGTCTGGACGCAGGACGCCGGCAAGGCCCAACGGGTCGCGCGCCGACTGCGCCACGGCACGGTGTGGATCAACGACTACCACCCCTATGTGCCGCAGGCGGAATGGGGTGGGTTCGGGCACTCCGGCGTGGGCCGGGAGCTGGGACCGACGGGCCTGGACGAGTACCGGGAGCCCAAACACATCTGGCAGAACATCCAACCCCGGCCGCAGCACTGGTTCCGCGGCTGAACGCCGAAAGAGGTCGAACATGACCCCAGCAACGACCGAGGCGCCGCGGCGGCGCGGCACCCCCCAGGACGCGGCACCCACCCCGGTCATCTCCGTACGCGAGCTGTGGAAGGTGTTCGGGCCGAAGGCGGCCCAGGTACCCGGCTCCGAGGAACTGCGTGGACTCACCCGCCGCGAACTGATGGACCGCACCGGATGCACGGCCGCCGTGCGCGACGTGCACTTCGACGTCGCGCCCGGCGAGGTGTTCGTCGTGATGGGCCTGTCCGGTTCCGGCAAGTCCACCCTGGTGCGCTGCCTGACCCGGCTCATCGAACCCACCGCGGGCGAGATCCTCTTCGAGGGCGAGGACATCCGCGACGCGGACGCGAGCCGCCTGCGCGAGCTGCGCCGCAGCAAGTTCTCCATGGTCTTCCAGCACTTCGGGCTGCTGCCGCACCGCCGGGTCGTCGACAACGTGGCCTTCGGCCTGGAGATCCGCGGCATGAGCAGAGCCGAGCGCACCAGGCGCGCGCTGGAGGTCGTCGAACTCGTCGGCCTCTCCGGGTACGAGAGCTCCTACCCCGACCAGCTCTCCGGCGGCATGCAGCAGCGCGTGGGCCTCGCCCGCGCCCTGGCCGGCGACCCCGATGTCCTCCTCTTCGACGAGCCGTTCTCGGCGCTCGACCCGCTGATCCGGCGGGACATGCAGAACGAGGTCGTCCGTTTGCACCACGAGGTCGGCAAGACGATGGTGTTCATCACCCACGACCTGTCCGAAGCACTGCGCCTGGGCGACCGCATCCTCATCATGCGCGACGGCAGGATGGTCCAGTGCGGCACCGGCGACGAGCTGGTCGGCGCCCCCGCGGACGACTATGTACGCGACTTCGTCCGGGACGTGCCCCGGGGTGACGTGCTGACCCTGCGGTGGATCATGCGCCCGGCGGAGCCGGACGACCTTCTCGACGGTCCCGAACTGGGCCCGGACGTCGTGGTGAAGGAGGCCACGCGGGCGGTGCTCGCGGCCGACAAGCCGGTCAAGGTCGTCGAGAACGGCAAGCTGCTCGGCATCGTCGGTGACGAAGAGATCCTCGCGGTGGTCGCCGGGCAGGAAGGCGACGCGTGATGACCGTCGCCGTGCAGAAGACGCGGAGGCCGGAGAGAACCGGGACCGAGGAGCCGCCCGCTCCCGCCCGGCGCACGCGCACGGTCAGCCGTTCGATGGTCGTGGCCGCGATTCTGGTCGCCTGGCTCGTTCTCTTCGCCGTGCTGCGCGGCAAGCAGACCCTGTCCCTGGCCGCGGCCGATCTGACCGACCTGCACCGGTGGTTCAACGACGTCAACGACTCCATCGGTGCGAACCGCAACTCCAACCCGCTCTTCCTCTACTTCTTCAACGAGATCCGCCTGGTCATCGACACCCTGGTGACCTTCGTCCAGCAGCTGATCTCGCAGCCGACCGCGGGCCGCCCGGTTCCGCAGATCGGCTGGCTCGGTGTGGTGGGCATCGTCGGCTACGTCTCCTGGGCCGTGGGAAATTGGCGGGTCGCGCTGCTGGCCGTCGCCGGCTTCACCTTCCTCGGTCTGCAGGGGCTCTGGCAGGAGAGCATGGACACGCTGGCGCTGACCCTCTCCGCGGTCTTCGTGGCGCTGCTGTTCGCTCTTCCCCTCGGGGTGTGGGCCGGGCTGTCCGACCGTGTCAACCGGATCGTGACGCCGTTCCTGGATTTCATGCAGACGATGCCGACTTTCGTGTACCTGGCGCCCCTGACCCTGTTCTTCCTCATCGGCCCGGCCTCCGCCACCATCGCGACGGCCATCTATGCGGCACCACCCGCGATCCGCATCACCGCCCACGCCATCCGCTCGGTGCCCGAGACCACGGTCGAGGCGGCGGACTCGATGGGCGCGACGCGGCGCCAGGCGCTGCTGAAGGTCCTGCTGCCCATGTCGAAGCGGACCGTGGTGATGGGCGTCAACCAGACCATCATGGCCGCCCTGGCCATGGTGACCATCGCGGCCCTGATCAACGCGCCCGGCCTCGGAGCGACCGTCGTCCAGGCGCTGCAGTCACTGGACGTCGGCACGGCGTTCAACGCCGGACTCGCCATCGTCGTCATGGCCATCGTGCTGGACCGGGTCACCACCGCCGCGAGTGGACGCGCGGACACGGCCCGGGGTTCGGACAGTCCCTTCCTCAAGTGGCGGCGGCACCTGCTGGTGGCCGGGGGAGTGGCGGCCCTGGTCCTGGTGTACCTGTCGCACACGTATCTGTGGGCGGCCGAGTTCCCCGGCGAGGGCAGCACCGGAAGCACCATCGCCAGGGCGGCGACCGATGTGACCGCCTGGGCACAGGACAACCTGTCGGGCCTGACCAACGCCTTCCGGGACGCCCTCACCAACGGTCTCCTCAACCCTTTCCAGACCCTGCTGACGGACTCCCCGTGGTGGCTCGTGGGCGCTGCCCTCGTCGCGCTCGGCTCGGTGCTGGGCGGATGGCGCGCCGGGGCCACCACCGCCGTGTGCGTGGGCCTGCTCGTCGGCACCGGTGTGTGGTCGGACGCCATGACGACCCTGGCGTCCACCGCGGTGGCGACCGTGCTCGTGATGCTGCTCGGCGTCGTTCTCGGGGTGTGGATGGGCCGCAGCGCGCTCGTCGACCGGCTGCTCAGGCCTTCCCTGGACGCGGCCCAGGTCATGCCGCCGTTCGTCTATCTCGTGCCGTTCCTCGCGCTGTTCGGGGCGACACGGTTCACGGCGATCGTCGCCGCGATCGTCTACGCGGCACCCGTCGCCATCAAGATCATCGCCGACGGGGTGCGGGCCGTGCCCGGGACCACCGTCGAGGCGGCGATGTCCACCGGGTGCAACACCTGGCAGATCATCACCAAGGTCCAGCTGCCGATGTCACGGGGAGCCCTGACCCTCGCCACCAACCAGGGCCTGATCTACGTGCTGTCGATGGTCGTGGTGGGCGGCCTGGTGGGCGCGGGCGCCCTCGGCTACGACGTCGTGGCCGGGTTCTCGCAGGGCCAGCTGTACGGCAAGGGACTGGCGGCCGGACTCGCCATCGTCCTGCTCGGAGTCATGTTCGACCGGATCACTCAGGCAGCGGCTCGCCGCGCCGGGGCATAAGGAGCACCTCACCATGGCACGACACTGGAGAGCCGGCGCTGCCGGCCTGGCCGTCCTCGGCCTCACCCTCACGGCCTGCGGGGGCGCGAAGGTCGGCGACGACAGCGCGGCCGGCTCGGGCAGCTCGGGCAAGTGCGGCACCTTCAACCTCGCGATCAACCCGTGGGTGGGCTACGAGGCGAACGCGGCGGTCCTCGCCTACGTCGCCGAACACGACCTCGGCTGCAAGGTCGAGCAGAAGGACCTCAAGGAGGAGATCGCCTGGCAGGGCTTCGGGACGGGCGAGGTCGACGCCGTCGTCGAGAACTGGGGCCACGACGACCTGAAGAAGAAGTACATCACCGAACAGAAGACGGCCGTCGAGGCCGGCCCGACGGGCAACAAAGGCCTCATCGGCTGGTACGTGCCGCCGTGGCTGGCGAAAGCGCACCCTGACATCACCGACTGGAAGAACCTCGACAAGTACGCGTCGAAGTTCAAGACTTCGGAGTCGGGAGGCAAGGGCCAGCTCCTCGACGGCGATCCCTCGTACGTGACCAACGACGAGGCGCTGGTGAAGAACCTCAAGCTGGACTTCAAGGTGGTGTACGCGGGCAGCGAGACCGCGCTCATCCAGGCCTACCGCAACGCCGAGAAGAACAAGGAATGGGTCATCGGCTACTTCTACGAGCCGCAGTGGTTCCTGTCCGAGGTGCCGCTGAAGAAGGTCAGCCTTCCCGAGTACAAGGAGGGCTGCGACGCCGACGCGGAAAAGGTCGCCTGTGACTACCCCGTGTACGAACTCGACAAGATCGTCAGCGCGAAGTTCGCCAAGTCGGGCAGCCCTGCCTATGACCTGGTGAAGAACTTCACCTGGACGAACGACGATCAGAACACCGTGGCCAAGTACATCGCGGTGGACAAGATGGCGCCCGAGGCCGCGGCGAAGAAGTGGGTCGAGGCCAACCGCGGCAAGGTCGACGCCTGGATCAAGTAGGGCGCGGGAACACCCGTGTGAGTCCGGCCGCAGAGGCCCGGCAGGCTGTGTCGTCAGCCTGCCGGGCCTCGCCGTTTTGCGCCGGTACCTCCCCGTCGCGCCCGGGTGTTTTTCCGGCGTCGCGGACCTCTTGACACGCCGATGCACGGCGGGCACATTGAGTTGCGCAACCTGAACCCTGTTGCGTAGACAGCAACTGGATCGCTTTCAACGTCGGAGGTGCGGCGATGGCGGGACCCCGGGTGGTCATCATCGGAGCGGGCGTCGTGGGGGCAGCGCTCGCCGACGAGATCTCCGCGCGCGGCTGGACCGAAGTGACCGTGGTCGACCAGGGCCCACTGCCCGCCACCGGGGGCTCCTCGTCGCACGCCCCGGGCCTGGTCTTCCAGACCAACCCCTCCAAGACCATGACCGAGATGGCCCGTTACACCGTCGAGAAGTTCTGCTCCCTCGACGTCGACGGGCAACCCTGCTTCCTCCAGGTCGGCGGCCTGGAGGTGGCCACCAGCCCCGAGCGCGTCACCGAGCTCCAGCGGCGCCACGGCTGGCTCGCCTCCTGGGGCATCGAGTCCCGGCTGCTGACCACCGAGGAGTGCGTCGCACAGCACCCCCTCGTCAACCCCGACAAGGTCCTCGCCGGCCTCCACGTCCCGACGGACGGCCTCGCCAAGGCGGTCCTCGCCGTCGAGGCGCAGATCCGCCGGGCCACCGAGCGCGGCGTCGACTTTCTCGCCCGCCACGAAGTCCTCGACGTCCGGCAGGCCGAGGGCGAGGTGACCGGCGTCCTGACCGACCAGGGCGAGATTCCCGCCGACATCGTCGTGTGCTGCGCCGGCATCTGGGGCCCGAAGATCGCCCGCATGGCCGGCATGAACCTCCCGCTCACCCCGCTCGCCCACCAGCTCGCCTGGACGGGCCCGGTCCCGGCCCTGGCCGGACAGACGCAGGAGGCGGTCCGCCCGATCCTGCGCCACCAGGACGCCGACCTCTACTACCGCGACCGCTTCGACGGCCTGGGCATCGGCTACTACGGCCACCGCCCGATGCCGATCTCCGCCGACGACATCCTCTCCGTGGACGAGTCCGACCAGATGCCCTCCGTCCTGAAGTTCACCGAGGAGGACTTCGAGGAGGCCTGGAGCGAGACCCAGTCCCTGCTCCCCGCGACGAAGGACGCCAAGGTCGAGGAAGGCATCAACGGCCTGTTCTCCTTCACCACCGACGGACTGCCCCTGCTCGGCGAATCCCCCGACGTCAAGGGCTTCTGGGTCGCCGAGGCCGTCTGGGTCACGCACTCCGCAGGCGTCGGACGGGCCATGGCCGAGTGGCTCGTCGACGGCTACTGCTCCTCCTTCGACCTGCACGAGTGCGACGTCAACCGCTTCGAACCGCACCAGCTCTCGCCCGAGTACGTACTGGCCCGCGACTGCCAGAACTTCGTCGAGGTCTACGACATCCTCCACCCCCTCCAGCCGTCGGGGGACCCACGCCCGATCCGCACCAGCCCGTTCCACACCCGCCAGCAGGAACTGGGGGCCTTCTTCCTGGAGGCGAACGGCTGGGAGCGCCCGCAGTGGTACGAGGCCAACGCGGGCCTCGTCGAGGGCCGTTCCATCGTCACCCCCAACGACTGGGCCGCGCGGTACTGGTCGCCCATCGTCGCCGCCGAGGCCCAGACCACCCGAGAGACCGTCGCGATGTACGACATGACGGCCCTCAAGCGGCTCGAGGTCAGCGGACGCGGCGCCGGCGAGTTCCTGGAGCGGCTGTGCACCGGCAAGGTCGCCAAGTCCGTCGGCTCGGTGACCTACACGCTGCTCCTCGACCACGACGGCGGCATCCGCAGCGACGTCACCGTCGCCCGGCTCGCCCCCGACCTCTTCCAGGTCGGCGCCAACGGCAACCTGGACCTCGACTGGTTCACCCGCCACCTGCCCGTCGACGGCACGGTCCAGGTCCGCGACATCACCCCCGGCACCTGCTGCATCGGCCTGTGGGGACCGCGCGCCCGCGACGTCCTCCAGCCCCTCACCGACGCCGACTTCTCCGCGACCGGCCTGAAGTACTTCCGCGCCAAGCGCGCCCACATCGGCTCCGTGCCCGTCACCGCGATGCGCCTGTCGTACGTCGGCGAGCTCGGCTGGGAGCTGTACACCACCGCCGACCTGGGGCAGAAGCTGTGGGACACGCTGTGGCGGGCGGCCGAGCCGGTGGGCGGCATCGTGGCCGGGCGGGGCGCCTTCAACAGTCTCCGGCTGGAGAAGGGCTACCGCTCCTTCGGCACGGACATGACGTACGAGCACGACCCGTACGAGGCGGGTGTCGGCTTCGCCGTGAAGCTCGACAAGGACGACTTCGTCGGGAAGGCGGCGCTGGAGCGGCGCAAGGCCGATGTCCGGCGGAAGCTGACCTGTCTCACGATCGATGACCCGAAGGCCGTCGTCATGGGCAAGGAGCCGGTGTACGACGGGGACTGTGCGGTGGGGTACGTCACCAGTGCGGCTTATGGCTACACGATCGGCAAGGGCATTGCCTATGCGTGGTTGCCCGTGGAACTCGCGGAGCCGGGGACCGTCGTGCACATCGGGTACTTCGATCAGTCCGTCGAGGCGGTAGTGGCTCAGGAGCCTTTGTTCGATCCGACGATGTCCCGGCTTCGTGGCTGAGTCGTCGCCTGCGGGCGCGTCGTGGCTTGTCGCGCAGTTCCCCGCGCCCCTCAAGGGGGCGTTCAGCTACACCCTCGTTGGAAGGAACCCTTGAGGTGACTGCACAACTCCTCGACGGCAAGGCGACCGCAGCCGCCATCCGGCAGGAACTCGCCGAGCGCGTGGCCAAGTTGACCGCCCTCACCGGCCGGGCACCTGGCCTTGGCACGGTCCTGGTCGGCGACGATCCGGGCAGTCACGCCTACGTCGGTGGCAAGCACCGGGACTGCGCGCAGGTCGGGATCGCCTCCATCCGGCGGGAGCTGCCCGCCGACGCCTCCCAGCAGCAGGTCGAGGAGACGATCGACGAGCTCAACGCCGACTCCGCCTGCACCGGCTACATCGTCCAGCTCCCGCTGCCCCGCCACCTGGACGCCAACGCCGTACTGGAGCGCATGGACCCGGCCAAGGACGCCGACGGACTGCACCCCGTCAACCTCGGCCGGCTCGTCCTCGGCGTCGAGGCGCCCCTGCCGTGCACCCCGCGTGGCATCGTCGAACTCCTACGCCGCCACGACGTACCGCTCGCCGGAGCCCGGGTGTGTGTGATCGGGCGGGGCATCACGGTCGGACGGCCGATCGGGCTCCTGCTCACCCGCCGCTCCGAGAACGCCACCGTCACCCTCTGCCACACCGGAACCAAGGGCCTGGCCTGGCACGTACGCGAGGCGGACATCGTCGTCGCGGCCGCCGGCTCGCCCGGGCTGATCACCAAGGACATGCTGCGTCCCGGCGCGGCCGTCCTGGACGTCGGCATCACCCGCACCGACCAGGGCCTGGCCGGAGACATCCACCCGGGCGCCGCCCAGGTCGCCGGATGGCTCGCGCCGATGCCCGGGGGCGTCGGCCCCATGACCCGCGCCATGTTGCTCGCCAATGTCGTCGAGGCCGCCGAGAGGAACGCGAACGCCGTATGAACGCGCTGAACACCCCCCTGGCGGAGCTGGACCCCGAGGTCCACGCCGCGCTCCGCGCCGAGCTGCACCGCCAGCAGTCCACCCTGGAGATGATCGCCTCCGAGAACTTCGCGCCCTCCGCTGTGATGGAGGCCCAGGGCTCGGTGGCGACCAACAAGTACGCCGAGGGCTACCCCGGCCGCCGCTACTACGGCGGCTGCGAACACGTCGACGTCACCGAGCGACTGGCCATCGAGCGCGTCAAGTCCCTCTTCGGCGCGGGCTTCGCCAACGTGCAGCCGCACTCGGGCGCCCAGGCGAACACCGCCGTCTTCTTCGCCCTGCTCCAGCCCGGCGACACCGTCCTCGGCCTCGATCTCGCGCACGGCGGGCACCTCACGCACGGCATGCGCATCAACTACAGCGGCAAGATGCTCAACGTGGTGCCGTACCACGTGTCCGAGGCGGACAACCTCGTCGACATGGACGAGGTAGAGCGGCTCGCCAAGGAGCACCGCCCCAAGATGATCATCGCGGGCTGGTCGGCGTACCCCAGGCAGCTGGACTTCGCGGTCTTCCGCAGGATCGCCGACGAGGTGGGCGCCCTGCTGATGGTCGACATGGCGCACTTCGCCGGGCTGGTGGCGGCCGGCCTGCACCCGAGCCCCGTACCGCACGCCCACGTCACGACCACGACGACGCACAAGACCCTCGGGGGCCCGCGAGGCGGCGTCATCCTCACCAACGAGGCCGACCTCGCCAAGAAGATCAACTCGGCGGTGTTCCCCGGCATGCAGGGCGGCCCCCTGGAGCACGTCATCGCCGCGAAGGCGGTGTCGTTCAAGGTCGCCGCGACACCGGAGTTCGCCGAACGCCAGGCTCGGACGCTCGCCGGGTCCCGCATCCTCGCCGAACGCCTCACCCGGGCGGACGCGGCGGCGGCCGGAGTGAAGGTGCTGACCGGCGGCACGGACGTCCACCTCGTCCTGGTCGACCTGCGCGACTCCGAGCTGGACGGCCGCCAGGCCGAGGACCTGCTCCACGAGATCGGCATCACCGTCAACCGCAACGCCGTGCCCTTCGACCCGCGTCCGCCCGTGGTCACCTCGGGCCTGCGCATCGGCACCCCGGCCCTGGCCACCCGCGGCTTCACCGAGGAGGACTTCGCCGAGGTCGCGGACGTCATCGCCATGGCCCTCCAGCCGGAGCCGGACATGGCCGCCCTGCGTGCCCGCACGGAGGCCCTGGCCGCCAAGCACCCGCTCTACCCGCACCTGTCCCACAACGGAGACGCCCGATGAGCCCCCGCACCCCCGGCGCCGAGCTCCCCGAACACCCCGACTGGCTGTGGCGAAACCCGGAGCCGAAGCGCTCCTACGACGTCGTCGTCGTGGGCGGCGGCGGACACGGCCTGGCCACCGCGCACTACCTGGCGAAGAACCACGGCATCACCAATGTCGCCGTGCTGGAGAAGGGTTGGCTGGCGGGCGGCAACATGGCCCGCAACACCACGATCATCCGCTCCAACTACCTCTGGGACGAGAGCGCCGGCATCTACGAGCACGCCCTCAAGCTGTGGGAGGGCCTGGCGGACGAACTCGACTACCCGATCCTCTTCTCCCAGCGCGGCGTACTGAACCTCGCCCACAGCCTCCAGGACGTCCGCGACAGCGTGCGCCGCGTCGAGGCCAACCGCCTCAACGGCGTGGACGCCGAGTGGCTCGACGCGGACGGCGTCAAGGACGTCTGCCCGATCGTCAACATCTCCCCGGACGTGCGCTACCCCGTTCTGGGCGCCACCTACCAGCCCCGCGCGGGGATCGCCAAGCACGACCACGTCGCCTGGGGCCTGGCCCGCTCCGCCGACGCCGCCGGCATCGACATCATCCAGAACTGCGAGGTCACCGGCCTCGATGTGGTCGGCAACCGGGTGGTCGGAGTCCGGACCACCCGGGGCCCGATCGCCGCGGGCAAGGTGGCGCTCTGCTCGGCGGGCCACACCTCGGTCCTGGCGGCCATGGCGGGCATCGAACTCCCCGTGCAGAGCCACCCCTTGCAGGCGCTCGTGTCGGAGCTGCTGGAACCGGTCCACCCGACGGTCGTCATGTCCAACGCGGTCCACGTCTACGTCAGCCAGGCCCACAAGGGCGAGCTGGTGATGGGCGCCGGCATCGACGCGTACAACTCCTACACCCAGCGCGGCGCCTTCCACATCATCGAGGAGCAGATGGCGGCGGCCCTCGAACTCTTCCCGGCCTTCGCCCGCGCCCACGTCCTGCGCACCTGGGGCGGCATCGTCGACGTCAGCCCCGACGCCTCGCCCATCATCGGCCTCAGCCCGGTGGACAACCTCTACCTCAACTGCGGCTGGGGCACCGGCGGTTTCAAGGCCACCCCCGGTGTCGGCTGGGTCTACGCCCACACCATCGCCCACGACACACCGCATCCGCTGAACGCCCCCTTCTCGCTCGACCGTTTCACCACCGGCGCGCTCGTCGACGAGCACGGCGCGGCCGCGGTGGCCCACTAGGACCACTGGAAGCTTTGGGAGCCGATCCATGCTGCTGATCCCCTGCCCGTGGTGCGGACCTCGCGACGAGGCCGAGTTCCACTACGGCGGCCAGGCCCATGTGCCGTACCCGGAGGCCCCGGCGTCCCTCACCGACGAGGAGTGGGCCCGCTACCTCTTCTTCCGCGACAACCCCAGGGGCCCCTTCGCCGAGCGCTGGAGCCACACCGCGGGCTGCCGCCGCTGGTTCAACGCCGTACGGGACACGTCGACGAACGAGATCCTGACGGTGTACCGGGCGGGGGAGGAGCGCCCGGCCACTTTCGAGGCACGCTCGGTGACGTCAGCCCGTCCGGCGTTTGAGGACGAGGCCGTCCAGGCCGAAGGGAGGTCTGGGGGCGCGGCCCCCAGCGGGATCGAAGGGGCAGAGCCCCTGGAGCAAGGGACGGGCAGGGGCGGCGGGGGCGAAACAACCCAGCCCTTCCGCCACCCCACCCGAGGCCGCATCCACCGCGACGAGCCCCTCACCTTCACCTTCGACGGCACGGAGTACCAGGGCTACAGAGGCGACACCCTCGCCTCCGCCCTCCTCGCCAACGGCGTCATCCAGACCGGCACCAGCATCAAGCTGGGCCGCCCTCGCGGCATCTTCTCGGCCGGCGTCGAAGAACCCAACGCCGTCATCCAGATCGAGGAACCCTTCCCCGAGCCCATGCTCCCGGCCACCACCGTCGAGCTCTACGACGGCCTCGTCGCGACCGGCCTCCCCGGCCAGGGCCGCCTCGCCACCGAACCGGACCCGGCCCGCTACGACGCCGTGCACACCCACTGCGACCTCCTGGTCGTCGGCGCGGGCCCGGCCGGCCTCGCCGCGGCGGCGGCCGCCGCCCGATCGGGCGCCCGCGTCATCCTCGCCGACGACCAGCCGGAGCCCGGCGGCAGTCTCCTCGGCACGGGCGAACTCCCCGACTGGGTGGCCGAGACGACCGCCCGGCTCGACGCCGCCCCCGACGTACACGTCCTGCGCCGCACCACGGTCTTCGGCTACTACGACGACAACCACCTGCTCGCCGTCGAGCGCCGCACCAACCACCTCGGCGCCGCGGCTCCCCAGAAGGTCTCCCGGGAACGCGTCCACCGCATCAGGGCCCGCCACGTCGTCCTCGCCACCGGCGCCCACGAACGCTCGCTGGCCTTCGCGGACAACGACCGGCCCGGCGTGATGCTGGCCGCTTCGGCCCGCGCCCACGTCAACCGCCACGGGGCCCTGCCCGGTCGCCACGCGGTCGTCTTCACCACCAACGACAGTGCCTACGCGGTGGCGCTGGACCTCGCCGCGGCGGGCGTCGCCATCGAGGCCGTGGTCGACACCCGCCCCGAGCCGGGGGAGTGGGCCGAGCGCACCCGCCGGGCCGGCATCGAGGTGCTGACGGGGCACGCCGTCACCGCCACGGACGGTGCCCCGCGTCTCACCGCCGTGACCGTCGCCCCGTACGGGGCGACCACAGGGCGACGGAAGTTCGCCGCCGACCTGCTCCTGGTCTCCGGAGGCTGGAACCCGGTCGCGCACCTGTTCAGCCAGGCCGGGGGCAAGCTCCGCCACGACGAGGAGCTCGGCAGCTTCGTCCCCGACACCTCCCGCCAGGCCGTCGAGGTCGCGGGCGCCGCGAGCGGCGTCTTCGACCTCGCCCGAGTCCTCGCGCAGGGGACGGCCGCCGGTGCCCGCGCGATGGAGGCCGAGGGCTACACCGCCGAGACGCCCCTCCTGCCGCAGGTGGCGGAGCAGCCGCAGACGCCGCCCATGCAGGTCTTCACCGTCCCGGGACGGGAAGGCGCCCCGCGCTTCGTCGACCTCCAACGCGACGTCACCGTCGACGACCTCGCCCGGGCGACCGGCGCCGGAATGCGCTCGGTCGAGCACACCAAGCGCTACACCACGGCCGGCACCGCCAACGACCAGGGCAAGACCTCCGGCGTCCTGGCCAGCGGTGTCGTCGCCGAACTGCTCGGCGTGGAGATCTCGGCGCTCGGCACCACCACGTTCCGGCCCCCGTACACCCCGGTCTCCTTCGCAGCCCTCGCCGGCCGCGACCGCGGCGTGCTGAGCGACCCGGTCCGCACCACCGCCCTGCACGAGTGGCATGTCGCGCACGGCGCTCTCTTCGAGAACGTCGGCCAGTGGAAGCGGCCCTGGTACTACCCGCAGCACGGCGAGGACATGGAGACGGCCGTGCTGCGCGAATGCGCCGCCGCCCGCCAGGGCGTCGCCTTCATGGACGCCTCCACCCTCGGCAAGATCGACGTCCAGGGCCCGGACGCCGCCGTCTTCCTCGACCTGCTCTACACCAACATGATGAGCACCCTGAAGGTCGGCATGATCCGCTACGGCGTGATGTGCCGACCGGACGGAATGGTCTTCGACGACGGCACCGTCATCCGCCTCGACCAGGACCGCTACCTGGTCACCACCACCACGGGCAACGCCGCCACCGTGCTGGACTGGATGGAGGAGTGGCTCCAGACGGAGTGGCCCGACCTCAAGGTCCACTGCACCTCCGTGACCGAACAGTGGGCCACCGTCGCCCTGGTCGGTCCGAAGTCCCGCGAGGTGCTCGGCTCACTCGCACCGCGACTGGCTGTGGCCAACGACGACTTCCCGTTCATGGCATGGCGGGACACGACGGTCGCGGGCATCGAGGCCCGGGTGTGCCGGATCAGCTTCTCCGGCGAGCTCGCCTACGAGATCAACGTCTCGCCGTGGGAGGCCCTCGCCCTGTGGGAGGCGCTGTACACGGCGGGTGACCCGTACGGCATCACCCCGTACGGCACGGAGACCATGCACGTCCTGCGCGCGGAGAAGGGCTATCCGATCGTCGGCCAGGACACCGACGGCACGGTGACACCGCAGGACCTCGGCATGAGCTGGGCGGTCTCGAAGAAGAAGCCCGACTTCATCGGCAAGCGTTCCTTCGCCCGCGCCGACACCGTCCGCCCCGACCGCAAGCACCTGGTCGGTCTGCTCCCGGAGGACCCTGGCACATTCCTCCCCGAGGGCACGCACCTGGTCGCCGACAGCGTGCTGCCCGCGCCCCCCGTCCCGATGCTCGGCCACGTCACGTCCAGCTACCGCAGCGCGGCCCTCGGCAGGACCTTCGCCCTCGCACTGGTCAAGGGCGGACGCGAGCGCATCGGTGAGCGCCTCTACGCCCCCGTCGGTGACCGGCTGGTCCCGGTGACCGTCGCGAGCCCCGTCCTCTACGACCCCGAGGGAGCCCGCCGCGATGGCTGACACCGCCCTTACCGCCCCGCTCCGCAGCCCCCTGTCGCACGCCGCGGACCGGCTGGCCGCCGCGACCCGCACCTCCCGGGGCGCCGTCCGGCTCGCGGAACTCCCCTTCCTGACCCAGATCAACGTCCGCCTCGATCCCAAGGGAGCGGCGGTGGACGCCGTGGGGCTGGCGCTGGGCCTGCAACTGCCCGTCGAGCCCGGTACCGTCGTCCGCACGGGGGAGCTGACCGCGCTGTGGCTCGGCCCCGACGAGTGGCTCGTGGTCGGACCGCCGGGCGGCCGGCGCGGACTGGAGAACCGGATCCGTGAGGCCGCCGGTGACGAGCCCGCGTCCGTCGTCGACGTCTCGGCTCAGCGCACCACGCTCCTCGTCGCCGGGCCCCGTGCCCACGACCTGCTGGCCCACGGCTGCTCGCTCGACCTGCACCCGCGCGTCTTCGGCCCGGGCCGCTGCGCCCAGACGACCCTGGGCCGCACCCAGGTCGTCCTGGTGGCCCGTGACGACCCGAGGGCCGGGTTCTGGGTACTGGTCCGCTCCTCCTTCGCCGGCTATCTGACGGACTGGCTCCTGGACGCCGCCGTGGAATGGACGGGCTGACCGGGACACCACGAAAGCGGCGGTAGGAGAACCGGTACCTGGTTCTCCTACCGCCACTTGGTGTGGTTCTGTCCTGGGCGGTGACCCGGCCAAGCCTCAGCCCGTGTAGCCGAGCCGGCGGCTGAGTTCGTCCGCTCCCGCGACGAGCACCTCTGCCAGTTCGTGCATCCGCCCCTCGGTCATCCGGAAGGCCGGCCCCGACGCACTGAGGGCGGCGATGACCTCACCCTCCTCCGAACGCACGGGCGCGGAGAGGGCGTTGAGGCCCTCCTCGTACTCCTCCATCGTGATGGCGTAGCCCTGCTCACGGGCGTCGGCGAGGTCCGCCTCCAGCTTCTTCCTCGAGGTCACTGTGCGCGGTGTCATACGGGGCAGGCCGGTCTCGGCGAGGAGCTCGTCGCGGTCCTCGCGATCGAGGTGGGCGAGGAGGATCTTGCCGCTCGACGTGCAGTGCAGCGGCGTCTGCCGTCCCACCCAGTTCTGCGCGGCGATGGCCGAGGTGCTGCGCACCTGGTAGAGGTTGATCGCGTGGTGGGACTCGAGCACGGCGATGTTCAGCGTCTCGCCCACTTCGTCGACGAGACGCTCGCAGATGTCCCGTCCGTGGCGGGTGACGGCGATACGGCCCGTCACGGCTCCGGCGAGGCGCACGACTCCGAAGCCGAGACGGTACTTTCCGCGCTCGCTCTCCTGCTCGACCATCCCGTGCGCTTCCAGCGCGCCGAGCAGACGGAAAGCGGTGGACTTGTGGACGTCGATCGCCGCGGCCACTTCACTCACGCCCGCCTCGCCGTGCTGGGCGAGGATCTCCAGCACGGCGACAGCGCGGTCAACGGACTGCACTCCGCCACTCGGAGCGCCTGCGGACTCGGCACCGTGGTTGCTCATGGCGAAACCCTAGGTGAAATGGTCAACGGGTGTGAGGGGGCGGAGGTCGTTTTCCTCAGCGGAAGACGACCGTACGGTTGTCGTTGACCATGATGCGGCTCTGACTGTGCCATTCCACCGCCCGTGCCAGGACCTGCGCTTCCACGTCGCGCCCCAGGGCGACCAGGCTGTCCGGTCCCTGTGAGTGGCTCACACGGACGACGTCCTGCTCGATGATGGGCCCCTCGTCCAGGTCCGGGGTGACGTAGTGGGCCGTCGCTCCGACGAGCTTGACGCCGCGCTCATGCGCCTGGACGTAGGGCCGGGCGCCCTTGAAGCTCGGCAGGAAGGAGTGGTGGATGTTGATCGCCCGGCCTTCGAGCTGCTTGCACAGGTCGTTCGACAGGATCTGCATGTAACGGGCGAGGACCACCAGGTCGATGTCCAGCTCCTCGACGAGCTCCAGCAGCCGCGCCTCCGCCTCGGGCTTCGTCTCCCTGGTCACGGGCACGTGGTGGAACGGAATCCCGTAACTCTCGGCGAGCGGCTCGAAGTCCCGGTGGTTGGAGACGATCGCCGGCACCTCGATGTTCAGCGCGCCGGTACGGCAGCGGAAGAGCAGGTCGTTCAGGCAGTGCCCGAACTTCGACACCATGATCAGCGTGCGCGTCGGGGTCGACGCCTCGTACAGCTGCCAGGAGATCCGGTACGCCTCCGCCACCGGGGCGAAGCCGGACTTCAAATCCTCCAGCGACATGCCCGGGTCCGTGACGTCGAAGTGCACCCGCATGAAGAAGCGGTCCTTGAGCCGGTCGTCGAACTGCTGGCTCTCCTGGATGTTCCCGGAGTGCCGGACGAGGAAGCCGGTGACGGCGTGGACGAGGCCCGAGCGGTCGGGGCACGACAACGTGAGGACGAACTCGCGGCCGGTGGTGAGTCCGAGAGACACTGAGCCCTCCCTGAGGGAAGTGCGTATTGCGCAACAGTGGGACTGATACGCAACATGGTCCCGGCTGCGACAGCCCGTGGTCAAGGTCTTGACAGTGTTTCGGGTGGACTGCACTGTGAGTTGCGTAGCAAGAGGCTCGTTGCGCATGAGGCAACCACTCGCCCGACCGGGGCGCTTCACTCCGAGGTGAACCATGACCACGACCGGCCTGCCGGACAGTCTGATCGCCACCCTTCCCGGCGACCACTACACGGCCCCGGAGATCTTCCGCCTGGAGCAGGAGCACATCTTCGAGTCCATGTGGTTCTGCGCGGTACGCGCGTCGGAACTGGCGAAGCCGGGTGCGTTCCGGACCGTGGACGTCGGGCGGGAGAGCGTCCTGCTGACCCGCTCGCGGGACGGCTCCGTCAAAGCCTTCTTCAACGTGTGCCGGCACCGGGGCGCCAAGCTGTGCACGCAGGACTCCGGCGAGGTGAAGCGGGCCTTCCAATGCCCGTACCACGCCTGGACGTACGACCTGAACGGCAAACTCGTCGCGGCCCCCAACCTGACCAAAATGCCCGACATCGGCCGCACCGAGTACGGCTTGGCGAGCGTGGTGGTGCGAGAGTGGCTCGGCTACGTGTGGGTGTGCCTCGCCGAGAACCCGCCGCCGTTCGAGGAGTCCGTGATCGCCGACGTGGTCGCGCGCCTGGGCGACATCGAGTCCATCGAGCGGTACGACGTCGCGAGCCTGGAAGTCGGCCGGCGGATCGTCTACGACGTCAAGGCCAACTGGAAGCTCATCATCGAGAACTTCATGGAGTGCTACCACTGCGCGACCATCCACCCGGAGCTGACCGAGGTACTCCCGGAGTTCGCAGACGGCTACGCCGCGCAGTTCTACGTGGGGCACGGCGCCGAGTTCGGCGCGGACGTCCAGGGCTTCACCGTCGACGGCTCGGAGGGCCTGGACCGGATCCCGGGCGTCACCGAGGACCAGGACCGCCGCTACTACGCCATCACGGTGCGCCCGCAGGTGTTCATCAACCTCGTCCCCGACCATGTGATCTTCCACCGGATGTTCCCGGTCGCGGTCGACCGCACGATCGTCGAGTGCGACTGGCTGTACCTGAAGGGCGTGGTGGACAGCGGCCGGGACGTCAGCCGGTCCGTGGAACTGTTCGACCGGGTCAACCGGCAGGACTTTGACGCCTGCGAGCGCTGCCAGCCGGCCATGAGCTCCCGGCTGTACGCCAAGGGCGGCGTACTAGTGCCCAGCGAGCACCACATAGGCGAGTTCCACGACTGGGTCCAGGACCGCATCGGCACCCGCGCGAACCTCGCGGAGCACTAGCCGATGGCCCGCAAGGCACCCGCCGAGGACCCCGGCGACTCCCGCCTGCGCGTGGGCCCACCCCAGGACCACGCCGCGGGCGTCCCCGCCGTCACCTCCTCCCTGCGCCACGCCCATGCCCAGATGGGCGTCCGCCGCAGTCTGCTCACCCTGCTGAGCGTCAACCAGAAGTCCGGCTTCGACTGCCCCGGCTGCGCCTGGCCCGAGCCCGAGCACCGCCACCGCGCCGAGTTCTGCGAGAACGGCGCCAAGGCGGTGGCCGAGGAGGCCACCCTGCGCCGGGTCGGCCCCGGCTTCTTCGCCGATCACACCTTGACGGACCTGGCCGCGCGCAGTGACTACTGGCTCGGCCGGCAGGGCCGCCTCACGCACCCCATGTACCGCCCCGCCGACAGCGACCACTACCGGCCGGTCTCCTGGGACGAGGCGTTCGCCGTCATCGCCCGGGAATTGCGCGCACTCGACTCACCCCACCGGGCCGCCTTCTACACCTCCGGCCGGGCGAGCAACGAGGCCGCATTCGTCTACCAGCTCTTCGTCCGGCTCCTCGGCACCAACAACCTGCCGGATTGCTCCAACATGTGCCACGAGTCGAGCGGTTCGGCCCTGACCGAGACCATCGGCATCGGCATCGGCAGCGTCCGGCTGGAGGACCTGTACGAGGCCGACCTGATCCTCGTCGTCGGACAGAACCCGGGCACCAACCACCCCCGGATGCTCTCGGCACTCGAAACCGCCAAGGACCGCGGAGCCCGCATCATCTCGGTCAATCCCCTCCCCGAAGCGGGCCTGCTGCGCTTCAAGAACCCCCAGCGGCCCTCCGGCGTCCTGGGTGGCGGCACCCAACTCACCGACCTGTTCCTGCAGATCAGGCTCGGCGGCGACCAGGCCCTCTTCCAGGCCTTCAACCGCATGCTCCTGGAGGCGGAGGACGACGCCCCCGGCACGGTCCTCGACCATGACTTCATCACCGCGCACACCCACGGCTTCACGGACTTCGCCGACCAGGCGCGCGAAGCGTCCTGGGACGACATCCTGGAGGCCACCGGCCTGTCGGCGCAGCAGATCCGGGAGGCGTTCGAGGAGGTCCTGGCCGCCGAGAAGATCATCGTCTGCTGGGCGATGGGCCTCACCCAGCACCCGCCACTCGGTGCCGACCATCCGCGAGGTCGTCAACTTCCTGCTGCTGCGCGGCAACATCGGACGCCCCGGCGCCGGACTCTGCCCGGTGCGCGGCCACTCCAACGTCCAGGGCGACCGGACCATGGGCATCCACGAGAAGCCGGACGCCGCCTTCCTCGACGCGCTCGGCGCGGAGTTCGGTTTCGAGCCGCCGCGCCCCCACGGCCACGACGCGGTGGAGACCATCCGGGCCATGCGGGACGGACAGGTACGGGTCTTCGTCGCCCTCGGCGGCAACTTCGTCTCCGCCGCCCCGGACACCGAGCTCACCGAGCGCGCACTGCGCAACTGCGAGCTCACCGTGCAGATCTCAACCAAGCTCAACCGGTCCCACGCGGTTGCCGGCCGCCAGGCCCTCATCCTGCCCTGCCTGGGCCGCACCGAAGCCGACCTGAGGCCCGCCGGAGAGCAACAGGTGACCGTGGAGGACTCCATGGGCATGGTGCACCTCTCACGCGGCCGCCTGACACCCGCCTCCGACGCCTTGCTGAGCGAGGTCGCGATCATCTGCCGGATGGCGGACGCGGCCCTCGAAGGCGACGGTCCGCACGTGCCCTGGACGGACTTCGAGGCGGACTACGACCGCATCCGGGCGAGAATCGCCCGGGTGATCCCCGGCTTCGAGGACTTCAACACGCGCGTGCGGACACCGGGCGGCTTCGCCCTGCCGCACCCGGCCCGCGACGAGCGGCGCTTCCCCACCAGGACGGGACTGGCCAACTTCACCATCAACCAGCTGGACGTTCTGCGCGTCCCGCCGGGGCGGCTCCTCCTCCAGACCATCCGCTCACACGACCAGTACAACACCACCATCTACGGCCTGGACGACCGCTACCGCGGTATCCAGCAGGGCCGCAGAGTGCTCTTCGTCCACCCGGACGACCTCGCCGCCCAGGGCCTGACCGAAGGCGAACCGATCGACATCGTCAGCGAGTTCTCCGACGGGGTCGAGCGCCGGGCACCGTCCTTCCGGACGGTCGCCTACCCCACGCCGCACGGCTGCTGTGCCGCCTACTTCCCCGAGACCAACGTGCTCGTTCCGCTGGACTCCACCGCGGACATCAGCAACACGCCGACGTCCAAGTCGATCGTGGTCCGGCTGGAACCGGCGCACTGACCGGCCTGCCGGCCACCTCCCGCTCGCCCAGCGCCGCGGTACACCCACCGCCGTGGGCGCCGCGGCCCGGATTGGCTTTCCACCCGCTCCGGCAAGCCGCCGAGGACCTCGGCCAGGCCGCCCGTCGGCCATCGAGCAGGCGGCGCCGACCTCACCCTGAGGTCGTCGGCAGCTGTGAGCCGCAGAAGCGCACCGCGGCTGTCCGTGATTGTCCTTCGTGCGGCGCTTGGGCCGAGAACCCTCACGAGCGGACAGTGTGGCCCCGGCAGTCCGTTGCGGAGCCGAGCGGAAGCGGCCACGCACCGCAAGGTCAACGCCGAACTCAACGGTGATCTCACGGGGGAGGGGAGCTTGCGCAGCCGGCCGAGTGTGGTCCGCACCGCCGCCGTGACCGGCTGGCGGCTTCCAGGGTGACCGGCAACTCGCGTACGGCATCGCCTACACGGCCGGCCTCGCCGGCCCGTCCCCCAGGGCGGTCGGCTGCTCGACCAGGAATCAGCCGCCGTCCGGCAGCGGAATCCGAGTCACAGGTGTCACCATGCACCGTTGCCTCTCGAGCCAGCCCCCGAACGACGCCACCAGCTGCACATGCCGATCCCGGGTGCGCCGTAGGCGTGAGAGGCGAGATCAGGCTGGCGCTCAGCTCCACCCCATCTCGGTGTACAGCCGCCCGCTCCGGATCCCCTCGATCGCCGTCCGTGTGTACGCCACCGTCGGCTCCGGCAGCGCGTCCACGGGCCACCAGCCCCAGGCGACGCACTTGTCGGGCTCCCTCACCTCCGGCTCGCCCTGCCAGCGCCGAGCCCGGAAGACGAGCTGGATCCGCGGTCGCCTGCCCGGGCCGTGGGACATGTGGACGGCGTGCGCGAACTCGATGTCCTGGGCGTCCAGGACCAGCCCCGTCTCCTCCTTCGCCTCCCGGATCAGACAGGCGACGGCGGACTCCTGCTCGCAGTGACCGGCCAGGAAGTGGTGCTGCAGCGGTGCGAACGCCGAGTCGGGGTGGCGCAGCCCGAGCAGCACGTGGCCGTCGCGCTCCAGGTACAGGTGGACGCCCAGGACGTTCGGCACGGCCTGCTCACCACTGACCGTCGCAGCGGCGGGAGCGGGCACCGTACCGTCCGCCTGGTGCCTTGCGATGACGTCCGCCGCCCAGGGCGCCATCGTCAGCTGCGCGGTGGTCGCGGCGTCGAAGAAGGCGAACATGATGCCCTCGGTCACCGGCAGCCGCGAGGGGTCGCCGTCCCAGCGGCCCAGGAACACCGTGATGTGGTTCTGGAAGACCGTGTAGGGGACGAGACCGTCGATCCGCAGCCCGGTCTCCTCCAACAACTCGCGGGCGATCGCCTCCTCGGGGGTCTCCGCCCCCTCCCGGGCGCCTCCCGGCAGGGACCAGGTCCCCGGGTCGGAGATGGGCTTGTGGGCGTCGCGCAGATGGAGCAGATACTGCCCCTGCCGGTTGACCAGCAGCGCGGCGGTCTGGGTGGGGTCGGGGAGTTCACTCGTCACCGGGACAGTCAACACGGCGCGGCCGGCGTGCGGGCCGGAACGCCGGATAGGCCCCCGGTCGGCCGGGCCTGTCTCTGGCCGAGGCGTGATCACCGCGTGTTGCCAAGAACCCAAGCCCGCACTCGAGGGACACCGCGCCTACGACGCCGCCACCGTGGGCGGCGGCCACAACCGCTTGGTCGCCGCCGCCTACCTGGCCCGCTCCGGAAGGCCGTGCCGGTGCTTGAGCGACTCGACCACACCAGGGGCGCCGCCGTCTCCACCCGCCCCTTCGTCGGCGTGGACACCCGGCTGTCGCGGTACTCCTACCCGGTCGGCCTGCTGCCGGAGAAGATCGTGCGGGACCTGGATATGGACGTCCGTGTCCGCGGCCGGACGATCTCCTCGTACACACGCGTCGAGCGCGCGGGCCCGCCCACCGGACCCCTGTGGGCGGCGGCGCCGTCGACCAAACGCTCACCGACCGGGGCTTCCCTCCCCGTATCGTCCGTGCCGACATCGCGCTTCGCCCGTACTGCGCCGAGCAGCCTGCGCGGCGTCCGTATGCTCCCGGTCATGAGATTTTTACGGCGGCGTGGCCGAAGCGACGCCCAACGAATGACCGGAACGCCTGTGGCGGAGGCCAAAGCCCTTTACGAAGCCGGGCGTTACGCGGAGGCGGAGGCCGAAGCCCGTGCCGTGGCCCGATCGCGGCCACGCGACGACGCGTACGCAGCTGTGGCGCTGAACATCGCCGCGCTCGCGACGGGCGCCCAAGGCCGCCACGCCGAGGCACTCGCCACCTACGACGAAGCGCTGCCTGCCTTCAGCAGGATATTTGGAGCCGATCACTGGCTGACCATGAAGCTGCGCTCGGACCGCGCCCAGCAGATGATCTCGCTCGGGCAGCACGCCGAGTGCGAGGCGGAATGTGCGGCGGTCGCCGAGGCCGCGGGCCGCGGTACCGGCCCGGAAATGTCATTCCTGGCAGCGGCAGCCCGCAACGGGCAGGTCTTCGCCCTCAATGCGCAGGGGCGCCACCAGGAGGCGGAAGCACTCGCCCGCGAGGCCCTGGCCGCCCATCGCGTACGTGACCGGGTGTCCCTCGTCCTGCGACTCGGCCTGGCTCGCAGCCTCAACGGCCAAGCCCGCCACGAAGAGGCCCTCACGGAGGCGCAGGCAGCCGGCAAGCTATACCGCGCTCTGCCCGATGACCAGCGCCATCCAGACACGGGGGCCGTCGAAGTGGTCCTTGCTACTGCCCTGTTGGGGTTGCGACGCGTTCCCGATGCCCGTCGCCAGGCTGCAGCCGCTCATGATGCCTCCCTGGCCTCCTTCGGCCCGGACCACCGCCGCACCGTCGAAGCCCGAACGCTGCTCGAGCACATCGACGGCACTTGACCGTAGGCGCAGCGGCCCCCGCTCGGGGCGAGTCGTAGGCGCCGGCCATGAACGTGCCGACCGTGATGCGTGAGGCGGACCGGCGGCTGGCCAAGCGGCCGGCTGCCGGCGCCTCGCCCGCCCTGAACCGGGTGCCGTCGCTGGCGGAGGAGGCAGCGGAGGAGACCAAGCTGTGGTGCGGTGCGGCCGCGGTGATGGCCGCACCAGGCTGCCGGCGGGGCCGCAAGCTGCCGCCGAGGGCCTGGCCGCTGTAGCGCTCGCGCAGCTGGTGGCCAACGGCGTGGACAAGCAGCCGGCCACCCGCTCCCGGCCCCCGAAGCAGTGGTTCCAGGCCAAAGGCCCGACGAAAAGGGGCTCACTGGTCGCGCAGGCGGACGCTGGTGACGGCGACTGCACACGCGGCGCATGCCCACACCGCGTGCACGGTCCAGGCTCCGCCGACGGTCCATGGGAACGCCACGGGGGAGTAGTCGACATCGACGAGCCGGAAACACGCACGGTAGGGAAGGGCGTGCCCGGCCACCGCCGACCAGCGGCGGCCGTCGGTCAGGAACAGGGCCAGCACGAGGAGGACCACCACCGAAGTGACCATGGTGGAGACGGTGTGCCGGATGACGACGCCGAGCGCGAGAGGATCGGCGGGCAGCACGAGCCGCACCGGCCGAGATGGTTTTACCCCGCCCGGCGGGGCCGGAGGACGGCGAAGGGGTGCGGAGGTTCGGGTGAAGCAACCTCCGGGCACCTTCCGCGACTGTCGTTACTTGCCGGCTGCCGGATCGCCGTCGCCGAGGCCGATCCACCAGTGTCCGTCATCCTTGACCAACAGCAAGTTCTGCCGCTGGCCGGTCTCCTCGTACGCCACCGTCACCGGGTTGAAGTAGTCGACGGACCCCTCCAGCACAGTGACCTCGACCTGCCCGCTCGCTGCTTCGCCGTACTCGCGCACATACTTGGCTGCGGCCGGTCCGGGCTGTTTGTAGGCCGGCCCGGCGAGCTCGGCGAGTCCCTTGGCGTCGCCGTCTTTGAGCCGTTGCACATAGATCCGGATGAGGGTGTCGACATCCTCGGCCGTCTCCTGTACGTCGGGGTACGCGGACTTCTCCGCACGCACCGTCACGTCGACCTTCGGTGAATTGGCCAGGGCATAGGGTGCCCGCAACCAGTTCCACCACACCGCGGCGGCGATTCCGGCCACGACGAGTACGCCACCGCACAGCTGGATGACCCGCTTCTTCATACGCATCTCCCCCTCAGTACCAGTTTGGCTTGACGCGGATGATCGGGTGATCGGTTCCCTTGTTGGAGCCCGTCAGGTACTCGTCGAGCGGCTTGTCGAGCCGGTTCTTGTTGTGGGCGGTGACGTAGGCCCTGCCGTGGCCAGTCGAAGAAGACGATGTCGCCCTCCTTGACAGCGGATTGGTTCTCACCGAGCTACTCACGCATGACCGCGCCGCCCCGCAGTGAGCAGACCGGCGATCGCCGCACCTGCCGCCTGAGCGAGAGAGGTGGTGCGGCCGACGTACTGAAACCGTTCATGGTCGTCGTACCTGCCGAGCAGTAGCGTGCGGAAGGGGGCAGAGAGCCAGTGATCTGGCCGACGACCACGTAGCTCGTCTCGCGGACCTTCGGGGAACTGGCGAAGTCTGCGAGCGTGTGAAGTCGTTTCCCCGTAGGCCGATCCTCGGGTTGACGTGGTTGGAGGAGCCCGGGCCCTTGGTGGTGTGCGGTCACGTAAGTCTGATCCAGCTCGCTCTGCTCACCGTCCACTCAGGCGAAAGGACGGCCGCCTGCGTAGTCCACCAGCGGTCCGGTCTTCGAGCGGACTACATCAGGGCGCTATTGGAGCAGGGCGTCACCGAAGCCTACGAGGGAAAGTTTTGAAAGGCCGAGGACCGGTGCGATCCACCAGTTGGCGTCGTCCAGCCATGTGGTGGCCCGGCACAGCTCGAAGCCAAGCTGGAGCAGGATTCGTCCGTCTCTGGGGTGAGCCGGACTCGCAGAGGGCGTCGTCGGGACGCCTCTCCGGCTTGGCTGCACAGGGATTGATGAGGGCCCGGCCATAGGGCGGTAGAGCTGCCCAGCCGAGACCGACGCCGGTGCGGTTGGATGATGTTGCGGAGAACCGCTCTTCGCGTTCGAGCAGACAGAGGAGTGTGCGGCCCGTGGATCAGGTGCACGAGGTTGTGACGGGGAACCGCTATCCGGGGCGGGGTGTGCTGTGGGCGAGGACGCTCAGCGGCGCACTGTGCGGTGGGTACTTCCTGACTGGACGCAGCGCGGCTTCCAAAGCCCGCGCCGTTCTCCGCGGCGAGGGAGAGCTGATCGTCTCGCCGACCGGTGAATCGGAGCACGATCCGCTTCGGCACTATGTCGCGGCTCGCGAGCGGGGCGGGTGGCTGGTCTTCGGCAATGGCGAGCAGGTAGCCGTGGTGTCTGACCGCCTGCAGGAAGCTCAAAGCCCCGTCGATGCTCTGGGCGGGTTGGAGTACGAGCCTGACCCGCCGATCTTCACGCCCCGTATCACCGTGGTGGCGGATCTTCGCTCGGCGCGGGAGGCGTGGTTCGGTGCCGCGCGACGGAGCCGCGGCGGCAGGACTGCGGCGGACGTGCTGACGCTCGCGGTTCGGGATCTGGAGCCGGGGGATGCAGTGCTGATGACGACGTATCGCTCCGACGGCCACGTGGTCGCGACCGGCGAGCCGTTCTTCGAAGTCAGGACCGGTGCTGCCGACCAGGACGAACTTCTTGAGGAGCTGTGGGGTGCGCTGGACCCGGAACTCCGCGTGGCGGTGGCCGTCTTCGAGCCGGGACGGCTGGCCGACGCCGCCATCCGCCACGAGGTGTCTGCTCGGGTGTGATCAGCCGCCGGGAGAGGCGAGCTGGGCTTCGATGTCGGCGACGGCACCGGCCTGCGACGCGGCATGCTCCTGATGGTGGTTCTGCCAGCGGCCCTCAAGAGCTTTGTCCTCAGCGCGATGTAGCTGACCCCGGCGCCTGAGTCGGGCAAAACCCGGAAATCATCCACCCTGCCGTGTTCGGCGATGAATTCTTCGGCCAGGTCGAGGAACGTCGGGGCCGCATGGTCGATATGCAGCTCGATAGCGGACGGAGCAGTGGCCGGACCGGTACCTGCACCACCTGCGGACGCCACCTGCCCAGTCCTCGCAGAAGCCGCAGCCCAGAACCTGACGAAGCACTACCAGGTCCTGTCCAGCGGATCTTGGCTGATCGTCGCCAGCAGGTGTGCAACCAGGGGATTAGGGTCGTTCTCGCGCCAGGCGACGGCCACTCGTGTACGGGCGGTGTTGGGTTCGATCCTGCGGAAGGCGACGCCTTTGAGGCGGATGCGTCGGATGCCCGCCGGGGCCAGGGATACGCCCAGGCCGGTTTCAACGAGGGCGCACACGGTTTGCCACTCCACCGCGTGCTGGACCACCTGCGGTGTGAACCCTGCTGCGGTGCACAGGCCGATGATCTGGTCGTGCAGTGGCGGGCCGACCATGCGGGGAAGCAGCACGAAGGGCGAGTCCGCCAACTGCGCAATTTGTACAGACCGTTGGGCTGCCAGACGATGGGTGGATGGCAGCACGGCCACGAAAGGCTCGCTGAGTACCGTCCTGAAGTCGAGGTCTGTCTCGTCGGTGGGGGGTTCGCGTAGAAGACCGATGTCAATGATCTTGTCATGCAGGGCAGCGATCTGCGGAGCGGTCGTCATCTCGCGGATGTCCAGGTGCACTCCAGGAAACTTGTGACGGAAGGTGCGAAGCAGGCCGGGCAGGATCGTCAGGGCGAGGGAGGCGGCGAATCCGATCCGTAGGCGGCCGGCCCGGCCACTGCCGACGGCCCGGGCTGCGGCCAGGCCGGCCGAGAGGTCGGTGAGTGCCCGCCGGGCGGCGGGCAGCAGTTCGCTGCCGGCTGGGGTGAGGGTGACCCGCCCCGGGGCGCGGGTGAACAACGCGTGGCCGACCTTGTCCTCCAGGCGGCGGATCTGCTGGCTCAGCGGTGGCTGGGCGATGCCCAAGCGGGCGGCCGCGTGGCCGAAGTGGAGTTCCTCGGCGAGCACGACGAAGGCGTGCAGCTGCGGTAGGGGGAGTTCGGGGCGCTCCATATGCTTAGAGATATCAGACCGTGCATGCGACCGTATTAGACGTATCAGTGCTGGTCATTTAGCGTTCGGCGCATGACAGAGCGACGCGCGATCCTCAGCGGCTCGACCTTTGAGGGGCAGATCGGCTATGCCCGTGCTGTGGTCGACGGCGACTGGGTGCATGTGTCCGGGACGACCGGGTTCGACTACGCCACCATGACGATCTCCGACGACGTGGTGGAGCAGGCCGAGCAGTGCCTGCGCACTATCGAGGCCGCCCTGGCCGAAGCGGAGTGCACCTTCGCCGACGTGGTGCGTGTGCGCTACCTACTGCCCGACCGCGAGGACTTCGAACCCTGCTGGCCGGTCCTGCGCCGCTCCTTCGGCGACGTTCGGCCGGCCGCCACGATGCTCATGTGCGGTCTCGCCGACCCGCGGATGAAGATCGAAATAGAGGTGTCCGCGCGGCGGCGCTTCCCCCTCACGGTGGCGCCATGAGCCATCACTCGGAAGCGCCCGTTGCGCCCGTCGAAGCGTATGAACCCCCGTACTACGTGGCTGTCTTCACTACGGTGCGAACCCAGGACCAGAGCGGCTACAGCGAGACCGACACCCGCCTGGAAGACCTGGTGAAGGACATCCCCGGGTACCTGGGGATGGACCACGCGCAGACTCCCGGCGGGCTCGGCATCACCGTCAGCTACTTCCGCGACGCCGACGCCCTCACCCAGTGGCGGACCAACGCCGAGCACCGCGCGGCGCAACAGCGCGGGCGAACCGAGTGGTACCAGAGCTACACACTGCATGTGGCGAAAGTGGAACGCAGCAACGGGTTCACGCGAGCGCAGGACCCGCAGCGCCCGACAGCAGGCTGACCAACCAAGACCACCTCGACGACCGTCCCGCCACAGCCTCGTCGGGCCAGCGGATGGCGTGCAGAACGATCACGTCGTCCCGAACCCGCACCAGACCCAGCCGCTCACGGCCGGACCGGGCGTACTTCGCGGCTACCTTCGCCGACCGGGCCAGAGCCATGCGCGGCAGCTTGTACGGCTTGGCCGTCAGCGGGCGACGCTCGGGGCGGCTGTCGGTGGCCGGGCTGATCGCGATGCGGCGGCTCCCGCACCCGGCTGTGCCACCGCCTGCGCGTCCACCAGCTCGTCAAAGCGCCGATCGTGCTGGTGTGGGACCGTTTGAATACCCACGTCTCCCACGCTATGCGTGAGTTGATCGCCGAGCGTGCATGGCTGACGGTGTTCCTGCTGCCCGCCTACTCGCCCGACCTCAACCCCGTCGAGGGGATATGGGCGCACGTCAAGCGCAGCCTGGCCAACCTCGCCGTAGCCGCCCTCGACCGGCTTGAGGCCCTCGTCCGCAACCGACTCAAGCGTCTTCAGTACCGGCCCGACACCCTCGATGGCTTCATAGCGGGCACCGGCCTGGCACTCGACGAACGAGCGTCACGCTGACGAGCCGAAGTCAGTAACGCCGAACAACCCGGTGAACCTTCCCGGTCACAGCACTAGCTTCGCCTCATGGACGCAGGAGACTGGAATGCACTCAGCACGGGCGCCGTATCTGTGGGCCTCTTGGCCTCGTAGCAGTGGCGGCGAAGTGGTGGAGGCCGGTGTGCTCCGACCTCGACGCGCGGGTGACGCCGCTGGGACGGCAGGCCTAGGTGCCGGCCTTGGTGCCGACTTCGTCCGCCAGCGCGAGGACATCTGCGGTCCTCTGCTGCAGCAAGCGGCTGGAACCAGCTGCGGCAGACGCAACGTACGAGGCGTTTCTACCTCTTCTTCCCCTTGATCAGGAAGAATGCGATGACAGCGCCTCCGAGGAGCAACATGACGATGGTTGCTGGCCAGTTGTCTGTTATCGCCGCTGCCTGTGGGTACATTTTTCCTCCTGCATAACCTCTCCGGCCAGAACTCCGCCAGCCCGGTACGCTCCTCGCCGCGGTCCACACCTGGTCCTCCACCCAGCCATGCGCGGACGGCCCTTGCTCCAGATACCCGGCCAGCTTCTCCAGACAACGCGGGGACAGACGACACCGCGATCCGCTCGGGCCACGGGAGGCCAGAGCCTGCGCGCCGCCGTCCCGCGTCAACTGCTGCCACAGATAGGCCGACTTCAAGCGCACCCGCAGGCGCACCTCACACACCACGGAATACAGCCACCACCCGAAGACCTTCAGGGATTTCGCGATGATTCACCCTGACGAGCCGAAGTCAGTAGTGAGCTGGTAGCCCCTTGCCCACCGTACCCGCCCTGTCTGGCTCACTCTGGTCGCAGGGCCTGGCGCATGCAGCGGAGGCTGTTCAGGTAGCGGCGGCGCATGCACAGGACCCAGGAGCACAACGCGACCATGCCGACCGCAAAGAGAAGCGGGAAGGCGAGGTGAGGGACCCACTGACGGCCCCCAGGACCAGCATGCCGACCGCGATGAGGCCATGGCGCCGAGCCAGTACGGCAGCCACTTTCCCGCCCGCTCCACCTGGCTGAGCTGCTCGGCGACCAGTCGTCGCATGGCCGCCTGCTCCTCGGCGTCCTCCGGCACCTCATGGTGGCGGATCTTCCGGTTCAGATCGGCGAGTCCGCCCGCGTCGGTGCCCACGGCTCGGGCGGCCCGACGGCGCGGGACGGCCAGGACCGCGACGGCGACCCGGGTGCAGAGAGCGCTCTGGAAGACCCAGACAGCCGGGTGCTCGTCCCTGCGGATCAGGGCCGTGGTGCCCAGGCCAAGCAGGAAGACCAGGGTCGCCTGCGCGGTCAGACTGCGGTCGAGTAAGCGCTTGAGTGAGAGCACAGCGCAGACCTCCTCGTAGGGAAGTCGGGACAGCGTCGTCGTCTCACGGATACCCCGCGTTCGCTTGCTCATCGAGGCCGTGCGCTGTCAGGTGGCGGCACATTCTCGGCTGGATCGTGCCGTGTTGTGTCCGTGCTGCTCGGTACGGCTTCGGCGACTGGCCGATGCGGAGGGGGCTTCGGGGTGGGTAAGGCGAGCCGGGCAAGGGGGAGCGCAACAGGGACAGGAGCGGGCAGCGGACCGCAGCTGCTGCAGCACTGGCGGCGCACCGCGTGCGGGAGCAGAACGCACTGCCGCCCGCCCGCGTTCGGCGCACCACAGCAGGTCTGGGAGGATGGCCGGCAGCCGTCCGTGCCGGGTCCGGGAATCTGCGGGCGGCGAGAGGCGGGCGGGTTCGGGTAGCGGCCCGGCGGGCGGGAGAGCGGAGCGGTGCGGCACATGCCGGAGTACCCGGAGTACCTCGCCGCGGTGGTGTTCGCCGCGGGCGGCGTCGTCAACGCACTGCTGGCACCGCACCGGTTCTCCAGCGCCGTCCTGTTCTGCCTCGCGGTGACCTCTGCCGGGCTCGGCGTGGCCGGTCGCAGTGCGGCAGCTCACCCGACCATCGCCACCGTCCTCGCCGTCGCTGCCCTGCTCCTGGCGCTCGCGCTGGGCCTGCTGCTGCTGGCTGACGGCGTCCTCCTGGTCCGGCGCTACGGACCGCAGGCAGCCCTGCTGGCGACCGGGGCCGCCGGCTGCGCGGTGCTGGCGGTGCTCGGCTTCGATGCGGCCTTCCACGCGACCGGCGGCGAGGCGTTCGGTGCCCTCGTGGTCGCGGTGAATGCGGCCGCGGGATACCTCACTCTGCTCTTCCTGGTCTTCGCCGGCTACGTGTTCGTCCGGGGCCGTAGCACCCCCCTGCCGGGAACCACCCATGTCATCGTCCTGGGCGCCGGGCTCAACGGCGACCGGCCCGGCCCGCTGCTGACCCGCAGGCTGGAGCGCGCCCTCGCGATCGACGCCGCCCGCGCACCGGACACGCCTCGTGTGATGTTCGTCGTCTCGGGCGGCCAGGGCGACGACGAGGTCCGCTCCGAGGCGGACGCAATGGCCGAGTATCTCCGCGGACGCGGAGTGCCCGCCGACCGGATCGTGCGGGAAGACCGCTCCGTCAACACCGGGCAGAACCTCCGCTTCAGCGCGGCCCTCGTGGACGGCACCACTCCGGGCCACCGTGCCACGGTGGTCACCAGCTGCTTCCACGTCTACCGCACGACGCTGCTGGCCCGCCGCGTCGGCGTGTCCGTGCACGTCGTGGGCGCGCCGACCTCCCCCGCCTACTGGCTGGCCGCGACACTGCGCGAATTCGCCGCCATCCTGTGGCTGGACCGCCTCCTCCTGATCGGACTCAGCCTGCTGCTGGCAGTGCCGGTGGCGACGGCGGTCTTCGAGCACTGAAGCATTGGCCGCTGAGCTTCAAGTGGCACTGCGCCCAGATGGCCAGGGCGGCATCCAGGGCGAGGCGGTCCGGTTGCGGAACGGCACCGCAACGCAGAAGCAGGTCGACGCCGTCGTGGCGACGATCAAGTCCGACCCCAAGGTGCGCGCTGACATGATCAGGGACGAAGGCCGTCAAGGAGGTCTTCAGCCCAGCGCCAAGGCCATGAAGGAAGGCCGCAATCCGCAGTGGCGCCTCAGCAACGACCGGACGGCCGAACTGCAGGCCCTGACAGAAGCGATGGAGAGGATGTAGATGCCCGACCTGGACTTCTACGCCCACGTCGCCACCCGCGGCGACGTGTTGGGAGCGGGGATCGGCGCGCAGCCCGCCGAATGGGAAGCCGCGCTGGGCGCCGACTGCCTCGACACCGAGGACGACAGCCTGTTGCGCCGGGACTACGGGCTGGTGGAGCTGTCGTTCCAGGAGGAGGACGGCGCCCGGCCCTGCTTCGGAGTGAGCGTGCAGGTGCACCGTCTGCGGTGGGACACCGAGTCATCCGTCCCGGCGGCCCTGCGCGGCGCCTACGGCACCTTCGCTCCCTCGACGCGCTTCGAGGACATGGCCGCCGCGATCACCGGGCTCGGCTGCTCGGTCGAACCCGACCCGGACGAGGACGGTACGCCCGGGGACATGCGCCGCTACCGGGTCCTCGAGTCCGGCGTGAGGATCTTCGTCCGCGCGGACGAACATGCCCAGGGGCACTCGGGTGAGGTCTGGAGCCTCAGCGTGTCTCCCGCGTGGTGGCGCGCGGCGGGCTGAGCCCTCGGGGCGGGCCGTGCCACCATCTGTGCGGCTCACCCCAGCCACGTGGCCGGCTCCGAGGTCTGCCCGACCTCGGGACCGGCTGCCCAGGTGGCCCGCGCCGCTCACTGCGCGGTGTCCCGCACCCTGCGAGTCGGCGCACAAGCGCGCATCGGCCGGTCAGGCTCGATCTGCGGTGCGCAGGGCCCGCGCCGGCCACCCCAGTTCCTCGGTCGCGTCGTGCGACGCATGCTGCCCGCGCACGCGGGTGACGGCTGAGGGGAGGCCTGTGCGGGGGAGGGGGCGACGCTTCGACGTCGTGGGCGCGGCGGCCGTTGTCGCGTAAGCAGACTCCGTCCAGTACCCGCCCTGGGCTCCACGGCTGCGCCCACCCGGGCCGCGCACACGTGCACAAGGTCGCCACGTTCGACCACCGCAGCGCCGGACAGTAGTCCCCATGGCCTGATCCTGTGGACGCAGCGCCACCAGAGGGTTCGTGGGAGGGGGTGTTACCAGGAGGTTTCGCGGATGCTGGCGTGGTTTTGCGGCTGGGTGGTCGTGGTGATTTCGGAGCGGTGGTGGCTGGCGGTGAAGGTCACGGTGAGCGTCTGCGCTCCGGTCCGGCTCGTACTCACCGTGAAGCCTTGGTTGGGCACTGCCGAGATGAGGCATACGGCGTTGTCGCTGAATCGTACGGTGGCTTTGCCTCCTTGGGAGGGCACGGTGTAGACGCCGGCGCCGTCTTCCCGGCAGTCGGGGCCGTCTGCGCCGGTCGGTGCCGCGGGGGTGCTGGTGCGGGTGGTGGGTGTGGGTGTGGGTGTGGGTGTGCGGCTGGGGCCGGTTGCGGGTTTGCTGCTTGGGGGTGGCGGGCTGGGTGTGCGGGGGCTTGCCGACGGTTTGGGGGTGGGCGTGGCGGTGGTGGGGCCGGGGCGCGGGGGTTTGGGGGGTTGGCTGGGTGCGGATTGTGCGACGGGTGCGGTGGGGCGGGTTGAGCCGACGACGAAGTGGATGGTGAGGATGACGGCGGTGGCGCTGGCCGTGGTGCAGGCGAGCCATATGGTGAGGTAGCGCAGGAGGCGGGGCACGGCACTATGGTGTCGGACCGGCTACGGTGCCTGCTCATGGCCTGTGTACTTGTCGTTGAGGACGATCCCGTCATCAGGGCTGCGTTGATCGAGGTGCTGTCCGGGCACGGTTACGCGGTCAGGACCACCCACCAGGGTTTCGAGGCGCTGCGCGAGATCACCCAGAGCCCGCCGGACATTGTGGTGCTGGATCTGGGGCTGCCCGATCTCGACGGCCTGGACGTGCTGCGCATGATCCGGGGTATTTCCCGGGTGCCGGTCCTGGTCGCCACCGCCCGTGACGACGAGGGCGAGATCATCAGGCTGCTGAACGCGGGGGCCGACGACTACCTGGTCAAGCCGTTCTCCGGCGGCCAGCTCGCCGCGCGGCTCGCCGCGGTGCTGCGCCGGTCGGTGCCTGCCGACGTCGAGGCGGCAAGGCTGCCGGTTGTGCAGGTGGCGGACCTGCGTATCGACCCGATGGCGCGTACCGCGCACCTGGCAGGCCGGGAACTTCCCCTGACCCGCCGCGAGTTCGACCTGCTCGCCTATCTGGCCGCGCACGCCGATGAGGTCGTCACCCGGCGGCGCATCCTGGCCGAGGTGTGGCAGCAGCCCTACGTCGAGGACCAGACGGTCGACGTGCACCTGTCCGCCCTGCGCCGCAAAATGGGCGAGAAGGCGCGAAAACCCCGCTATCTGCGCACCGTGCGCGGCCTGGGCATCAAGCTGGTCAGCTCGCCATGAGACGCGCCCTGGCCGGGATCGCTCTGGCTGTCACCTCGATGGTGGCCCTGTCCTTCCTCATCCCCCTCGCCCTCCTGGTACGCGAACAGGCACGGGACCGGGCCACCACGGCTGCCGAGCAGCGGGCCGCTGCCCTGTCCCCGGTGCTGGCCCTGACCACCCGGCGCGCGGATGTGCAGCAGGCCGTCGCCGAGCTCGGCTCCACCGACCAGCTCGCCGTACGGCTGCCCGACGGCGGCTTCGTCGGCGCCCCCCACGCGCCCAAGGAGGCACTCGAGCGGGCGGTGCGCGGACGCGAGACGCTGGCTGTGGACACCTCTGGCGGCTGGGTCTACCTTCAGCCGGTCGTCCTGCCGGGCGAGCGGGTTGCGGTCGTGGAAGCGTTCGTGCCCGCCGCGGACCTCACCCGGGGTGTGGCTGCCTCGTGGGGCGTCATGGCGCTGCTCGCGCTGGGACTGGTCGGCGGTTCGGTCCTGGTGGCCGACCGGCTGGGTGCCCGCGTCGTGCGCTCCTCGCGCAGCCTCAAGCGTGCCTCACTGGCTCTGGGCTCCGGCGACCTGGACGCGCGTGTCGAGCCCGATGGCCCGCCTGAACTGCAGGAGGCCGGTGCGGCGTTCAACACCATGGCCGACCGCGTCCTGGACCTGCTCGCCGTGGAGCGCGAGCTGGTCGCCGACCTCTCACACCGGCTGCGCACCCCGCTGACCGCTCTCTACCTGGAGGCCGACCGGATGGGGTCCACGCCGAGCGCCCGGCGGGTCGCCCAGGCGGCCGGGCAGCTGGAGAGCGAACTGGATGCGATCATCGCCGCGGCCCGCACACCGCTGGCCGCGGCGCAGCCGGCCCGTGCGGCCGCCGGCCAAGCCAAGCGTTGCGACGTCGCCGAGGTGGTCGCCATGCGCCTGGACTTCTGGTCGGTCCTGGCCACCCAGCAAAACCGGCCCTGTGAGCGCTCCCTCACTCCGCGCCCTGCGCCCGTCGCCTTCCCTGAGGACGACCTGGCGGCCGTGGTCGACGCGCTGATCGGCAACGTCTTCAGGCACACCCTGGAGGGCACCGCCTTCTCCGTGCGCGTGGAGCGGGTCGAGCAGCACGTGTTCCTCACCGTCGATGACGCGGGAGCGGGCGTGGCGGACCCCGACGCGGCGCTCACCCGGGGGGTGAGCGTCGGTGGTTCGACGGGGCTGGGTCTGGACATCGTGGCCCGGGCCGCCCGCGCAGCGGACGGCGAACTGACGATCACGCGGGGGCCGTTGGGCGGCGCCCGGGTGCGGGTGTCGTTCGTACTGGCCGACTCGGGCGGAACCGGCGGCGCGGCGCGGTGACCGGAGTGCACTGACCGGCGGCCGATAGTGGGGCCAGCGACCGGGCGCGGCCGGCCGGGCGGGGGTGGTGACCGGGGCCGGCGGCCCGCGTCGGCGGCCGGGGCCGGGGCCGGGGTGGTGAGCGGGATCAGCGATCAGCACCGGCAGGGCCAGGGGGGATGAGCAACCGGCGCCGGCGGCCCAGGCAGTGAGCGGGTGGCTTTGTCGCCGAGTCTGGGCTCTGGCTCAACTTCTGTGGATCTGTTGCGGAGCGTTACTGGTGACGGTCCCGGTGGCGTGCACCGGTGAGCGATCGTGCAGGCTGGACACATGGCCAGTCGCGTTGAGAAGTACCTCGCCCATCTTGATCAGCTTTCCGGAGGAAGCGAGCCCCGCTTCTTCCCTGTCGGATCGACCAAGCAGGGGCTGCGGGGTGTGACGGAGATCGTGTACGACAACCTGCCGGACGGGCTTCTCACGGCGCTCACCTACGGCTTGTCGCTGGCAGAGCATCCGGATTGGCAGCACGGCTCGCCGGAACTCTGCCTCAGTGTGAACTCGACCAACGTGATCTGGGCCCACGCGGTGGGCTTCCTCGCCGAGCAGCTCCGTGGAACCTGCCCATTCAGTTACGGCAGCACCATCAACTTCGGTGAGCGCATCGTGCCCGAGTCGGAGATGACGGCATTCTGCGTGTTCGCGCCGCTGGTCCTCGGCAGTGACGACTACCTGGGCATCGACGTCGGCATTCCGGGACACGAGGGCCACGACGTGATCAACATCCAAGGGCTGTACCCCATCCACGAGGTCGAACGGCAGTTCATCAACGAGCACGGGCTTGAAACTTTCTGGAAGAGCAACTGGGAGCCGACCGACGTGCTCCGGCGCCCCGCGATCTGATCTGGGGAGGAATGTGGACGACCCATTGGTGGACAGCATCAGGCGAGCAGGACTCGCTTCCGCAGAAGGGCGAAGCCAGCACGCCCGAACATCTGACGCTTGAGCATCTTGATCCGGTTGACATGTCCTTCGACCGCGCCCGAGCTCCAGGGCAGGGTGAGTCCGGCGGTGATGGCCTCGATGTCGCGGTCGATGCCGGCAGCGAGGCGACGGCGGCCGGGCGGTCACCGGTCGCGGTGAGGTGCGCTTCATGTGCAGGTAAGCGCGAACGCGCTGGCAGCTGCCCTTGTAGCCGAGTGGCACGATCTCCTCCCACAGCTTCCAGGCGTTGCTGAAGCCCTCGTTCCAGCGGTTGTCCAGGTAGGGCTTGTAGTCGTCGAGAATCGAGGTCCGGTTCTGCCACTGGCCGGTGAACAGGACTTCCGGCTCCGCCGCGTCGGCGAACCGTTTGGCGGTGTGCCAGGCCATGCCGAGCTGCCGCTGGACCGAGCGCCGGCTGTGTCCTGCCTCCAGGAGTGCGTGAACGGCGGCGTGCCGGGACCTCGTGCGATCGGCGAACCGGTGTCCGGTCGGCCATGGTGAACCGGGCGGTTCTTCTTCCGGGGCGGACTCAGGCTCGGGTTCGGAGGTGGCCGGGGCAAGGGCTCGCGGGCAGCGGCGGTGCTGGGCGACGGTCCGTTCGGCGGCCTCGCTCAGGTTGTGCCAGAGGTGCCACCGGTCCGCGACCTGGACGGCCTGCGGGGCACCGGCGGAGGCGCCTTCGGCGAAGAACGGCGCACGGTCTCGGCAGACGACCTCAGTGCCCGGCCGTTCGGCGAGCCAGGCCGCGAGATTGGACGCCTCCCGGTCCGGCAGCAGGTCGACGAGGCGGCGGGTCTCGATGTCGACGAGGACGGTGCCGTAGTGGCGGCCCTTGCGGGTGGCGTACTCGTCGACGCCGACCACCCGAGGCGCGGGGACATCGGGCTCGGGCAGCATCGACCAGCCGGAGCACCGTGCTGCGGCTGACGGACACGCCGAGAACGCGGGCGATGCGGGCTCCGGCCCGGCCCGCGAGGGCCAGGCCGACCGCGGCCAGGGTGGCGCGCAACCGCTCGGTCCGCTGACCGTACCGGCGTGTCAAGCCGGGTATCTGTTCGACGAAGGTACGGCGTGCGCAGCCCGAGTTCCCGCAGGTGAACCGACGGACCCTCAGCTGGAGAACAACGCTTCGGCCACCGCTCGGCACATCAGCGGGAAACCGCAGGTAGGAACCATGAATTCGGTTCGACCAGACGCCGCAGGCCGGGCACGGGGCACCGTTCGCGATGCAGTGCGCGTCAACGCGCACTATTTCGATGTTCACGTCCACCGAACCGCGACGTCCGCGATCGACGGGAACAACAACTCCTCCAGCCGGAGCGTGACTTCTTTCACGGCCTCGAACTGTCGGCCTGACCGTCTCGTCCACGGATTATTTTCGGGCGACTTCACGCACGGCTCGAAGGTATCCGAATGTCACTCAGAGTGGCCCCGTCACAGAAGTGCAGCCAGAGCCCGTTCGTGTGTACACAGCCGAGCGGGGCAAGTGACCGACGCTGGCGGGCTGGCGGCCAGGGGAGTGGGTTCAGCGGCCGGCGCCGAAGTCCTGCGTCCACCAGGGGCCGCCGTCACCGAAGTGGACGCCCACGCCCAGTTCCTTGAAGGAGCAGTTGAGTATGTTCGCGCGGTGTCCGGGGCTGTTCATCCAGGACTTCATCACCGAGGCCGCGTCCGCCTGACCCCGGGCTATGTTCTCGCCCAGAGTCGACCACCGATACCCCGCCGCCTCGATGCGGGTCGTCATCGTGGAGCCGTCGGGGCCGGTGTGGGACATCACGCCGCTGCTGGCCATGACGTCGCTGTAGTCGTCGGCGGCCCGGGTGAGCCGCTCGTTCGCCGTGAGCGGCGCACATCCCGCCGTGGCCCGCTCCTTGTTGACCAGCGCGAGCACCTGCGCCTCGGGCCCGCCACCGACTCCGGACCCCGACCCCGAACCGGAGCCCGCCCCGGTGCCGCCGGGCCGTGTACCGCCGGAACCTCCCGCCACCGCCCCACCGCCGCTGCTCTTCGCCGCCGTTCCCGCGAGTGGCTTCGACGCGGGAACGGTCGTCTTCCGTGCACGGGGAGCAGGACTTGCCGACTGCTTGCGCTTCTCCTTCGGCTTCGGCTTCGCGCTCGGCGAGCTGCTCGCCGTGGCGGTCGCACTCGCACTCACCGAAGCAGAAGCACCGGGCGCCGCCCCGCCGGAGGCACCCTGGGCGCCCGGCGTCTGGTCCGCGCTGTCCGCGGCCACCCTGTTCGAGGCGTCGCCGTCCTCACCGCTGACGACCGCCATGGTGATCCCGACGCCCGCGATCGCCGCGACGGCTCCCATGGCCAGCGCGGGACCGCGCCTCTTCGGCCCACCGCGGGGGCGGGCGTTCGAGCGGGACGGGCGAGCGGCTCGGCGGGAACCCATGTAAGGACACCTCGGTCTGTTCGGTCGGCTGATTCGCCCCCTATGCCCGGTGGCCGCGATCGCGGCCACCGGACCCTGTGGGGGGTGCTCGAGAGCCTAGAACCCAGCCTGGGCGCAAACCCTTGTTCGAAGGCCATCTTCAAAAACCCTTAAGACAGCCCCCAAAGTCCGCTGAGAAACAGCCGGAAGCGCCCCGGCCCTCCCATGCGCCACCCTGCTCCTCACCGCCTGCTCAACCAGGGGCACCGCCTGCCTGTACAAGCCCCCACGCAACGAAGCTGCCGCATCTGCCCGTCTGGCCGGCGCCAGGAGGCGGCCGAGCCGTACCGCAGGGCAACGGGTGCTGCGTGGCTGGTTGGCGCTTGCGCGCGCACTGGAGAGGGGATCGAGGCGCTGCGGGAATTCATGGAGGTCCTGCTGCCGCGTCACGAGGTGCAGATTGCGGCGAGGGTGCCCCGCAGCCAGGGCGGCCTGGTTTTCCCGGGCTGACCGGGAGGGTGAGGTGGTGCGGCGATCGTCGAGCACCTCGCGCACCTCATGTCCAGATGTGGGCGGGCCAGGAGCCCGGCCCGCCCACCACCGCTCAGGCCGCCAGCGCTTCGCGGAGCGTTGAAGGCTTGAGTCCGAAGGTGTCGCGGATATCGCTGTCGTCCACGATGAACGGACGCTCGGACATGTAGCTCATCTCGGCGAACTCCCGCCACAGTGGATCGGTGAAGGACAGCAGTGTCATGTCCCGTTCGGTGAGCTGCTCCAACCGCGGTTCGGGCGCTCCGTGGAGTTCGGCGAGGTCAGTTGCGGCATGACGTATGGTCGTGGTGATAACCGGGGCGTGCCACGCCCGTCCCCAGGCTCGCTCGTCGCTGCTGACCGTCACCAGCGCCGCTGCGACGTCCTCGGTGTAGGAAAACGAATGCGCCGCATCGGGGTTGCCGTGGACGAGTGCCAGTTCGCCGTCGCGGACTCGGGGCGCGACCAGCAGTGTGAACGCTGAGACTGCGCCTGGGCCCAGGTACTGGCCGGCTCGCACTTCGGTTGCCCGCAGCCGCCCTTCGTCGTGGGCGTTCTTGGCCTGCTGCCACAGCTGGGCCCTCACTCGGCCCTTTCGGGTGTGCGGGGTCATCGGGGTGCGCTCGGTGACCGGCCCGGTGGTCTGCTGATAGCCGTAGTGGTTGCCGAGCATCACGTAGTCGGCCCCGGCCCGTTCGGTCGCGGCGAGAATCGAGGTGAAAAACGGCGGCATGGTATCCGGCCAGGTCTGGTAGGCGGTCATGGCTGCGTTGAACACCGTGGTCGCTCCGGCCAGAGCCGCGGCCAGCTCGTCAGTGTGGCTCGCGTCCAGGGAGACCCGTTCGATGGCGGGGTGGTCAGGACCACTGCCGCTGCGGGTGATGAGGCGGACCCGCTTGCCGCTGTCGGCCAGTTGCCTGGCGGTCGCGACCCCGGTCGCACCTGCCCCGATGACGACTGATCCACCCATGGTCTTGTCTCCGTTCACCCTTCAAAATGGACCGCTTCCCCAAAGGGGGAAACGTGGTTCGCGGAGGGCCCGCCCGCACGCCCAACTCTGCCGTGCGGACGCAGGGTAGGTTAGTGGCCTGAAGGCCATGACATCCAAGGATCTAGCCATGCATCGTGTCGCCGTCCTGGCCGTTCCCGCGGTCAAGCCCTTCGACCTGTCCATGCCGTCCGCGCTGCTAGGCGCCGTCGAACTCGCCGGACGCCCCGGTTATGAGGTGACGGTGTGCACCGCCACGCCCGGCGTGATCGCCGCCTCCGGCGGCATCGAGGTGGTGGTCCGGCACGGCCTGCAGGCGGTCGCGGCGGCGGACACGGTGATCGTTCCCTCGACTGCCAGCCGGCACGACGCCGAGCCCGCCGCACTGGACGCCTTGCGGGAGGCTGCGGCCGCGGGCAAGCGCGTTGCCTCGATCTGCAGCGGCGCCTTCGTCCTCGCCCAGGCCGGACTCCTCGACGGCCGCGTCGCCACCACCCACTGGGGCCTGGCCGAGGAAATGCAGCGTGCCTTCCCCTTGGTGCACGTGGACGCCGACCGGCTGTTCGCCGAGGAGGGGCCGATCATCACCGGTGCGGGTTCGGCCGCCGGGATCGACCTGTGCCTGCACTTGATCAGCTCCGATTACGGCGCGGCCGTGGCCAACACGGCGGCCCGCGCTGCCGTCGTCACCCCGGTCCGCCATGGCGGGCAGGCACAGTTCGTGCAGACCCCGCTCCCGGCCGAGACCGACTCCTCATTGGATGCGGCCCGCATCTGGGCACTGCAGCACCTGGACCAGCCGATCTCCCTGCGCGACCTGGCCGGTCAAGCCAAGGTCAGTGTGCGGACCCTGACCCGCCGTTTCACAGCCGAGACTGGTGTGACTCCATTCCAGTGGCTGCTGCAGCAGCGGCTGCTGCGGGCCCGCGAGCTGCTGGAGACCACCGATCTCACCGTCGAACAGGTGGCCGGCCGCAGCGGCCTCGGCTCCGGCGAGTCGCTCCGCCAGCACCTGAGCCGCCAGATCGGCATGACCCCAGCCACCTACCGGGGCGCCTTCCACCGCCCGAGCGTGAAGATTGGTCAGTGACCGCGCGATCCTGTCCGGACCTGGCGTTTCAAAGGTGGTCTGCGAGTTCCTTGGGTTCCGCTCCGGTGGGGTCCATGCAGTCTCTCGTTGTGCGCCTCGGCGGCTGACTTCTTCGGCCCACCGGGCTGGTCCGCTTGGCGGTGAGGTTCTCCAGTGCCCCCCGCATCGCGGACGGTCAGCCACTCCTTGACGGGAGTGGTGGAGGCGTTCCCGCCGCGGGACCGTGCCGTTGTCGCCGGGCGTGGCGGCGTTGCACTCGAACGACGATCGGCAGTGTGTACGCGGTGCTGAACGTCCGGCGCTTCGGGCGGGCGGCCGGATCCGCCCCGGCGGGCTTTGTGCTGGTCATAGGTGGAGACTCCTGTCGGTGCCCTCTCACGCCAACCCGGCAAACCGCGATGTATCGCCCGAGGCTGACAGAGAGGACGACCCGAGTGCGCCTTCCGCGCCGTCCGCGCTGTGCGGGCCGTCCGCGTTGTGCGGGCTTTCCGTTCCCGTCACCGGCGGCGGGTGTGCTGTGGGTTGTGGGGTGTTGTGATGGTGGTTGTTCTGGCTGGAGGGGTGTTGTGTTTGTGGGTTGAGTAGGGCACGTGTGGAGTGGTGTGTTGGGTGGGGGGGTTTCTACGGTGGCGGGGTTGTAAGTCGGAGTATCAACCTGCGACCTGGACAAGGAGTCCACTGATGGACCCATGGGCCTTCTGCACATGCAGGTCAGGGCGGTCACGATATGGGCGGTGCGGTGTCTTTGCTGGACACGTGGGGTGCCGTTGTGTTCATCGGTTGGGCTGTGGCTATGTGGGCGGCGGTTGCCGTGCTGGCTTATGCGCATCGTGGGCCTGTCCGGCGCTGGCTGTACAGGACTGCGGTCGCCGTCATCGGTCTGGGTGTGGTCGGTCAGATCGGCCACTTTCAGGAGCACGTGGCCCAGGCCGGATACTGGGTGGCGAACCCGTATGCCCCTGCGTGGATGACTCCTTGGGCGAACTCTCTGGCGCGTGGCATGGGTCAGGTGGATCCGGCCAGGCCCGCGTTGGGCATGGAGATCCTGCATTTGACGGGGAATTTCATTTTCCTCGCCGGCCTGGTCGGCATTGTGCAGATCACCCGCCGGGCCGCCGGGGACCTCAGGTCCCGTAAGTGGGCCAGGATGGGCGTGTGGATGCAGGGCATTCACGGTGTTGAGCACATCGTTTTGACGGTTTCGGTGGCTCTGGGTGCCGCTAGGGCGATCGGTCTGTCGACCTGGTTCGGTGTGATTGATCCCGGCCCGGCGCTGGTGACGTATCGCGTGTGGTGGCACTTCGTCGCCAATCTGGTGGGTACCGCGATCCTTGCCGTCGCCCTCTGTTACCTGTGGAAGGAGAAGCGCGCGGTCAGGGCTGGTTTCGAGGAGGGCCGGGGAGGAGACGCCGGGGGCCTTTGGCGCCCGGCGCGTGGCCGGGCCGTGCCGGGGGCTGTCCCGGGCCGGGGCGGGGCACCTGTATCGCCTTCGTTGCGGCGGTGAACTGGGTGCAGTTGTTGGTGTTCCTGCCGGTGGGGGTGAAGGCGAGCGGGCGGCCGGGCGCGTCGCTCGCCAGGCGGGTGTTGTTGGTCAGGCCGCTTGTGGAACGCCCGGGGCAGGGGCTGGGAGAGCCTCCCCCTTTTTTTCCGGGCCGTGGTGGCGTGCTGGAGCGCTTTCAGGTCTCGCCGGCGACAGCTCTGCGGTGGGCGGGTCGCTACCGGGTGCGGGCGAGGCGGGTATGGCCGAGGGGTCCTCGCGCCCGCGCCGGATCTCGACCCGCACCGTGCGGCGGATCATCAAGGTGGGCGTCTTGCGCCGGTGGGGTCCGGCCCGCATCGCCTGCCTCCTGGGCCTGGGTCCGGCGAGCGTCCGCGGTGTCCTGGCCCGCTGCCGGCTGGCTGTCTTGGCCCACCTGGGGCGTGCCGCCGGCCGGGTGGCGCCGCTGTGAGCACGATGCCCCCGGCGATTTCGTCCACGTCGGCATCAGGAGACTCGGCGACGTGCCCGGCGGCGGCCACAAGGTCCTCGGCCGGCCGGCGGGCCGCGGGAACCGGGCCAGGGCCGCGTTGGGCTTGCTGCGCGGCGCGGTCGATGACCATTCCCGCCTGGCCTCTGCGAGATACTCACCGACGAGAAGCGGGAAACCGCCGTCGGGTTCTGGCAGCGGGCCCACGCCCTGCGTCGCTGGCGCCGGCGTCACCGTCCAGCGGGTCCTGACCGGCGACGGCGCCTGCCGCAAGTCCTCGTTTGTGGCGCAACTCGCGTGCCGGGCAGGGTATTTCACGCGGGCGAACCCGTCCCTTGCCGGCCGCGGGCCAACGGTATGAAGATGGGCAGGCCGTCGGCGTGCACGCGGACGGTGTGGTGGAGCGGTTCAACCGGGGCCGTGCTGGATGAGTGGGCTTATGTGAGGGCATGCCGGTCCGAGAGCGAGTGAGGCGGGGCGTACCCCGTCGGGCCGCACACCTACAATTCACCACCGCGCCACACACCGCGCTCAACGGCCAACCACCAGCCGGCCGCGTTCCCGACTTTACGGGGCAGGCTGACGGTCGCGCAGGGGCGGGATCTGCGCGGCGCATCGCCGGCCGGCCGGCGGGCCGATGAGTTTCGGGTCGTGGACAAGTCATCACCTGCAGAACCGGTCACGGGCCGGCCGCCCGTACCTGAAGGAGACGCATGGCAAAGCTCATCTACTCGATGGTCACCTCGCTCGACGGCTACGTGTCGGCGGCGCAGGGAGGCATCGGCACCGGGGCCGACGACCCGGAGGTGCACACCTTCATCAACGACCTCTTCCGCCCGGTCGGCACGTATCTTTACGGCCGGCGGATGTACGAGACGATGCTGTACTGGGAGACCGCGTTGGAGGAGCCCGGCCAGCCGCCGCAGATCCTGCAGTACGCGCGGGACTGGCAGGCCGCGCAGAAGATCGTGTATTCCACGACGCTCGATTCGGTGTCCAGTGCGAAGACCAGCCTCGAGCGGAGTTTCGACCCGGAGGCGGTGCGCAAGCTCAAGGCCGACGCCGAACGCGATTTCACCGTCGACGGCCCGACGCTGGCTGCGCAGGCGATCGAGGCCGGGCTGGTGGACGAGTACCACATGTTCGTCACCACGACCGTGGTCGGCGGCGGCAAGCGGTTCTTCCCCGACGGGGTGCGGCTCGACCTTGAGCTGGTCGAGGAGCGGGCCTTCGGCAGTGGCGTGATGTACGTGCGCTACCGCACCCGCTGAGCTGTGCCGGCGGTCCTCAGGCGCCGGACCAGCTGAAAGATCAGCCCGCCCGGCGCTTGAGGACGATGTGGGGGCTTGAGGACTCCCGTCCCGGCCGCCGCGCAGCGGGGGCGGCAGACGAACCAGTTCGTACGGCCGCCCGCGCGCGGCTGGGCACCGAGGAGGGTCCGCCGCCTCCAGGTCTGCGTCATCGTGCCGGTGTGGGGGCCCTTGGTGGCGTGCCAGGCGGTGACACCCAGCCGGCGGGGCCGGTGAGCGTCCCCGCAGAGCACCCTGCGGGCCCGGCTGCGCATCCCGCCGGCGGTGATCACCAGGTCCGGCCCGGTCCGCCGGGCCGGCTCACCTCCCGGAAAAGAAAGAGCCTCTCGCCGTTCATCCCCCCGGCCTGCTGTCTCCCCCCTCCCCCCCGGGGGAGACTCATCGCGGGAGACTCCAAAGCCTGGCCGCGGCGAAGGGGTTCCGCGAAACGGGCCCCGCGTCCTTCAGGGCGGGCAGGACGAACCCGGCCGCACTCGCCTGCAGTGTGCCGTACGCGTACGCCTCCAGGCCAAGGCCCTCACGATGACCACCCCCGCGCACCCGGCCGGCGCGGCCCCGGCCCGTGCGCGTCACGGCCCGGCAGGGCCCCGGGGTGTGGGGGCCGGGCGCAGACCGGCCGGGTGCAGACCGGCCGGGTGCGCCCTCGGGGCCGGCGCCCGGCAGGGCGTCAGGTGAGTTCGAGCGTCCACGTCGAATGCGTGAGCACCTGCGTGATCATGGCCGGCACCGCCACACCCGGAAGCAGGTAACGCCACATGCGCTCCACCAGGACCGGGAGGTCGCTGCGGCGTGTGGTGGCGGCGGCGTACATCTGTATCCCGGTGCACGCCTCGAGGATGAACTCCGCCAGTTCCCGGGGCTCGACCCCGGGCTGCAGCTCGCCCGCGCGCTGCGCCTCCTCCAGGTCGTCGCCGAGGATCGACACCCAGGACTCGTACGGCGAACCCACGTGGGCCTGATAGGTGCCCCGCTCGCTCGTGAGACGGACCCCGGCGCGCAGCAGGGGGTCGCTCTGGAGCTGGTGCGCCCAGACGATGGTGGCGTCGACCACGCGCTGCAGGCGCTGTGAGTCAAGGCGCGGGAGGATGGTGCGCGACTGGGCCTCCATCACGGCGTCGGCCAGCGCTTCCTTCGACTTGAAGTGGAAGTAGACCGCGCCCGGAGTGGTCCCGCACCGCTCCACGATCTTGGCGATGCTCGATCCGCTGTAGCCGAGCTCGTCGAAGACCTGGGCCGCGGCCTGCACGATGGACTCCCGGGTCCGCAGCGCCCGGGGTTGCTTCACTCTGCGTGTTGCCACGGGTACCTCCATAAAAAACCAGACATTCACTATCTTCCCCTGTGGGGGGCGCGGCCAAATCCTCGGGTGGCCGCAATGTCGTTCCGGCGTACCGGCTTGATTCCGCGGGGAGCCGAGGCTGCGCTCGCAGAGATCGTGCCTGGTCGCCGCACTATCATATGGATCATGGCCAAGACCCTCGACAGAGAAACAGAACGCCCTTATTTTTTCTTTGCCCGTACTTTCCGCCCTCTTGGGTTTCTTCTCTCCTGAAGTGATCATGCTCAGATCCGCCGAACGCGCCGGCGAGGCTCCACCAGCGGTGCTGACCACCACCGTCCCCAGGGAATACGTGCACCGCGCCGCGGTGTCCGAGGTGTTCTTAACCGGTTGGCAGCAGACCGGGGCGGACGGCTTCACCGTCACCGCCGAATGGCCGCGCAGCCACAGTTTCTACCGGACCAGCCGTACCCGGTACGACCCCGCTGCTGCTGTGCGAAACGGTCCGGCAGGCGCCCGCGCTGCTGATGCACGCCGCCTATCTCCTCCCCTTCGGCCACCAGATGATCTGGACGCGCCGGCGGCGCCGCGGTGTGCGCACCGGGCGACGTCGTCCGGCCGCAGGACGCCGGGCGGGCGGTGCAGGCCGCCCTGACCGCCTTCGGCAGGCTGGACTGCGCCTTCAACAACGCCGGATGGGGTACGTCGGGCCAGCGGCTGCACGAGGTCGAGGACGCGGTCTACGACCAGGTCATGGACGTCAACGTGCGGGGCGTGTGGAACTGCATGCGCGCCCAGCTGCCCTTCATGCTCGACACCGGCGCCGGCGTCGTCGTGAACACGGCGAGCGTCGCCGGGGTCAGGGCGACCCGCGCCTCGGCGCCGTACGTCGCGGCCAAGCACGCCGTGCTCGGCCTGACCCGGGCGGCGGCGGCCGACTACGGGCAGCAGGGCGTACGGGTCAACGCCCTGGTGGTCGGCAGCACCCGCACCGAACTGCTGGAGCAGGCCACGCAGAGGACCCCCGGCGGCGGGGGAGACCCCGGCGGACGGTCGGCGCAAAAGCGCATGGCATCGCCCGAGGAGATCGCCGAGGCGGCGCTCTGGCTCTGCAGCGACCGCTCCTCCTTCGTCACCGGAGCGGCGCTCGCCGTGGACGGAGGACGAACGGCCCAGTGAGAGCCAGAGCCCGCCCGCGACCCCCCGCCCTTCACGCCTGCCCGCCGGACAGGGACCGGGCCGGGGCCCCGGCGACGCAGGCTCCCCCCGAAGACGCCGTCCCGCTCGCGCCCGGCAGCGGGAGCGTCGCAGCGCCGCCCGACGGTGCGATGCCCTCAAGCACCAGGCGCCAGCTGTGCTGGAGCCGGTCGACGGCACTCTCGCCGCAAGGCGCCGCCTCGGCGTTGCGCAGATTCACCTCGCAGCCCCCGATCAGCAGGCGGATGAGCCCGGTCAGGTCGTCCGGCAGCGTATGACCGCTCAGCTGACCGCTCGCATGCGCCTGGCCGGCCAGGCTGGTGACCAGCGGCAGCCACACCTCGGCCCACCCGGTGGGGCTGTGCCGCTCCCGGGACAGGCGCACCGCGCACCGCACGAGTACCTCCTCCTCGATCAGCCGGGTGAGCTCCAGGGTCAACGCGATCGTGCGCTGGAGCGCCGGGGCCGCCTGGCCGGCGATGTGCTCGACCACCGTCCTCGCCGTGGCCCACGCCTCTTCCGCGACGGCATCGGCGAGCTGGGCCTTGTTCGGGAAGTGGAAGGTCAGCGCTCCCATCGAGATCTTCGCGGCACCGGCGATCTGAGCCAGCGTCGTGCCGTGGTAGCCGTCCCGGTTGAATTCCACGGCGGCCGCGTCGATCAGCGTCCTGCGCGTACGCACCGCACGGTCTTGCCTGGTCATGTCCGCCCTGGCTTCCTGTTGACAGTCGCATCAACAGAAAGCGTTGCCTCCGTGGCCCAGCGCGGCAATGCGAAGTTGCCTGAAATGCCCAACTGTTAAGACCCGGCTTCTTCGTCCACCCCCCGACTTGCCGAAGTGCGCCGACGTACCGCCGTGGCCGGTCCTCTGCGGCCGTACGCGCGCAATCCGCGCTCGGCAATCTCGAAGACGCTCCCGGACCGGGGTTCTCCCTACTCTCCCGCTGGGGCGGCGCTCTCGCGCCCCCCCACCCCCGAACCAGCCGACTGGAGAGCCTCAATGACGCACGCACAGCAGATGCAGGTCTCGTCACGGGACCGTGCGGGACAGACCGATACACCCGCAACCCAACCGGTGCTCCGGCGGTGGCGCGTGCTCCTGCTGAGCGTCGCCGCGGGCTTTTTGCTCACGGTGGTGTGGTCCGCGGTGTTCGTGGACCGGACGATCGGCGGGAACATCGCCAGAACCCTGCTCGGCCACGACCCCGAGGCGCCGATCTCCGGTGTCGTGGCGGGCATCGTCTTCGCCTTCACCTCGGGGCTCGCCGGTACGTTCACCGCCTGCAACATCGCGGCCTTCGCCACGGTCGCACCGCTGCTCGACACGGTGGGCAGCCGGTGGGGACGGGCGGCACAGGCGCTCAAGCCGCTGGGCCCGCTGTCGCTCGGGATGGTCACGGTGTCCGCGCTGTACGGCGTGCTGGTGGGGTTCGTGGGGACGTCGATGCCGCAGTTCTCCGAGGCCCAGTCCGTCCCCGGGGTGCTCTCCGGCCGCTCCGTGCAGAGCATGGTCGCATTCGGCGTCGTCGGCCTGTCGATGCTCTATCTGGGGCTGAGCGCGCTCGGGTTCGTCCGTGATCCCTTCGCGCGTCTTCGCCGCAGGTTTCCGCACGCGCAGACCCTCTTCATGGGCGTGCTGATCGGCGGTTTCCTCATCGGGCGGCCCTACCCGTTGTTCCGGCAGCTGTTCCGGGACGCGGCGCAGAGCGGCAACCCGCTGTACGGCGCCGCGGCGTTCACGCTCCAGTCGGTGGGCAACATCGCGATCATGGCGGTCGTCTTCGTGGCGCTGTCCGCCGTGGCGGGCGCCCGGGTGCAGCGGTGGATGGCCAAGCCGGGACGCGCCGCCGTCCTCACCGCCGTCGCCCTGATCGTCGCCGGCGCCTTCACGTTCCTGTACTGGGACGTCCGGCTGCTCGCCCGCCGGGAGATCATCCCCTGGTACCCGATCGCCCCGTGGGCTGCTTGAGGCGCACCGAGAGCGCGGACCCGGAGCATACCGAGCGGTTGGGACGGTCTGAGCTTCCGACACTCCGGGTCCCCGCGCTCCTGTGACCCCCGTACCCCTGTGACCCCGTACCCCTGCGCCCCTGCGTCTCTGTGACCCCGTAACCCCTGCGTCGCTGTGCCCCTGTGCCCCGGTGACTCCGGGCCCCCGAACCCCCGCGCTCCTGTACCCCCCCCGTGACCCGTGACCTGCGATCGAGGCGGCCCGCGACCAGGCCGGACTCACGCCCCCGAACGGCGGTTGACCCCCAGGGCGGCGTCCGGTCCCGCCCTCCGGGCCGCCACCCCGGCCCGTGCCGATGGCCCGTACGTGTCCGCCTCGTCGCCGCGCGGGCGGAGGCGACTTCCCAGAGTCTCCGGGCAGGGCGGTACGGGCGGGGTCAAAAAAAGAGGTCAACCGTTATCCTTTGGGGTATCCAGTCACTGCGGCCGACAGGGGACCACGCTGTGTTGATGACGAGCCCGCTCCAGCAGCAGGCGTCGGCCTTCGACTTCGCGGAGCAGATCTTCGCCCACCTGCCCCGTGCCGATCAGCGCCGCTGGGCGCACGCCTACCTGGTGAGCCTGCTGCGCACCCCGGGCAAGAAGTCGATGCGGCGGCTGGCGGCGACCATCTCGGACTCGCCGACGGCCGCGCAGTCGCTGCACCAGTTCGTCAACGCCAGTCCCTGGGAGTGGGAGCCGGCCAACCAGGAGATCATGCGCTGGGCGGAGCAGCAGCTGAACCCGGTGGCCTGGCAGATCGACGTCGCGGTCATGCGCAAGCGCGGCAAGCACTCCTGCGGCGTCCACCGGCGCTTCGTCCCCGACACCGGGAGGTCGGTCAACTGCCAGGTCGGCATCGGCGGGTTCCTGGTGCACCGGGACGGAGCGGTCCCCGTCGACTGGCGGCTGTTCCTGCCCGGCGCCTGGATCAGGGACTCCAACCGCAGGGCGCGCGCCCGCATCCCGCACGACGTCGCCGCGCAGGGTCTCGAGGACCACGCCCTCGATCTGGCGCGCGCCATGAGCGAGCGCACCCGCATGGCGGCCGTCCCCGTCATCGCCGACCTCAGCGCCCACGCCGGAGCGGGCACGCTGGTGCGCGGATTCAGCCAGCTCGGCTGCGACTTCGGCGTGGCCGTGCCGGGCAACCTGCCGCTGGTGGTCGGCCGCCACCTCCAAGCCACACGGCGCGACGGCCGGTCCCAGCCCGTCGTCCTGCCGGCCGGGAAGTTCTTCGAGCCGGGCTACGGCGGCAGACTCGAAACCACCATCTGCACGGCACCGCAGGGCCGGACCCTGACGGTCCAGGCGGGCCTGGTGGGCCTGCCGCGCAGCGGCCCGTTCGAGAAGCTGCCGCAGCGCACGTACCGCCTGCTGTCCGTCCGCTGCGACCGGCAGCCGCGCTCCGCCACCCTGTGGCTGACCAACATGGTGCACCGGCGGATCGAGGACGTCATCGCCACGGTCCAGCTGCAGGCCCACACCAAGCAGACGCTGCGGGACCTGGACAGCGGCTTCGGGCTCCAGGACTTCGAAGGCAGGTCCTACCCGGGCTGGCACCACCACATGACGCTGGCCAGCGCGGCCTATGCGCACAACGTCCTTGAGCATTCCGAGAGACAGCCGGCACTGGCCTACTGATCCGGGAGCCTGTGCCGCTTGGAGGTGCGTGAGCGGGGGACAGCCACGGCAGGACCGCCCCGCTCACGGGTGGCCGCTTGCGGCGTCTGCAGCGGCGCAGGCATGAGGTGCCCGCGCGCGAGGAAGACGAGGATGCCCGGGCCCGCGGCCAGAAGACCCGCGATGAACAGCCACTGCCTCGAGCCCCGCGGGCCGTGGGCCGGGGACGGCAGCCCGATGCCGGCCGCGGGAGGGGACTCACCCCTGCGCATGCTGCCGCGGCCGGCACCGCAGAAGGAGGCACGCTCGGCGTCGCCACCTCCACGCGGCAGGAAGACACCCGACCGGCTGGGAGCCCTCGTGCCCCGGATACTGGACGCAGGCCAGCTGCTCCGCGCTGAACACCCCGGGCCGGCCCTCCCCATCGCCGCCCGCGGCGCCGTGCCCATGCTGGGCAGCCAGACGCACAGCAGCGCCACCGCCGTCACAACCACGACCACGTCTCACCGGCCGCCACGGCGCAGGACGGGAGGCCGGACCGGGACGGGAGATCATTTCGCCTGCCCCGCCGGCACTCGGCGGTCCACGACCGCGCAACCGCAGCGCGCGGCCGCTCCACCGGCACGCCGGTGGAGCAGCAGCAAGGACCATCGGCGCGAAGACCAGCGCGTTGTAGAACAGGGTGCACTTCCACCCGCGGGAAGAACAGCTCGATGACGCTGGTCGGAGCCGTCCGCTCAAGGAGGAACGACCCGGTGAGGACGAGATACACGCCGAGCGCCGCTGTGTGCCCGCTGCTGTTCAGCCGGTCCAGGGCCGACGGGACCTCTGCAGGGCGGCGGTTGGTACGGACCGCCATGGGCGGGACTCCTTCGGGCGGGCGGGAAGGGCCGTCGCTCACGTCCAGATGACGGCCCCGACCGCCCCCGGCGTCTTCCGCAGTGCTCACTACCCGCGCAGGTGGCAGGGGCTGCCAGAACGGCCACCTGCGACGCGGCGCGGACGCCGCTTTCCGCGGCCGGCCGCTCACTCGTGCCTACTTCACCACTTCGGTCTTTTCACAGGACTTCTCGGCTGCCTACCGTGACCGAATGCTGAAACGTACCTATGACGGCCAGGACTGCAACATTGCGCGGTCACTCGAAGTGGTGGGGGAGCGCTGGACGTTGCTCATCGTCCGCTCCGCTTTCCTCGGCATCAATCGGTTCGACGGATTCCTCAGCACCCTGGACATCGCCCGGAATGTGCTCGCCACCAGGCTCGCCAGGCTGGTCGAGAACGGGCTGATGGAGAAGATCCCGTACCAGGAGAAGCCGGTCCGCTTCGAGTACCGGCTCACTCCGAAAGGAAATGACCTCGCCCGCGCGGTGATCGCCCTCATGCAATGGGGGGACCGTAATCTGCCCAACGAGGGCGGGCCGCCGCGGCAGGCGCAGCACATCGGCTGTGAAGGGCTCGTGCAGTCCCAGCTGCACTGCACCGAATGCGCGCGGGAGGTGCACACCGAGGAAGTCGCCGTCCGTAGGACCCGCTGACAGCCCCCCCCTTTTCTCCGGGGGAACGCAAGGGGCCCCGGGCCACCGAACACCTGCGCACGCCTGAAGATGCCCGCGGATCGGCGCCGCCCCGACGATGAGGCCCTCTTGCACTCGCAGTGGAGACAAGGAGGCGGACATGGCGGCGATCGGCACGCTCCGCAGAATGCTCATGGCCCCGTCCCTGGCCGATGTGGAGTTCGTCCGGCGTGGATTTCCCGTCGAGCCGACGGCTGCCACCCGACGGCTGGAGCGCGTTCCCCAGGCGGTCGTCTGCGGTTTCGAGTGGGGGATCGAGGCGCCGAGCCTGCACGAGACCGAGCGCAGGCTGGCCATGACCGACCCGGAACTGCAGGGATTCGCCTACGAGGGCGCGACGATGGCCTGCGTCGTCCGCGACGCGATGGGACCGGGCCGCGCGAGCCGCACCCAAGACCTCCTCACCGGCGAGGGCGCCCGGCACATCTTCCTCAACTACATCGGCATCGGGTTCGCCATGGCGCGCCTCCCGCGGCCGCTGTGGAAGAAGGTGCTGCCCGAACTCACCGACGCGGCCCTCTACCCGCAGATGCACTGGCTGGCCGTCGACGGCTACGGCTTCGACAAGGCCTACTTCCACACCCGTCGCTTCGTCGACGAGCAGCGCGTGCCCGACGCCTACCCGTGGCAGGGCGACGCCGCCTACTTCCCCCGCGCCGTCGACCAGGGCATCGGCCGCGCGCTGTGGTTCATCCACGGCGCCCACCCGGCGAACGTCGCCGCCGCGGTCCGCCGCTTCGCCGCGCAGCGGCAGCCCGACCTGTGGAGCGGCGTCGGGCTCGCGGCCACCTTCGCCGGCTGCTGCACCCCGGCCGGCCTGCGGACGCTGCCCGCCGAGGGCGGGCGAGCACCGGGCCGACCTCGCGCAGGGCGCCGTGTTCGCCGCGAAGGCCCGCGCCCACGCGCAGGCGGTGCCCGAGCACACCCACGCCGCCCTGTGACGAATCTGCTAGCGATCACCAGATGGATGATGCGCTGGCCTGGGGATCCAGTTATCGTCACAGGATTTTCGGCTGTGGCGTAGTGCGGTTCTGAGCTGGGGCTTCCGGACAGCTTTGGAAACTGAAGAGGCTCTGGAGTGCAGGTTCAGCGGTCGTCTCGGAATGTAGCGATCGGCGCAGAATTTCTATATGGCTGCGTGGTGCGGTAGCTAGGTTTGTGGTCAGGGACGGGCCTGGCAGGCCGAGGGAGTGGGCTGTCTGCGCGCCGGGGACTGCCTCGCGGACGTCGCGATGCTGCGGTGCGAGCCGGCCCTCTTCGGCCCGGTCGCCTCCGACCCGACCGTCTCCCGCCTCATCGACACCCTCGCCGCCTCCGGCGAGAAAGCTTTGCAGGCCATCCGGTCCCACGGTCCGAAGTCCGCAGCCGGGTCTGGTCCTTGGCCGGCAGACACGCCCCGGACGCCGACGGACGGGTCACGGTCGACCTCGACGGCGTCCGGGTGATCGCACACTCCGACAACAGGACGCTGCCGCGACCTGGAAGAAGACCTACGGCCATCACCCCCTGACGGCCTTCGTCGACCACGCCCCGGGCGGAACCGGAGAGCCGGTCGCCGCCCTGTTCAGACCAGGGAACGCGGGCTCGAACACGGCCGCCGACCACATCACCACCGCCCGCCTCGCCCTGGCCCAGATGCCGAAGAAGTACCGGCGTGGGCGGCAGACCCTCATCCGCTGCGATTCCGCCGGCGGCACCCACGACTTCGTGTCCTGGCTCGCGAAGCGAGGACGCTGGCTGTCCTACTCGGTCGGCATGGTGATCACCGAGACCATCTACAGCCACGTCCTCAAGATCCCGCCATCGGCCTAGACCCCGGCCGTCGAAACGGACGGCGAGATCCGCGACGGTGCCTGGGTCGCCGAACTCATCGGCGACGTCCTGGACGGCTGGCCCAAGGGCATGAGGCTGATCATCCGCAAGGAACGACCGTATTCCGGTGCCCAGTTGAAGATCACCGACGCGGACGGCATGCGGATCACCTGCTTCGCGACCAACACCCCTGACCGGCCGATCGCCGGGCTCGAGCTCCGCCACCGCCTGCGGGCCCGGGCCGAGGACCGCATCCGGGCCGCCCGCGTGACCGGACTGCGCAACCTGCCCCTGCACCACACCGCCCAGAACCGCATCTGGCTGGAGATCGTCCAGATCGGGCTCGACCTGCTGGCCTGGATGCCCGTGCTCGCCCTGACCGGCCAGGCCCGTCTCTTCGAGCCCCGCCGCCTGCGATTCCGCCTGTTCTCCGCGGCCGGACAACTCGTCACCACCGGTCGGCGCCGCATCCTCCGCCTCGCCCGCCACTGGCCTTGGACCCATGAGATCACCGGCGCTCTTGAACGGCTTGCGCTCCTGCCGAATCCCGGCTGACCAGCGGATTCGCCTGTCACTACGAGAAGAGGACCCAGCCCGGAGCAGTGGAACCCGGCGCCCGCCCGAAGCGACACTCGGGCCTTCGGAATGCCCGCCATCAGCCACCGAAAGCGAAACGGTCCACCGACTCCGTCGGCGGACCGTCATGCAAGAAGTCGTCCACGGCTACGCCCCAGCGAAGAGAAGACCAGAGTTCACGCGGTGGATTGAGGTTCAGACGACGTGGATGTCCGGGACGTAGAGGATCCATCGGCCGCCCGCGGCCTTGAAGGACTGTTCCTTGGCCATGATCTCCGCCGCGTGGTTCCAGGCGAAGAGGACCGCGTAGTCCGGGTAGGGGGCGGTGAAGGAGGCGGACGGGACGATGGGGATGTGGGAGCCTGGGGTGACGCGGTGCTGTTTGTCCGGGGTGGAGTCGCAGACCGCGGAGATCAGGTCGGGGCCGATGGCGCAGTAGTTGGTGACCGTGGCGCTTTTGCAAGTGGCGCCGTAGCCGACCACTCGCTTGCCCTGTGCCTTCAAGTCTGTGAGCAGTACGTGCAGTTGGGCGCAGTGGGACTCGATCCGCGCGCCGAAGGAGGCGTATGTCGCAGACTCGGCGAGCTTCTGGTCGTGCTCGTACGACAGTTGGCGGGACACCGAGGGCCGCACGGGGCGCTCGCCGCTGCGGGCCGTCGTGTAGCGCATGGTGCCGCCGTGCACGGGGAGGTGCTCGACGTCGATCAGATCGAAGCCGTACCGCCGCGCCATGGCCTGTACGGAGCGGGCCGAGAACAGGTAGAAGTGCTCGTCGTAGATCTGGTCGAAGTAGGTGTGCGTGACGATGTCGCCCAGGTAGCGGTCCTCGAAGACGAAGACGCCGCCCTCGGCGAGCAGGGCGTGCACGCCCGCGAACACCGAGTCGATGTACGCGATGTGGCTGATGGTGTTGGCTGAGAACACGAGCTGCGCGGCGCCCTCGGTCTCCCGGATCCGGTGCGCCGTCGACTCCTCGAAGAAGCCGATGTGGACCCGGCTGCCCGAGGCTCCCGCCGTCTGCGCGGCGTGCGCCGCGGGATCGACGCCGAGGTGGCGCACGCCGGCCGCGCGGACCGAGTTGAGCATGATGCCGTCGTTGCAGCCGATCTCCACGTAGAAGGGATCCGCGCCCGCGAGCTCCGTCGCCAGAAAGTGCGCGGCGGTGGCCTCGAAGTGCTGCCCCATGAGAGAGGAACCGGACGAGCGGTAGGGGTAGTCGGCGGGGAACATCTTCTCCCGGGACACCTCCTCGAGCTGCTGCACCATCGTGCAGTCCTCGCAGAACCCGACGGCAAGGCGGTAGAAGTGCTCTGTACCGACGTCGGCGGGAGCAGGGAACACGTCCGAGACCGGCTGCCGTCCGAAGTCGAAGAACTCCCGGACGGGACCACCGCAGATTCGGCAGGGATGGCATGAAGTCATGTCAGGCAGCTTTCTGTCGGGGAAGGTGATGCGTCCGGTACCACTCGGCCGTGCGGCGCAGGCCGTCCTGCAGGGCTCGCGGCCGGAAGTCGATCACTTCGTGCAACTTGGTGAGGTCGAACGTGCGGTGCGCGCGCCCGCCGGACACTGCGCGGTTGAAGGTGATCCGCTCCGGACGCCCGAGGGCGGCGCAGATCAACTGCGCGAGGCGTACGGGCGATACGGCCTCCGGCGTGCCCATGTTGAGGACGGTGTGGGTGTTCCGCTCGACCATCCGCAGGGTGGCGTCGACCAGATCGGTGACGTACAGGTACGTGCGGGTCTGCGAGCCGTCGCCCCAGATCTCGATGGGCTCGCCCGCCGCCGCCCGGGCGAACATCCGGGGGACCACCCGGTCGGTGTCGGGACCGAAGTCGTCCCGCGGGCCGTAGACGCTGGTGAGCCGGGGGCGGAAGATCCGCATCCGGTGCTCGTGGGCGAAGGCGTCCGCGAGCATCTCGGCGTAGTTCTTCGAGAGGTAGTAGCCGTCCCGTGCGTACGGGAAGGCCGTGCGGTAGTCGTCCTCCTCGCGGGTGGGGCGGTCGGTGGCCGACAGGTAGACCTCGCCGGAGCTGAGCAGGACCGTGTCGCGGACGGCGTGCCTGCGGCTGCAGTTGAGCACGTTCGACACCGTGCGCACATTGGCGTCGAGGACGGTGGCCGGGTGCTCGCGCCGGTGGACGAGGTTCCCGGTGAGCGCGGCGCAGTGCACCACGGCGTCGATGCCGTGCGGCGCTTCGGCGAAGATCCGGTCGAGTGCGGCCTCGTCGAGGAGGTCGGCGCGGACGGTGCGCAGGCGGTCGCCGGCGGGCAGCTGCGGCAGCACCGCGCGGTGGTCGCGCCGGTGGAGGGCGAGCACCCGCGCGCCCCGGGCCAGGAGCCCCTCGGCGAAGTGGGAGCCGATGAAGCCGGCGGCTCCCGTGACGAGGACGGTCCTGCCGGACCACGCGCCCGTCGCGCCCGCGCACACCCCCGCACCGGTCACCGGTCCGCTCCCGCCGGCTGTCCGCAGACGGCGACCGCGTCGTCCCAGTGCGGCAGCAGACCCGCCGCCTCCGCCTCCCGTACGCCCGGCGCGGCCCGGTCCTTCGGGGACAGGAGCAGCCCGTCGGTGTCCCCCGACGTCCACGGGAGCGCGAGGTCCGGGTCGAGGGGATCGATGTCGAGCTGGGTGCCGGGCACGTGCGGCGTGGACAGCAGGTAGCTGACGCAGCTGTCGTCCGCGAGAGCGAGGAAGCCGTGCACCACACCCTCGGGGACGAACACCGCACGACCGGAACGTGCGTCGAGCTCCGTCGTCGCGTACGTGCCGAAGGCGGGCGAGCCCAGGCGCAGATCCACCACCACGTCGCGCACCGCTCCCCGTACGCAGGTGACCAGCTTCGCCTGGCCCGGCGGGATCGTCACCCCGTGCAGACCCCGCAGGGTGCCCCGGCGCGAGACCGAGTAGTTGACCTGGCGCGGGACGAACGGGTGGCCCGTCACTTCCGCGAGCGCGTCCGTGCGCAGCGCCTCGTAGAACACGCCCCGTTCGTCGGCCAGTTGACGCGGTTCGAGGGTGAACACGCCGGGGATCCGAGCCGGGGCCACGCGCGTCATGCCCGCACGCCGACGTAGAGGCCCCGCCCGTTGGGCGGACCCGGCAGGTGGGTGGTGTCGAGCCCCGCCGCGGTGAAGGCGGCCCGGTACTCCTCGTGCGTGAACAGGGAGTACGTCTCCTGTTCGGTGAAGTCCCGCAGTCCGTCGCGGTCCGCGACCGTGTAGTGCACCGTCATCAGTGAGCGGCGCCCGTCCCGTACCGAGCGGGAGACCCGGCTGACCACCAGCTCGTCGGACTCCGCGACGCTGCCCGTGACGAACCCGTCGAGGAACTGCTCGGGGAACCACCAGGGTTCGGCGATCAGTACGCCGCCGGGCGCGAGATGCCGGACCAGACGGTGGGCCGCGTCGGCCAGTTCCGCGGTCGAGGCCATGTACCCCATGGAGAAGCACATGCACAGGACCGCGTCGTAGCGCGCACCGAGGTCGAAGTCGCGCATGTCGCCGCGGTGGACGGTGGTGCCGGGGAGCCGGGCGGCGGCGATCTCCCGCATGGCGTCGGAGAGTTCGAGCCCCTCGGCCACGGGGAAGTGATCGCGCAGCCGCCGCAGATGGGCGCCGGTGCCGCACGCGACGTCCAGGACCGAACGGGCGCCGGGACACCGGTCGAGCACAAGCCGCGCGACGGCGTCGGCCTCGGCGTCCCAGTCACGGCCCCGGGCGCCGTGGATGTGGTCGTAGATCTCCGCGTGCCGGGCGCTGTACGCGGTGCGGGCCGTCTCGGCCGTGGGCGCGGTGGTCATGCTGGGACGCCTTCCTGCGGGGGACGGGCCGGCTGTGCGTGGGTGCGGACCTCGGCGGACCGGGCCTCGACGGCGCCCCGGAACTCGGTCGCGACCGTACGGACGTCCGGGTCGTCGAGGCCCTGGTGCAGCGGCAGCAGCAGCGTCGCCTCGGACGCCGACTCCGCGTGTGGCAGCGGCAGTTCGGGCGGGCCGTACGCCGGTACGCGGTGCAGCGGCGGATAGCGGAACGTGGTGTAGACGCCGCGCGCGAGCAGGTCCGCGGCGACGGCGTCCCGGATGCGCGGGTCGAGTTGCACCCAGTAGAAGTAGTACGAGCCGGTGTGACCCGGTGGGATCGGCGGCGGCAGCCGTACGCCGTCGAGACCGGACAGCAGCCTGTCGTACGTCTCGGCCACCGCCCTGCGCCGAGACAGGATGGCGTCGAGGCGGCGAAGCTGTACGGAGCCGATCGCCGCGGTCAGGTCGTTGCCGATCACCCGTCGGCCGAAGTCCCGGACGTCGAGGTCCCACCAGCGGGTCGGGACGCGGGCGCCTGGCTGCCCGACTCCGGCGCTCGACTGCCCCGCTCCGGTGCGGTCCGCACCGGAGTTGCGCGCCGCGCTCAGACCGCTCGTCTCGGCCAGGCCGTGGTAGGCGAGCCGCCGGGCCCGCTCCGCCACCGACGGGTCGGCCACGTACAGCATGCCGCCGTCCCCGGTGGACAGCACCTTCATCGCGTCGAAGCTCCAGACCGAGAGCGACCCGAAGGTGCCGCACGCGCGCGGACCCACGCGCGAGGCGACCGCGCAGGCGGTGTCCTCGATCAGCTGGACGCCCCGCGCCCCGCACAGCTCCGCGATACGGGCGATGTCGCCCGGGGCGCCGCCGTAGTGCAGGACGAGGACCGCCCGGGTCCGGCCGGTCAGCGCCCGTTCGACCTGCTCGGCCGACGGGTTGAGGGTGTGCGGGTCCACGTCGCAGAACACGGGCCGGGCGCCGGTCGATGCGACCGCGTTGGCGGCCGAGACGAAGCTGATGCTCGGCATCACCACCTCGTCGCCGGGCCCCAGGCCGAGGAGTTCGGCGGCGAGGTAGAGCCCCGCCGTGGCCGAGGACAGGAAGACGACGCGGTCGGCGGGCACCCCGAGGTGCGCGGCGAACTCCGCCTCGAACGCCGCCGTACGCGGCCCGTGGCCGAGCCAGTTGTCGTCGAACACTTCGGCCAAGGCACGCAGTTCCTCGTCGCCCAGGCTCGGCTGGAACACATTGATCACAGGGGACTCCTGGCGGGTGTGGGTACGGACGCGGCGGTCGCCGCCTCTCGGATGTCCCGGAGCAGCACCGCCTCGTCGAGCAGTACGGGATCGGAGCCGAGGGCACCGCCGCCGCCCGCGCGGACGGCGCCGGTGAACGCGGTCAGAGTGCGCGCCACCTGGTCGTACGCCTCGAGCTGAAGGACCCGCCCGTCCGGGCCGGTGGAGCCGTCCGTGAGACGCACCAGTGGCCGGTGGTCGGCGGGCGGCGTGAAGGCCCGGTCCACGGTGATCCGCCCCTGGCTGCCGCGCAGTTCGTAGCGGGAGCGGTACGGGTGGTTCAGGCCGAACGACAGCCGGGCCGTGACCCCCTGCGGAGTGCGCAGCACCGCCCGCCCGCCCATGTCCACCGCACGGTCCGGCCGGTACGACAGCGTCGCCTCGACCACGGACAGCGGGCCCGGCAACAGGTGCAGGGCCGCCCTGACCGGATAGAGCCCCACGTCGAACAGCGCCCCACCGCCGAGCTGCGGACGGTGGCGGATGTCGTCGTCCGGCAGCGCGGGAACCTCGAACGCGGCCTGCAGGGAGCGCAGTTCACCGATCGCGCCCTCGGCGAGCAGCCGCCGGACCGTCTCGTGCTGCGGATGGTGGACGAACATCACGTTCTCCGCGAGGACAAGGCCTCGCTCGGCGGCCAGTGCGAGCAGCGCGGACGTACTGCGGACGTCCGTGGTCAGCGGCTTCTCGACCAGCACGTGCTTGCCGGCGCGCAGTGCGGCCTCGGCCCAGCGGCCGTGCAGGGCCGCCGGCACGGGCACGTACACCGCGTCGACATCGGTGCGCGCGAGCAGCGCCGCGTAGTCGTCCTCCGCGTCGCAGCCGTACTCCACGGCCCAGGCGTCGGCGGTCTCCGGGCGCCGGGACGCCAGGGCGGTGACCCTGATCCCGGGCTCGGCCCGCATCGCCGGCAGCATCCGGCGCCGGGCGATCTCGGCACATCCGAGGACCCCGAAACGCAGCGGACGGTCGCTCACCCCAGCTCCTCCCGTATCGAGTTGAGGCACGCTAGGAGCGTGCGGGCCTGCACGTTCACGTAACGGCCGTGCTGCACCAGGGCGGTGAGCTGGCCCGGCGTGAACCACCGGAAGCCGGGCGGGGCCTGCGTCGGCGCCTCGTCCGCGCCGGCCTCGACGATCAGACAGCGGGTACGGGCCTCGAGGAACCGGCCGCCCTCCTCCCCGTGCTCCGTGTCGTAGCGGACACGTTCCGGGCCTGCGCCCAGGACCAGGTCGAGGAAGGGCGGCGGGGTGTCGTGGCTGCCGGGGATGCACTGCACGGTGGGGCCGAGCTCCAGGACGTCGCCGTGCCCGGCCTCCGGCCGCACCCGCATCAGGACGTGCACCACTCCGCCGAACCGGCGCAGCACAAGCGCCGTGACACCGGTGCCGAGGGGCGCGAACAGCGGCTGACTCCACTGCCCGACCTCGCGGTTGCCCGCCCGCACCTCGACGGCGGCGACCTGGAAGTGCCGCCCCCCACTGTGCTCGATCCGGTCGGCGGACCGCTGCCAGTCACCCACCGAGTCCAGCGGAATCCGCCGCGCCCGCAGCCGGTGCGCGGTACGCTGCCCGGTGATCCAGGAGCGTTGCTCCGCGTCGTGGTGCAGGGCCGAGGCGTGCGGATCTGCGAACGGCAGGCAGGACAGGACCGTACGGGTGTCCATGTTCACCAGGTGGTCCAGGCCCAGGAGCCGATGGATCTGACCCAGCGTCAGCCAGCGGAAGTCGTCGTGCGCCGGCACGTCGTCGCGGACCTCCACCACCATGTTCCGGTTGACCTTGCGGTGGAACCACGAGCCGTGCTCGGACTGCAGCACATCGGTGATCACCCGGCCCCGGCCCGGATCGGTGAAGTACTCCAAGTACCGCACACCGGTGCCCCGGTGGACCCGCGTGTAGTTGCTGTAGGTGGCCTGGACCGTGGGGGAGAGCTGGAGCAGGTCGACGTTCCCCGGTTCCATCTTGGCCTGGAGCAGGAAGTGCGGCACCCCGTCGATCTGCCGGCAGAGCAGGCCCAGGATGCCCACCTCCGGCTGGACGATGACCGGCTGCTGCCACCGCCGTTCCGGCCCGTCGGCGCCGCGCTCCGGGGAGCCGGTCGAGACGTCGAGCCCCTCGACGGTGAAGAACCGTCCGCTGTGGTGCACCAGGTTCCCGGTGGCCTCGTCGAACGACCAGTTCTGCAGCGCGTCGAACGGGATCCGCGTCACCGCGAAGGGATGCGCCCGTGCCCGCTCGGCCAGCCAGCCCGCCACGTCCGCCGTGCGGATCCCGGCTCCCTCGCGGGCGGCGGCCGAGCGGGCGAGCCGTACGGCGACGGACCCGTCGTGCCGCGGTCGGACGAGCTCGGACGCCTCGGACTGGGACACCTTCGGCCCGGGCAGGGTCGTCGTGGGTGCGCCCCCGTCGGTGGCCGTCCCCCCGCTCACGCCCGCCCCGGCCCGTACGCCGGTCCACGCCGCGGCGTTCATCGGCGGTGCCGCAGCGTGAGTTCCTCCAGGACCGGCACCAGGTCGGCCGGCCCGGGCGCCCCGGCGGCCTCCTTGGCGAGCAGCCGCGCCCCGTCCCGGAAGGAGTCCTCCGTGAGCAGCCGGCGCAGCCGGGACGCGAAGGTGTCCCGGCTGAACTCGCCCACCTCGAGGGCGAGTCCGGCTCCCTGCTCCTCGACGTACCGGGCCGTCTCGCTCTCGGACCAGAACGGCACCGGTGTCACCAGCTGCGGCACCTGGTGCGCCACCGCGGCGGCGAAGCTGCCCGCGCCCCCGTGGTGGATCACCGCCGAGCAGGAGGGGAGCAGTTGGTTGAGCGGCAGATAGTCGACCAGGCGCACCCCGTCCGGAACCTCGCCCGCCGGCAGGCCCGGATGCCCCGTCGCGACGACCTCCGCGCCGAGGGCCGTGATCGCGGAGACGACCTCGGCGAACGTCACCCCCGTCTCCTCGAAGAGCTGCCGCCCGCGCCCGCCCGCGCCCAGCGTCAGGGCGACCCGGGGGCGGCCAGGTGGTTCGTCCAGCCAGGCGGGAGCCGGGGCACCGCCGTTGTACGGGACCCAGCGCATCGGTACGTAGTGCGGCGCGGCCGGCAGGCGCATCGCCTCCGGCGAGGGGTCCACGGTCCACTGGCCGAGCAGCAGTTCCTCGCGGAAGTCGAGGCCGTACGGTGCGAGCATCGGGGCCATCAGGGACCGCACCGGATCGCGGCGCGGCCGGGTCGCCGAGGCCTCGCCGGCCGTCTCGAGCTGCTTCCCCCGCAGCCAGGCGATGTTGTCCTGCCCCCACAGGAAGCGCGCGTGCGCGGCGCCGGTCACCTCGGCGGCGACGGCGGCCGGTACGCACAGCGGGTCCCACAGCACGAGGTCGGGCCGCCACCGCCTGGTCAGGCCGACCAGGTCGTCGAGGACCGGGCGGTACTGGGCCAGCATCGCGGTGTAGTGCAGCCACTGGGCCTGCAGGCGGGCCGGGCCCGCCGCGGGGTCGAGTGCCATGGAGCCGGTCAGCCTCGGCAGCCTGGCCGGGTCCGGATTCGCCGCGACGATCTCGGAGAGGTGCTCGCGGGTGCCGATGGGCACGGCGTTCAGGCCGGCCCCGGTCGCCAGGTCGAGGGCATCCCGGTGCAGGGCGACCCGGACCTGGTGACCGGCGTTCTGCAGCGCCCAGGCCAGCGGGACGACGGAGTGCATATGAGAGGTGTGCGGAAAGACGCAGAACAGAACGCGCACGGGGCGCTCCCATCAGGAGAGGGCAGACGATGCGGTGACCGGCCGAGGCGTGCGGGTGGGTCAGCCGCGGGAGGCGACGAACTCCTTGATCGAGGCGACGACGTAATCGACCATCTCGTCGGTGAGCGCCGGATAGACGCCCGTCCACAGGGTCCGGTCGGTGACGACGTCGCTGTTGGTCAGCTCGCCGGATACCCGGTGCCGCACCCCTTGATAGGCCGGGTGCCGGGTGAGGTTTCCGGCGAAGAGCCGCCGCGTGCCGATCCTGCGGTCCTCCAGGAACGCCACCAGCTCCGCTGTCGTGAACGGTGCCTCGGGCCCGATCGTCATCACGAAGCCGAACCAGCTCGGATCGCTGCCCGCGGTGGCCTCCGGCAGCAACAGATGCGGCAGCCCGTCGAGCCCTTCACGCAGCCGCCGCCAGTTGTACCTGCGGGCCGCACAGAACTCGTCGAGCCGTTTCAACTGGCTGAGCCCCAGGGCGGCTTGGAGGTCTGTCGCCTTCAGGTTGTACCCCACGTGCGAGAAGATGTACTTGTGGTCGTACCCCTCGGGCAGACTGCCCATCTGGTACGAGAACCGCTTCAGGCACCGGTCGTTCTCGCCCGGCTCGCACCAGCAGTCCCGGCCCCAGTCGCGCAACGACTCCACCACCCGGGCGAGCGCGAGATTCGAGGTCAGTACGCAGCCGCCCTCGCCCATCGTCAGATGGTGCGCCGGGTAGAAGCTGACGGTCGACAGATCGCCGAACGTGCCGGTCAGCTGCCCGCGGTAGGTGGAGCCCACCGCGTCGCAGTTGTCCTCGATCAGGAAGAGGCCGTGGGCGGCGGCCAGTTCGGCGATCTCGGCCGCCTGGAAGGGGTTGCCGAGCGAGTGCGCCATGGAGATGGCTCGGGTCCGCGGCCCGATCGCGCGGGCGACCGTCTCGGAGCTCGCGTTGTACGTGCCGAGGTCGATGTCGACGAAGACCGGCACCAGACCGTTCTGGATGATCGGGTTGACCGTGGTGGGGAATCCCGCCGCTACGGTGATCACCTCGTCACCGGGGCGCAGCCGGTGCTCGCCGAGCGCGGGCGAGGTGAGGGCGGTCAGGGCCAGGAGGTTCGCCGAGGAGCCGGAGTTCGTCAGGTGCGCCTTGCGTCGGCCGAGGCGGCGGGCGAACGCCGACTCGAACCTGCGGCAGTCGGTGCCCGCTGCGATGCGCAGTCCGAGTGCCGCCTCCACGAGCGCCACCCGGTCGCTGTCGTCCAGGACGGCGCCCGAGGGCCAGATCTCCGTGACGCCCGGCTCGAAGCGTGCGTCCCGCTCCTGCTCCTCGTGGTACCGGCGTACCTCCGCGAGGATGCGCTCCTTGCGGTCGCCCATGGTCGTCTCCTTACGGGTCACGGTTGCGGCTCGGTCAGCAGACCGTGCCGGTGACCGGCGGGGTCCGCGGGCGCGCGGGCGTGCAGCGGCAGGACGGGTGCCTGTCGCTCCAGTGCGTCCCGGTCGATGAGACCGGCGCGGTAGGCCGAATCGGCGGGGCTGCCGATCGGCTCGGACTGCATCTGCTGCTGTAACCGGATGTACTGGGCGGCGTCCAGGAGGCTGTCCGGGGTTCCGGTGTCGAACCAGACGGTGTCGTCGCCCAACTCCACGAGCGTGGCCCGCCCTTCGCCGACGTAACTCCGGTTCAGGTCGGTGATCTCCAGCTCGCCCCGGGGCGAGGGGGTGAGGGCCGCGGCCTTGTGCAGGGCGTCGTTGTCGTAGAGGTAGAGGCCGGTGACCGCGAGGCTGGAGCGGGGCCGCTCGGGCTTCTCCTCCAGGCCGGTGATGCGGCCCCGGGCGTCCACCGTGGCCACCCCGTACTGCTCGGGCGCGGCGACCTTGCGGCTGAACAGGGTGCAGCCCCGGTGCCGGCGCAGGGCGCCGCGCAGCCGCCCGGGCAGTCCGGGCCCGTGGAACAGGTTGTCGCCGAGCGCCAGGCAGATCGGCCCGTCCCCGACGAAGGGGCGGGCGAGCAGCAGGGCGTGGGCCAGGCCGCGAGGGTGGTCCTGGACCGCGTACTCCAGGCGGATGCCGAACCGCCCGCCGTCGCCGAGCAGCCGCTCGTACTGGTCGCGGTGCTCCGGGGTGGAGATCACCAGGATCTGGCGGAGCCCCAGCTCGATGAGCAGCGACAGCGGGTAGTAGACCATCGGCTTGTCGTAGACCGGCAGCAACTGCTTCGACGAGACCAGGGTCAGCGGACGGAGCCGGGTGGCCGAGCCTCCCGCGAGGATGATGCCGCGCACGGGTTCCTCCTCTCGTCTACTTCGGGGGGTGTACGGAGGCCGGGTGCCCGCCTCCGGCCGGCGCGTACGGGGTCTCGTACGCCGCCCGGGGCGCCCACCAGTCGGGGTGGGCGCGGTACCAGCCGACCGTGGCGCGCAGGCCCTCGGCGAACTCCACCCGGGGGCGGTAGCCGAGGGCGCGCAGCTTGCTGTCGTCCAGGGAGTAGCGGCGGTGGTGGCCCTTGCGGTCGGCGACGTGCCGGACCGAGCTCCAGTCGGCGCCGCACGTGGCGAGCAGTTCGCGGGTGAGGAGGCGGTTGCTCAGTTCGGTGCCGCCTCCGATGTGGTAGACCGCCCCCGACTCACCGCGCTCCAAGGCGAGTTGGATGCCGCGGCAGTGGTCGTCCACGTGCAGCCAGTCCCGGATGTGCCGGCCGTCGCCGTACAGCGGCACGCTCCGGCCGGCGAGCAGACGCACGGTGAACCTGGGGATCAGCTTCTCCGGGTGCTGGTGCGGGCCGTAGTTGTTGCTGCACCGGGTGATCGTCACGTCCAGGCCGTGGGTGCGGAAGTACGAGAGCGCGAGCAGGTCTGCGGACGTCTTGGAGGCCGCGTAGGGAGAGTTGGGCAGCAGTGGTGAACTCTCGGTCCAGGAGCCGGAGTCGATCGAGCCGTATACCTCGTCGGTCGACACCTGCAGGAACCGGCCGGCGCCCTGTTCGAGCGCGGCGTCGAGCAGGACGTGGGTCCCCGTCACATTGGTGTGCACGAAGGACGCCGCGTCGGCGATGGACCGGTCGACGTGGGTCTCGGCCGCGAAGTTGACCACGAGCGAGCCCGGCGTGAGCAGTTCGCGTACGAGTGCGGCGTCGGCGATGTCGCCGGACACCAGGCGGAAGCCCGGACGGTCCGCGACGGCCGCGAGGTTGGCGGGATTGCCCGCGTAGGTGAGTTTGTCGAGCACGGTCACGGCGGCCCCGGCGAACGCGGGGTACGCCCCGGTCAGGAGGGCGCGCACGAAGGTGCTGCCGATGAATCCGGCTCCGCCGGTCACGAGTAGGTGCACGGCCGTCAGTCCCGGGTGGCGACGGCGACGGCGGTGCCGAGCGCAGGCAGCGGGACCGTACGCCGGAGGGTGAAGCCCGCACCGGCGAGTTCGGCGGCCAGCATCTCCGCGTCCGGGTGGTAGGCGGCGCCGAGCGCGAGCCAGTCCACGGCCGAGGCCGCGAGGGTCGAACCGGCGGGCGGTGCCTCGTACAGGAAGTCGTGGATCATCAACAGTCCGCCCTCGGGGAGCACGTGGTGCGTCCGGGTCAGGAGCCGTGCGCGCTCCTGCCGGTCGAGCAGGTGCAGTACGTGCGAGAGGAGGGCCGCGTCGTGCGGGGCGGCCGCGGGCTCACAGGCTTCCGGATCGGTGAGCGGATCGGTGTGCAGGTCCCAGGGCACCAGGCGTACGCGGTCGCCGAGTTCGGCCTCCTTGACGACCCGTTCGGCGTGCTCCAGCATCGGCGCCCGGTCGTAGACGGTGGCGGTGAGCCCGCGGAACATGCGGCACAGGGTGAGCGAGTAGCCCCCGCTGCCGCCGGCGATGTCGGCGAGGCTCGTGCGGTCGCGCAGTTCGGGGAGCCGGGCCAGGTGCGGGGCGCCGGCGCGGGCCCCGGTGAGCATGGCGTCGGCGAGAGCGGGCAGTTCGGCGTCCGGTATCTCGGTGGGCAGGCGGCGGCCGCGCAGGGCCGCCGTCACCCCGACGGCGTTGAGGTGGTCGTCGGCCGCCCACCGCTCGATCCGCAGGAGGGAACGGGCGTTGCGTCCGGGCGGGCCGGTCAGCAGGTTCCGGTAGGGCTCGGTGAGCTGCCACCCGCCGTCGTCCCCGGGGGCACGCAGGACGCCGTGCCAGCCGAGGACACGGAGCAACGCGTGCAGCGGCTCCGGGCGCAGGCCGAGCGACTCGGCGAGCCGGTCGGCCGTGACCGGGGCGCCGGCCACGGCATCCAGGAGACCGACGTCCTCCGCGGCCTCGACGGCGGCGAGGACCTTCCGCGCGGAGCGCAGCGGAGAGAGAAGATCCGGGTCGGCCACGACTGCCCTCGCTCTCGATAGGCGACTCTGACCGTGACTATAGTCAAAGTCCTGACGATGGAGTGTGGCCTACGAACCGTTTCTTGGCAACGTCTGTCTCTTTCACGCATGACTATAGTAACCTTCAGCTTGACTCGACCTCGACTCAAGGAGCGTCAGTACGTGAATCCCATTGCGCCCACTTCCTCGCTCCTTGTCCGAGCGGCGCTCGTGTCCGTGTTCACCGTCGGAACCATGGTCGGGGCCACGAGCGCCACCTGGGCCGAACCCGGTGCCACGCACCGGTCCGCCGCACCCTGTAGCGAGTGGACCGAGAGCTGTACCGGGCAAGGTGGCAGCGAGGACTGGCCCTGGGTGATACAGAAGAGCACCGGGCCGAACACCGACTGGCCGTGGCGCGCGGAGCACCGCCCCGCGGGCTCCGACTCGGACTGGCCGTGGCGGGCCCGGGCGTCGAACACCGACTGGCCCTGGTAGGCCGACCGCCCTTGGTGGGCGGGGTGGCCGGCGCGCGGACACACGGAGGGTCCGCGCACGGACGCATGCAAGAGGGGAGAAGCGATTCCGCTTCCCCCTCTTCTCGTTCTGCCCCGCGTTCAGGCGTTCCCGCCCCGTCGCGCCGGGCGAGGCCTGCTCCTCGCCCGGCGAAGGCGGCTCACTTGGAACGGAGTTCGTCCATCTGGCGCCACATCTGCACGGCGAGCTGGTACGCCCCGTTCTCCTCGCAGATCGCGGCCGCGCCCCGCAGCGCCTCCACCGCCTCGTCCGTCCGGCCCAGGGCGCGCAGCTCCTCGGCCTTGGCGAGGCAGACCCGGGCCAACTGCAGCCCGGAGAGCGGCGAATCCTCGGCCGTCAGACCGACGTAGAGCTCGAGAGCGCGCTCGTGCCGGCCGAGCGCGCTGTCGTGGCGCGCCCGCAGCGCGGTGAGCGCGGCGGTTTCGGCAGGGACGTTCATCAGGGCCGTGGTGTGCTCGGCGCCGAGCAGCCACTCGTGCGCGTCGTCCAGGTGCCCGGTGCTCAGCAGAATGCTCGTGGTGGACCGGCAGAACCGCAGCCAGTCCCGCAGCGGCATGGTGGACGGCGGCAGGTTCTCGCGCGCCTTGACCACGTACGTGTGCGCGTCCTCGGCGCGGCCGAGTTGGTCGTACGCCATCGCGGCCACCCACTGGGAACGGCCGAGGATGCCGGGGGCGTCCACGGCGTCGGCCAGCTCCAGCATCTCGGTGACCAGGGCCGGTACCGGGTCCGTGTCGCTCAGCTCGCACAGCACGGAGACGAGCGTGCCGAGCAGGCGCACATGCTCCGATGTGCCGTGCAGTCCGGCGGGCCTGAGCAGGGCGAGGGCGCGCTCCAGGGGAGTTCTGGCGCGTGCGAGATGGCCCGTGTCGCGCAGGGCGCTGCCCAGTTCGGTGAGCACGGCGACCTGCACGGCCTGCGAGGACTGCTCGGCGGACGTGGTCATCAGCTCCTCCAGGAGCGCGAGCCGCTGCTCGTGGTCGCCCTGGGTCTGGAGCAGCCGCTGCAGTTGGAAGCCGACCTCGACGCTCTTCGTCCGGTCACCCTCGACGAGTGCGTGGTCGTAGAGGCGGCGCAGCAGTTCGATCGCGCGCGCGTAGTCGTTGCTCTGCAGGGCGTTGACCGCGAGGATCTGCAGCGGCTGGGACGGCTCGCGGAAGGTCTCGGGAACCGGTGCCTGCGTGGGCGTGGGCCGGGCCACCGACTGCGGGACGGCCGTCGTCCCGCCGGTGGGGGCGTCCGCTGCCCGCGGCTCGGACCTGGCGTTCCGTACGGCACCACCGGGAGCGGCACTCGCGGTACCCGCGGCGGCCGGGGAGCCGGCGGCTTCCGTGCCGAGCGTTCCGGCCATGCCCTGTCCGACCAGCTCGTCGACCGGCATCATCAGGCGCTCGGCGAGGTGGATGATGACGTCCAGGGTGGGTGCGCGCTTGCCCGACTCGAGCAGCGAGATGTAGCTGGAGGTCACGACGTCTCCGGCCAACTGCTGCTGCGAGAAGCCCAGTTCTCGTCTCCGCGTCCGGATGCGCTCGCCGAAGTCCGGGTGTTGATTCCTCACTGTCCGCTCCTCGTTCACCTGATGTGCGCAGGCTGTCGGCCGGGCCGCTGCTCAGGGGCCCGGGAGGTTCCGGCGCAGCCGGTTCCGCTTCCCTCGGAGGATAACTGTAGTTGCTGCTACAAGCTCCCTTCCCCCATGTGTTGGTCAATATTCCGTGGTCACCGAGTGGGGATTCCCGGTAGATATTGACTTTAGTCAATGACAACTGTCAAAGTCGGGTGCTGCGTCAGACTCGACCGAAGGGGCGGGACATGATTGGCGGGCTCATCGGCAACGACCTCGTGGTCAACGAGGACTCGTGCAACCTGAGCTGCACGTACTGCCTCACCGGTCAGAGCAATCTGAAGGAGGCACACTCCGAGCAGTTGATCTTCCGGCCACCGACCCGGGACCGGTACGAACCGGACAGCCTGCTCGGCAAGCAACTACCGGTCATCGACCGGCGCATCGACGCCACCTTCCAGGTGCCGCTGCTCAAGGTCACCGGCGGCGAGATCTTCCTGGTGGCCGGCGTCATGGACTTCCTGCGCGAGCAGGCCGCCGAGCACGAGGTGCTCGTCATCCAGACCAACGGCGTCCTGGTGCGCGACGCACACCTCGAAGAGCTCGCCCGGTGGGGCAACGTCGTGCTGCAGGTGTCGCTCGACAGCCACCTGCACCACGGCAACTCCCACCGCGTCGCCTCCGAGAAGCTGCACACCAAGGTCGTCCAGCGGGTCGAGGCCATCCTCGACAGCGGACTCGACGTGGAGATCTACGGGGTGCTCAACGACCGGAGCGTCGGCGAGCTCGCCGAGTTCGCGGCCTGGCTCGCGGACCGTCCGGTGCCCCCGGTCTTCTTCCCCTTCCCGGTGCGCGGACCGGACTCCGAGCGGTTCGCCGTGCGGCCCGAACAGGTGCACCACATCGAGGAGTTCGCGGACCGCTACGAGGAGTTCGCCTCCGTACTGCCGCCGCGGGCCTATCTCGACCGCCTGGTGAGCTTCTACCGCGAGGGCGGGCGCACCTTCCGCTGCCACCTGCCGCGGATGGTGATCTCCACCTTCAGCGACGGTGCCGTCACCCCGTGCCCCAACATTTGGTTCTCCAACATGGGCAATCTCCTCGAGGACGACTGGCAGGACACCCTGAGCCAGGTCGGCGAGAGCGGGCTCTACCAGGCGCTGCTCGCGGACCGGCCGAGGCTGGACGCCTGCAAGGGCTGCTTCACGCCCTGGGACACCCTCAGCATGTACTTCGACGACGAGATCACCCTCGACGAGCTGTGCGCCGCCCCTACCTACTCGCCGCCCGCGATACGCGAGTTGATAGCCGAGAGCAAACGGCGCTACCTGGCGACCGAGGCCGGGTGGCGGTGACCGGCGAGGTCGTGGCCCTGGTGGGGGAGGGCGGTACGGCCTGGGCCGACGCCTACCGGGGAGTCCTGGAGACTGGCGGAGTACCCCTGCTCGTCGACCCCGCAGCACCCGCCGCCGAGCACGCCCGCTGGCTCGACCGCGCGGGCGGCGGACGCTTCCTGGACACCCGTGACGGGGTGCTCTCCGCGGCGCCGGCGGCGAGCGGTGGCCCGCCGTCCGCGTACCGCCCGGGCACCGTGCTGCTGCCCAGCTCGGGCACCACCGGCACGCCCAAACTCGTGGTGCGCAGCGTCGATTCGCTGCGTGCCGAGGGGCGCCGGCACGCCATCTGGGCCGGGCTTACCGACGCCGACCGGGTGCTGCTGCCGCTGCCGCCCTGGCACGCCTACGCACTGGGCTGGCTGCACGCAGCGCTCGAGGCCGGTGCCGCGCTGCGGATCCACCCGCCGACCGCCCTTGGCGCCGTGGTGCGCGACATCGAGGAGGGTGCGACGGTCCTGCCCGTGGTGCCCGCCGTCGCCCGGCTGCTCAGTGCCCGCGTCCGCCGGGCTCCGCGCACCGGGTCCGCGCTGCGGCTCGCGATGGTGGGCGCGGGCGCCGTGGACGAGGCGCTCGACGAGGCATTCCGGGCCGCCTTCGGTATCGGGCTCGCCCGTGACTACGGCTCCTCGGAGACCGGTTCGCTGTTCAGCGCCGAAGCCGGGGCGCCGCCCGGACGGGTCGGCCATCCGCTCGACGGAGTCGACTTCCGCATCGTCGGCGACGACGGCGCCACCGCTGCGCACGACGACGAACCCGGCGAACTCCACGTCCACATCGCCGACGCCCCGGATCCCGGCTGGCGGTCCACCGGGGACGTCGCGGGCTACCACCCGGAGCTCGGACTGCGCATCCTGGGCCGCCAGGGCCGTGCCGTCCGCCGGGGCGACCGGTGGGTCGCCCCCGAAGAGGTCGAGTCCGTACTGCGGTCCCACGAGGACGTCCTGGAGTCCCGGGTGACCGGGGTGCCCGGGCACACCGCAGGCGGTCCGGTCACGCGGCTGCACGCCGAGGTGGTGAGCCTGCGCGGCACCGGCGCCGACGTCGCGGACCTGCACCGCCACGCGCGGGACCGGCTCGCCCCGTACAAGGTGCCGGACCGGATCAGGCCGGTCGGTGAACTGCCCCGCGGCCGGTCCGGGAAGCTGCTCCCCGCGCGCCGCCTGATGCCGGGCGACGAGGCGGACCTGATCGCCTGCGCCCAGGGACACAAACGCAGCGAACTCCTCTTCGCCCTGCTGCGGTTGGGCGTCCTCGACCTCCTGAGGCACGGCCCGGCCGACTCCGCGCACATCGCGGCGGAACTGGGCCTCGACGCCGAGGTCTGCGAGCAACTGCTCCAGGTCGCCGAGAGCGCCGGCCTGCTGCGGGCGGCACCGTCGGAGCCCCAGGATCCGCCGAAGGCCCAGGATCCGTCGGAGATCCAGGAGGTGGTGCGGGGCGCGGCTCCCGCCGACGGCCTGGACGGGGCGTTGGCCATCCTCGCCCTGGAGGAGCGGCTCTCGCGTTCCTGGGTGACCCGGGAGCAGCTGACCGGAATCGCCCGCAGCGGGTCCGCCGCGCGGGACTTCGACGCCGAGGGCCCCGACGACGCGCTGCGCGAGGTCTACCAGCGGGCCATGCACACCCCGGCCGCGTACAGCCGCAGCAGGATCGGCATCCGGCTGTCCGGGACGCGGGCCGGGCGGCTCCTGGAGATCACCTGCGGTCCCGGACGGTACGCGTACACGCACGGCCCGGCCGGCGAGAACCGGCTGCTGCGGGTCGGCACGCTCGCCGAACAGGCCACGCACGGGGCCGACTCGGGGCCGCGAACCGGCGAGGGCGAAGGCGGGCAGCGGGAGGTGCCGCCGCCGGACGACGGGGAACTCTTCGACCTGGTGGTCGTCTGCAACGCCGTGCACCTGCCGGGCCCCGGCAGCGACCTGCGCGCCCTCGCCGCGCGACTGGCTCCCGGCGGGCGGCTGCTCGTCGACGACGTGTTCCTGGACGCCCCGGGCAGCCTGCCGCAGGAGATCCGGCTCGACTGGCTCACCCATGGCGGCTCCTCCTGGCCCACCGAGGCCACCCTGACGACGGGCCTGGCCGCGGCCGGGTTCGCGGTGCACCGCACGGTCCATGTCGGGAGACCGGCCGTGACCCTCGTCGTCGCCGGGCTCGCCGGCCACCCGAATCCGCCCTTCGAGGGAACCGTATGACCGACCGTCACCCACAGCCGAGCCGCCCGGCCGCCCGGGCCGGAACGATCACGGCGGACCGTCCGACTCCGGACGACCGGCCCTCCCTCGACGGCCGCCTCGCGCTGGTCACCGGTGCCACTGGGCAACTCGGCGCAGCCGTCTGCCGGTTGCTCGCCGCACGCGGTGCCGCCGTGGTCGGGGTGCACCGCACACCCTCGGACCGTGCCGCGCAGTTCGCGGCCGAGACCGGGATCCGCCTGCTGCGGGCCGACCTGGCGGACCCGGACGAGGCCGCCGCGCTCCTCGGACGCGTCAGGGAGGTGGGCCCCGCGCCGGACATCCTGGTCTGCGCGCACGGCGCCACCGCACGCCGCCCGGTCCTCGGCGGGGCGATCGACAGCGCCGCCGAACAGCGCCTGTGGCAGCTGAACACCGGCTCCGCACAGCAGGTGGCCGCCGCCGCCGCGAAGCGGATGATGCGCGCGAAGTTCGGCAGGATCATCCTCTTCGGTTCGCGCGGCGGCGCCGTCGGCATGCCCGGACAGGCCGGGTACGCGGCGACCAAGGCCGCCCTGTCTGGCTGGGCGGCGTCGGCCGCCTGGGAACTCGGGCCGTTCGGGGTGACGGTGAACGTCGTCGCTCCCGGAGCAGTGCGGGCCGGCCCCGGCGCCGACAGTACGTACTCCGCCGATGAGGACGACCGGGCCGCGGCCCGTACCGCCGTGCGCAGGCTCGCCGAGCCCGCCGAGGTCGCCGAAGCCGTCGGCTTCCTCGCCGGGCCGGGGGCCTCGTACGTCACCGGACAGACCCTCTTCGTGGACGGCGGAGCACGGTGGTGACGCACGCCCCGACCGCTGCGGGCACCCCGACCGCCCGGGACGGCCCGTGCGACGGCCGCGGCACCGCGCCCGGCCGGTCCGCCGTGCTCGCCGTCGACATCGGCGGTACGAAGGCGGAGGTGCGAGCCCGGGACGGCACGGCGGACAGCGGTGTCGTCCGTATCGCCTGGGAGACCGGGCGCGCTCCCGACTTCGACGACGACATCGAGCGGCTCGACGCGGCCGCACGACGGGCGCTGCACGCGATCGGCGCCACCCGTCCCCGTACCGCCGTGCTCGCCCTGCCCGCCACGCTCGGCGCCGACGGCCGGATCAGCCGCTGGCCGGGCCGACCGGCCTGGCGGGGACGGCGACCGGTCGCCGAACTCGCCGCGCGCTGGGGCCGCGTGCCGGCCGTGCACGACGACGCGCTGCTCGCCGGGTACGCCGAGGCCCACGCCCGGCGCGGCCACACCGGCGGCCTGCTCTACCTCGGACTCGGCACCGGCGTCGGCGGAGCCTGGCTGCCGCCCCGGCGCGCGGACGGGCCCCCGCCGAGCCTCGACGAGCTGCGCCCCTGCGAGGCGGGCCACCTCGTGGTGCGCCCGGACGACGGCCGGCGCTGCGCCTGCGGCCGGCACGGCTGCCTCCAGGCGTACGCCGCCGGACCGGCCCTGTCCCGCGCCGCCGCGGACCGGGGCGAGGCCGCCGCACTCGCCGAGGCCGCGGACGCCTGTGCCCTGGCCGTCGCCGCCGTCGGCGAACTGCTGCCCTTCGCCACGGTCGTGCTCGGCGGCGGACTCGGCGTCGCCCGTACCGGACAGACCCTGGCCGCCGCGCTGCGCGCCCGGCTGCCCCACCGCATCCGCCGCGGCAGCACGCTGCCCGAGGTGGCACCGGCCGTGCACGGCCCCGCCGCGTCCCTCCAGGGCGCCCTGCTCGTAGGGAACGCGTCCGCCGACCGCGCCGGCACCGAACGACACTCCGCCCGTACGCCCGTACGTTCGTAGAAGGAGACCCGGCACATGACGATCAGCGAAGAGTTCGCGCCCGCCCCCGCCCTCGCCCTGGCTCCGGACGAGCTGCCCGCCTGGCCGCAGTACGACGACGGCGAGCGCACCGCGCTGCTTCGCGCCCTCGAACAGGGGCAGTGGTGGCGTGCGGGCGGCAGCGAAGTCACCTCTTTCGAGCGGGAGTTCGCCGCCTACAACGGCGCGCCCTACGCGCTCGCCGTGAACAGCGGCACCGACGCCATCGAACTCGCCCTGAGGGTGCACGGAATCGGCCCCGGCGACGAGGTGGTCGTCCCCGCGTTCACCTTCATCAGCACCTCCCTCGCCGTGCAGAACACCGGCGCCGTCCCCGTACCGGCCGATGTGGACCCCGGCCACCAGTGCCTGACCGCCGAGACGGTCCGGGCGGTCGCGACCGCGCGCACCCGGGCGATCCTGCCCGTGCACATGGCCGGACACCTGGCGGATCTGGCCGCACTCCACCGGGTCGCCGACGCATTCGGTGCCGTGGTCGTACAGGACGCGGCGCACGCCCAAGGAGCCGCGAGGGACGGGGTACTGGTCGGCGCCGACCCGTCGATCGCCTGCTACAGCTTCCAGAACGGCAAGCTCATGACCGCAGGCGAGGGCGGGGCGCTCACCTTCCCGGACCGGGAGTCCTTCGACCGCGCCTACCTGCTGCACGCCGTCGGCAGGCCGCCGCAGGACACCACTTACCAGCACGTCACCGGCGGCATGAACGCGCGGATGAACGAGTTCTCCGGAGCCGTCCTGCGCACCCAGCTGACCCGCCTCGCCGCACAGACCCGGACCCGCGAGGCCCGTGCCGCGCAGCTCGACGAACTCCTCGCCCCGGTCGAGGGGCTGCGCGTCCAGACGAGCGACCCGCAGATCACCGTCAACGCGCACTACATGTACCTGCTCACGCTCGACGGCGACCGCTTCGGCCCGGGCGCCCGCGACCGGCTTGTCGAGCTGCTCAAGGAGCGCAACGTGCCCGCCTGCGTCAACTTCCCGCCGGTCTACCGCACCGACGGCTTCTGGGCCGGCCCCACCGAGGACGTCACCGTCGACGCACTCGCCGCCCGCTGCCCGGAGGCGGAACTGATCGGCGCCCGCGGCCTGTGGCTGCACCACAAGATCATGCTCGCCGACCCCGACACCGTCCGCAGGGTCGCCGAGGTGATCGCGTCCGCCGTCGACGAGGTCGGCCGGCCGTGACCGGGCGCCCGTTCAGGACCGCTCTGGTCGGCTTCGGGTGGATCAACGCCCAGGTCTGGCTGCCGCGGCTGCGCGCGCACCGGCACTTCGAGGTGGTCGGGGTGTACGATCCGGTGCTCGCCACCCGAGGACGTGCCGCGGTCGGTGACCACGGCCTGGCGCCGGGGTCGGTCGCGGACCGGCTCGAGGACCTGCTGGCGCACGACCTGGACCTGGTGGTGGTGGGCACGCCCAACCACCTGCACGAGCAGACCGCCGGCACCTTTCTGGACGCGGGGGTCGCGGCCCTGATCGAGAAGCCGCTGTGCCTGTCCACGGACGAGCTGGGACGGCTGAACGCCCGCTCGTGGGCCACCGGCACCCCCTTCCAGATCAGCCGTCCCTCGGCCCGCCGCCTCGACGTGGACCGGCTCCGCTCGCTCGTACGCCAGTGGTGCGTGGGGCCCGTGCAGGTGCACGCCGAATGGCTGCGGACCTCGGGTGTGCCCCGGCCCGGTTCCTGGTTCACCCGGCGAGACCAGGCCGGCGGGGGAGCGCTAATCGATCTCGGCTGGCATCTGGCCGAGGTCACCCACGGCCTGCTGCCGGATCCCCGGCGCACCTCGCTCACTGCCGAACTGGCCTTCCCGACAGCGGACTCGGCGCAGAGCGGCGCACGTTGGCGCGGCGACGGACCTGCCACGGACGCGCTCGACGGACCGGACGCGTCCCCGGACGGCGCGGTCTTCGACGTGGAGCCCGACGGCCGTCTCCTGGCGCACTACCGTGACGGCTCCTCCCTGACGCTGCGCGCGGCATGGGCGGCCGACGTGGACGTCGACACCACGCGCGTCGCGGTACGCGGCACCGGCGCCGACGGCGAGGAGTGCCACCTGGAGCTGGTGACCACGTTCGGCTTCAGCCCGAACCGTGTCACCCACCCCGTCCTGCGGGTGCGGCGCGGCGATCGCAGCAGACAGTGGCCCGTTGAGACGGTGCCGGGCAAGGAGTACGACGCCCAGCTCGACTCCACCCTCTCCATGCTCCGGCGCAATCTGCCCTGGCGTGCCGAACTCCAGTCGTCCGCCGCGGTGTTGGCCCTCCTGGAGGACGCCTACCGGGTCGCCGGCCGGCCCCTCGTGCCCGAGGTGCCGGCCCGGGCGGCAGGAGCCGTCCCATGCTGACCGCACCCCTGCTGAGCGTGGTGATCCCCACCCGGGACAAGGCGGCCTCGCTCCGCGCGACCCTCACGGCCCTGGCCGCTCAGGGCCGGCCGGACGGATACGAGGTCGTGGTCGTGGACGACGGCTGCACCGACGGAACCCGGGAGCTGCTGCACCGCCTGGCGGTGGACGGCCGGGTGCCGGCGCCCCAAGTGGTGGACGGCCCCCGACTCGGGCGGGCCGCCGCCCGCAACACCGGCGCCCGGGTCGCCCGTGGCGCGAGCCTGCTCTTCCTCGACGACGACATCCTCACCGCCCCGGGCCACCTGAGGGCACATCAAGAAGCCTCGGGGAAAAGGGCGTTGGTGCACGGACTGCTGCGTGAATTCCCCGGGGCGCGCCGCTGGCTCGACCGGTACGCGGACGCCGGAGAGGCCGAACTGGCGGCAGCGGCCGCCCGGGTCGTCGCCGGCTCCGAGGGGCGGCTCGTGCGCAACACGCTGGAATCGCTGATCTGCGCCATGGACGAGGGGCGGGTGCCGCCCGTCGCGCCCTGGGCGGCCTGCGTGGGCGCCAACACCTCGCTGCCCCGGCGGCTCTTCGAGGAGGCCGGCGGCTTCGACGAGGGTTTCGGACTCGGCTGGGGCTGCGAGGACCTGGAGCTGGGGGTGCGGCTGTACGAGGCCGGGGCGCGGGCGGTCGTTCCCGCCCCGGCGGCCGGGGTGCACCTCACGCACGCTCGGCCGGACCGCTGGGAGCAGCACGACGCGAACCTGAAGCGCTTCGGCGCGCTGCACGATCTGCGCGCGGTACGGGAGTTGCCGAGGCTTCTCGGCGAGGGCGGCGGGATCGCGGCCTATGTCACGGCCTGCACCCAGTAGGTCCACACACAGCGGCGAGGCGCGCCCGTACGCCGGGCAAGGGCGCGGGCGAAGGGCGGTGCGTCCCCGAACATGCCGCGCACCTGCGACTCGTACACGAGGGAGCCGCGGAGCCAGTCGGTGAAGTCGGCCGGCTCGGCGTGCTCCCGGTACCCGCCGGCTGGTGGCGGCGGTGCGTACGGGAACTCCCGGTAGTAGCGCACCCGGGGCCGGACCGCGCCCGGCCCCGGTGCCAGGGCGAGTTCGGCGGCCTCGCGTACCAGGAGGTGGTCCGCGTGTGTGCGGACGGCGAGTGGCAGGAGCAGCTCGTCCTGGTACGCGATCAGCGGCCGCAGCAACTCGGCGAGCCTCGTGGTGAGTTCGGCGTCGGCGGGGTGCGGGGCGCGGCGCAGGGCGAGCGGGCCGGCGTAGAGGGCCCGCCCCGCGCCGTCGTACCGCAGCGTCGCCTCCGGCAGACCGAGGCCGAGGACGCGCAGCGGCCAGCGCGCCAGGGCGGCGGCGTCCTCGGCCCGGCGCACGGCGGGCCCGGACCCGGGCCGGTGCACGTCGGGTCCGTCCCCGTCGAAGACGGTCACCACCGTCAGGTCGCCCTCCCGGCACCACTGCCGGAGCATCCCGCCGCAGGACCAGACCGCGTCGTCCGGATGCGGCGCGAGGACCAGGCGTCTCACGCTGCGCCGGGGCCGGTGCCGCACGCGGCGTCGAGGGTGAGGCGGTGCACGAGCGCCAGCGCCGCGAGCCGGTAGCCGTACGCCCCGAGGCCGCACAACACCCCCGAGGCGAGCGGGGAGATCACCGAGTTGTGCCGGAAGGGCTCTCGGGCGAACACGTTGCTGAGGTGCACCTCCATCCAAGGGCCGGGGAAGGTCTCCAGGGCGTCCCGCAGGCTCCACCCGGCGATCATCAGAGCGCCCGGATTGACGATCGCGCCCACGCAGTCCTGCGCCTCGTGAACCGCCCGGACGAGCGCCGCCTCGCTCTCGTCCTGCAGGCAGCGCACGGTGTAGCCGGCCTCGGCCGCCGCCTTCGCCACGTCTTCCTCGATCTCGGCGAGCGTGGTGGTGCCGTACATCTCGGGCCTGCGGGTGCCCAGTTGCCCCAGGTTGGGGCCGTTGAGCAGCAGGATCTCACCGGGTCCCGCCAGGCGGCCCGGGCGTCGGTCAGCCAACGGGGACCTCCCGGCGGTCGGCCTCGGGCAGCGGCACCGCGAAGAGCCCGGGCAGGTCGAGCGGAGCTCCGGCGTAGGCGTCCGGGGCCTCAGCGAGCAGCGTCCGGCGGGAGCTCTGGCCCCAGCCCGCCGCGATCGTCGGGACGCCGGCGGCTCGCCCGCACCGCAGGTCGAGGACGCTGTCACCGACGAAGACGGCGGAGGCGGCGGCCGGACCCGGCAGCAGGGACAGGGCGGTGTGCAGGATCTCGGCGTCCGGCTTGGGCACCGACACCTGGTCGCTGCCGACCACGACGTCGAGCAGCTCGAAGAGACCGCCGGAGCGCAGTGCCTCGACGGCCCGCTGGTGGGACTTGCCGGTGGCGACGCCGACCGGGACGCCCGCGCCGCGCAGTGCGCGCAGCACCTCGGTGACGCCGGGGTAGGGGTGGACCAGATCGAGGCGCGCGGAGCTCGCGGCGGCGTACACCGGCGCGTACTCGGCGGGCAGCGAGAACTTCTCCAGGATCACGTGGAGCGGGGCGCCCATGTGGGTCAGGAAGGTCTCGAAGGGAGCCGCCCGGGGCCGGCCCGCCGCTGCCCAGACTGCGGCGAACGCGTGCCGCATGTTCTCGGTGGTGTCGAGGAGCACCCCGTCCAGGTCAAAAACGACGGCGCTCGGTGGCGTGTCCGGCAGGCGATGCGCCATGTCCGGCGGGGAGTTCGGCGGTGTCATGAGTGCTCCGTTCACCGACAGGGTTCCGATCACCGGCGGCTCGGCGACGGCGATCTAACTATAGTTGTCGAATGCTGACTCATATTGACTCTAGTTAAGTCGCCTGTCTAGTCTCGGCCCGAGAGCAGCCGCCCGCGCAGCGAGGCGGTCTCCGACCGGAGGAGGCATCGTGACCGCACGCCCCAAGGCACTGATCCTGGGGATCGACGGCGGAAGCCTGGCGATGATGGAGCCCTTCATCGCCCGTGGCCTGCTGCCCCACCTGGCCGCACTGCTCGAGCAGAGCACGTATGGCCCCACCACCACGACCTGGCCCGCTCACACGGCGCCGGGCTGGAGCACCTTCGTCACCGCCCGGCGCCCCGGCGGGCACGGCGTCTACCAGTTCTTCGGCACTCAGGAGGCCGACTACGGCGACCGCCTGACCGGTACCGGGGACTTCGGCTGCAGCACGATCTGGGAGTGGCTGGCCGCGCAGGGCTGGAGCGCCGGGATCATCAACGTGCCGATGTCCCATCCGCCGCGCGAGCTGCCCGGCTACCAGGTGACCTGGCCGCTGGAGCGAACCCTGCGGTTCAGCGATCCGCCCACCCTGCTCGGCGAACTGTCCCGGGCGGGCGCGCCGTTCACGCCCGACATCATGGCGATGTTCCAGGGCGACCACGGCTACCTGGACAAGGCCCTTGCCAACGTCGCGGCCCGGGGCCGCTCCGTCGCCCACCTGATGGAGCACCACGAGACCGACGTCGTAATGGCGGTGATCACCGAGATCGACCGCGTCTGCCACCACTACTGGCACTTCGCCGACGCCTGCCACCCCGGCCACACCGTCCCCGAACAGGCCGAGTGGGGACGGGCGGTGGAGCTGATCCACCAAGCAGTCGACGCCGTGATCGGCGACATCCTCGCCACCGTCGACGACGACACCCCGGTCATGCTCGTCTCCGACCACGGCCTTGGCCAGGGCCGCCTCAACCTCGGCGTCAACGCGCTCCTGGAAGAGGCCGGCCTGCTCGTCACCCGCCCCGGCGCGGGCGGCCGCGCGGGCTGGTTCGAGGGCGAGGGCCGCGGCGTCGACTTCACGAGCACCCGCGCCTACATGCCCACCCCCGGCTGCTACGGCGTCAACGTCAACCTCGCCGGACGCCAGCACCAGGGCATCGTACGGAGAGACGAAGTGGCCGCCCTGAGCGCCGAGTTGAGCGACCTGTTCCTGTCCCTGAAGGCGCCCGACACCGGGCGTCCGGTGTTCGCCGCCGCCCTGCCGCGCGACGAGGCCTACCCGGGGGCGATGTCCCACATGGCCCCCGACCTGCTGCTCGTGCCCGCCGACGAAGGGGTGCTCGCCGACCCGGGCGTGGCCGGCGGGATCTGGCGCCCAAGCGAACAGACCGGGATGCACCGGTACGCGGGCCTGTGGGCCTACCGCTCGCCCCGCGTCCCGGCCGGCCGCCGCACGGAACCCGTCGCACTCTGCGACCTCGCCCCCACGCTCCTGTACGACCTCGGGCTGCGCCAGCCGGCCGCCGTGCACGGCCGGCCGGTGCCCGACGTACTCGACGCGGGCGCCGGACCGCTGCCCTTCCTGCCCGACCCGGGCGCGCCCGCACCGCACCCCAAGGACACCGCACGCAGCCTGCGTGAGGACGACCTGACGGCCCGGACGCTCAGCGCCATGGGCTATCTCTGAGAGGAATCCGACATGACCGCGACAGCCGAGACCAAGGACCGACTGCGCAAGGTGGTCGTCGAGGCGCTGCGCCTGGACCGCGACCCCGCCTCCGTGCCGGACGAGGGCCTGCGCGAGACACTCGACATCGACTCGGTGGCCGGTCTGGAACTGCTCATCTGGGTCGAGAACGAGTTCGGCATCCAGATCGACGACGAGGACCTCAGCGTGCTCCTGGTCGACTCGCTGAACGTCCTCGGCGACTACGTCGAGGAGCGCCTGGCCCGCACCGGCACCGGAGCGACCACCGACACCGCGGCGCACACCGACGCCGTACCGATCGCCGGGACCCTCTGATGAACCGCCGGCGCGCGGTCGTCCTCGTCACCGAGGGGGCGGCACCCGAACTCCTGGACCGCTGGGGGCCCGACGGCCTGCCCGCGTTCGGCAGGCTGCGGTCCGAGGGCGCCTGGGGCACAATGCGCTCGGAGCTCGTGCCCTACGAACCCCCGGGCCTGATCAGCGCGTTCACCGGACACAGCCCTGCCGAGCACGGCGTCTTCTCGTACTGGGACGCGCACAGCCCCGACTACGAACCGGCCGTGCTCGACAGTTCCGCACCGCGCCGCCCGCTGCTGTGGCAGCGCCCGGAGCTCGCCGACCTGACGACCGCGGTCGTCAACGTCTTCGGTACCCACCCCGTGGAGCCGCTCAACGGCAGCTGCATCGCGTACCCGATGCGCCGCACCCTGCACGCCTGCCACCCCCGGGACCTCCCCGTGCGCCTCGGCAGGGCGGGCATCCACCCCGCCCACGACGTGAACATATGGTTCACCGGCCAGGACCGGGCGGAGTTCACCCGCAAGGTGCTCGGCGCCGACCGGGCGCGCGCCGACGCCGCGCTGCACCTGTTCGACGGCGGCCAGGGCGAGCCGCCCGAGCTGCTCGTGCTCAACCTCACCGCCATCGACCGGCTCTCGCACGTCTACTGGCAGGAACTGGAGCCGGGCAGCCCGGTGGCCGCCGACGACCAGGCCGTACGGAAGGCGTACCAGCAGGTCGACGAGGTGCTCGGAGAATTCCTCGACCGGACCGACGCGACCACCGAGCTCCTGGCGTTCTCCGAGATCGGCTTCGGCCCGCTGCGCGCGTACGTCTCCGTCAACGACGTACTGGAGGTGGCCGGACTGCTCACCAAGGGCGCCGACGGCCGACCCGACTGGGCCGCCACCGAGGCGTTCGAGGCGGTCCAGGGCACTCAGGGCGTCAACCTCAACACCGCCGGGCGCTACAAGCACGGCACGGTACAGCCGCACCGCCGCGCGGAGACGGAGCGGCGGGTGCGCACGGCGCTGCTCGCGCACCGCAACCCGTACACCGGACTGCCCCTGTTCGCCGATGTGCTGCGGGCCGAGGACGTGCACAGCGGCCCGGCCGCGGACCGGGCGCCCGACCTCATCCTCGTGCCGCACGACTGGCGCTATCTGCCGCTCGGCGACACCCACTGGTCCGCGCAGGTGCACCGCACCCTGCAGAGCGGCTGGCACCGCCGTGAGTCGTACTGGGGTGGAATCGGCAGGTCCTTCGGCACCGGCACGGGCGCTACCGGGCAGCCGCTCGACGTGGCACCGACAGTCCTGCGGATGCTCGGCCGCGCACCGCTTGCGGACCTGACCGGCAGCCCGCTCGGGGCCGGCGGATGAGCACGGCCACGGGGGAGTCCGCCACCGAGTTGGTGCCGCTCGCGGTCACGCTCGACACCGAGGGCGGGGCCTGCGTCGCCGGGGTCACCGCCCAGGGACGGTGGCTGCGGCCCGAACCGGTCAACGCGGCAGAGGTCACCGGCGCCGACCCCGTCTATACGATGCACCGTCCCGTACGGCTCGACCTGGGCCCGGCCACCGGCGGTGACGCCCGGCCCGAGGACCGCGCGGTACGGGGCACACCCCGGCGGGCCGGACCCCTCGCCGGGCCCGACGAACGGGCTGCGCTGCTCGCCGCCGTGGCCGACCCGGACGTGGCGACGGCCTTCGCGTACGGGCGGAGCGCCGGCCTCGTGGCGGTCCGGCCGCTGCGCTACCGCCGTCAACGGTCCACCGGCGGGCGGACGTTCCTGCGCCTGGAGTTCACCGACCGTACGGGCGAACGCTTCGACTGGATCGTCCGCGACGTCCGGCTGCTCCTCAACAACGACCTCCGGCTCCCGACGAACGGGGACGGGGACGCAGACGGCAGGGACACCGGCACCCTTCTCGCGGGCCCCGGCGCCCCCGAGCTGTTCGCGGCCGTCGGCCTCACGCACCCCAACCACCGGTTCCCCGGCCGGTTCCGCGGCTGCCACCCGCTGGTGGTGGGCCTGCACCCCGCCGACGGAAGCCCGATCACTCCCGTCCGACCGGACGGCCCGCCGCCGTACGACACCTCACTGGAAGGAACCGCCGGTGCACCAGGCATTGCGTGAACTCGAGAACGAGACCGTGCACATCCTGCGCGAGGTGCACCAGCGCTTCGAACGCCCCGCCCTGCTCTGGTCGATGGGCAAGGACTCCACCAGTTTGCTCTGGGCGATCCGCAAGGCGTTCTTCGGCGAGGTGCCCTTCCCGGTGCTGCACATCGACACCTCGTACAAGTTCCCCGAGATGTACGAGTTCCGCGACCGGATGACCAAGAAGTGGGGACTCGACCTGCGCATCCACCGCAACGAGGCCGCGCTCGCCGCGGGCATGGGTCCGACGCGGGGCAGCAAGCTGGACTGCTGCACCGCGCTCAAGACCGACGCCCTCAAGCAGGCCATCGCCGCGGGCGGTTACGACGCCGTCATCGCCGGCATCCGCGGCGACGAGCACGGCGTACGGGCCAAGGAGCGGATCTTCAGCCCGCGCGACGCGTCGTTCTCCTGGGACTACCAGGACCAGCCGCCCGAGTTCTGGGACCTGCACGAGACGGCCGTGGCCGACGACGGCCACATCCGGGTCCACCCGATGCTGCGCTGGCGCGAGATCGACATCTGGGAGTACGTCCAGACCGAGAACATCCCCGTCCCCGAGCTCTACTTCGCTCAGGACGAGAAGCGCTACCGGTCGATCGGCTGTGCCTGCTGCTGCACCCCGGTGAGCAGCACCGCGGGCACCGTGGTCGACGTCGTCCTCGAGGTCCGGCACGCCCGCGACGGCGAACGGGCCGGGCGTGCGCAGGACAAGGAGGACGCCGCCGCCATGCAGAAGCTGCGGGCCCTCGGCTACATGTGACCCTCCGCCGGACACGCCCTGAGCCGAGCCCGGGTCCGACCCCGAGGCGTCCTTCTCGCCGCACCCGTCCGTACCGACCGGAATCGAGCCCTCATGACAACCCTGCCCACCCCACGCACCCTCGAGCCGCCCACCGGACCCGGCACGGACCCCGCCGACACCCTGCACGTGGCCTTCGTCGGCGAGGTCGACCACGGCAAGTCCACCCTCCTCGGCAGGGTGCTGCACGACACCGAGGCGATCTCGGCCGACCGGCTCGGCACCCGCATCGAGGACGGCGGCCTGGCGTTCCTGCTCGACGGTCTGAGCGAGGAGCGCACCAACCTGTTCACCCTCGACACCGCCCAGGCCGTCCTGGAGACCGAGGTCCGCCGCTACGTCCTCATCGACGTGCCCGGACACCTCGCGCTGCTCAAGAACATGGCCACCGGCGCCTCCCGCGCCGAACTCGGCGTCGTCGTGGTCGACTGCCTCGCCCGCACCACCGACCAGACTCGACGCCACCTGCGCGTCCTCGAACTGCTCGGTGTCACCACCGTGGTGTGCGCGGTCACCAAGATGGACCTGGTCGGCTACGCGGAGGGCGAGTTCCGCCGCGTCTCGGACGAGATGGCCGCACTCGCCGACGCCTGCGGTCTGCGCCTGGCCGCCACCGTCCCGGTCAGCGCCGTCGCCGGGCACAACATCACCGCCCCCGCCCCCGACGAACTCCCCTGGTACACCGGCCGAGCGCTGCTCGACACCCTGCACGGCCTCGGCCAGGAGCGGGCCCGCTCCGCGCTGCTGCGGTTCGCCGTGCAGACCGTCGTCGGCGCGCCCGGGCGGCGTCGTATCGCGGGCCGGGTCGAGAGCGGCACCCTGCGTCCCGGGCAGGTGCTCGCCGACGCCGCCGGCGCGCGCTGCGTCGTCCGCTCCATCGAGCGGTTCGGCGAGAGCGCCCTGGAGCAGGCCCAGGCGGGCGACAGCGTGGGCCTGCTCTTCGACGGCACCGAACCCGCCCCGGGAACCGTGCTCGCGCCACCGGACCAGCCGTTGACCTGCGGACGCAGCTGGCACATCCGCATCCTGTCCACCAGCGACACCACCCCTATCGCCGAGGGCGACCGCTGCGTCGTCCGGTACGCGGCGGCCTCCGCGCCCGCCCGGGTCGAGCGGATCGAGAGCCGCTGGGACAGCTCCACCCTCGCCCCCGTCACCGAGGAAGGCCCGGTTCGCTTCACCGAGTTCGCCGACCTGCGGCTGCGCCTCGATGCCGCCGCCCCCGCCGACCGGGTACGCGACTGCGTCCAGCTCGGCCGCTTCATGCTTTGCGACGAGGACGGCCGGGCCCTGGCCCTGGGCGTCGTGGACCGGGTGGAGGACGCGATATGAGCACCGACCGCCACCCGCGCTCCCTGGTGATCGGCCTGGACGGCGTGCCGTACTGGCTGCTGCAGAAGCTCGCCGACGACGGCGTGATGCCCCACATGCGGGCCCTGCTGCCCCAGGGCACCCTGCGTCCGCTGCGGGCCCCTGTCCCCGAGATCAGCTCCACCTCCTGGGCGAGCTTCCTGACCGGCGCGGACCCGGGACAGCACGGCATCTACGGGTTCATCGACACCGAACCGGGCGGCTACGGCACGTACTTCCCCAACGTCAACGACCTGGTGGCCACCCCGGTGTGGCAGGCCACCGCCGCCGCGGGCGTCCCGGCCCTGGTGCTCAACGTGCCCGGCACCTACCCCGCCCCGCCCGTGCACGGTGCCCTGGTCTCCGGCTTCGTGGCCCCCGACTTCGACCGCGCCGTCTCACCGCCGAGGCTGCGCGACACCCTGCGCGAAGTCGGCTACCACCTCGACGTCGAGGTCGGTGACGCGGCGAACGACCCGGACGGATTCCTCGACCGGGCGCTCGAAGCGCTCCGCACCAGGCGCACGGCATACCTGCGGCTCCTGGCGGAGGAGCCCTGGACGCTCGCGCTCTGCGTGTTCACCGAGACCGACCGGGTCCACCACTTCCTCTGGCGGCATGTGACCGACTCCGAGGCCCCGCTGCACGGGCGGATCATGGACTTCTACCGCGAGGTCGACGAGGCCGTCGCCGCGCTCGTGCCCCGCGCCGGTGACGACGGTGCGCTCACCCTTGTCAGCGACCACGGATTCGGTCCCGCGGACACGCAGTTCTACCTCAACGCCTGGCTCCGGCAGGCCGGTTACCTGGCACTGCCCGCCGACGCCGAGTCCCTGACCGGGATCGACTCGCGTACCACCGCGTTCGCGCTCGACCCGGGCCGCATCCACCTCAACCACCGGGGCCGGTTCCCCCGGGGCCGCGACCTCGCCGCCGGCACCGCCGAGGAGATCGGCCGCAGGCTCCTCGCCCTGCGCCGGGCAGACGACGGCACGGTCACCGAGGGCGGCCCCGGCCGGCCGCTGGTCGCCGACGTGCTGTACGGCGCGGAGCTGTACGCGGGACCGGTCGCCGACCGGGCCCCCGACCTGGTGGCGATGCCCGCGCCCGGCGTACAGATCCGCGGCGCCTGGTCCACCGACGCATTGGTGCTCCCAGGGCCCTTCACCGGCACCCACACGCGGGACGACGCCACCTTCTGGAGCCGAGGGGACCGGGGCACGGGCGGTGTCGACATGCGGGACGTGATGCCGACCGTGCTCGCCGGCCTGGGCATCGCGGCCCCGCCCTCGATGGAGGGCCGGGACCTGCGCGGTGTGGACACGTCGGCGCCCGTGGGCGCCGGCACCGAGAGGAGCACAGGATGACCACGGACGCCGCGGCCTCACCCGCCACCGCGCCACCCGGACCGGCAGCCACCGCGCCACCCGTCTCGCTGCCGCTCGAACCCGTGCGCCGGGCCAAACCCGGGGACTTCACCATCGCGCTCGACGAGCGGATCACCGACCCGGCTGCCTTCCGGGTCAGCTTTGTGATCCTCCTCGACGGCGACCTCGTGATGTCGCCCGAGCACCTGGGCGTCGCCTACATGGCCGCCGTCCTGCGCCAGGTCGGCTTCACCTGCGAGATCCGCGAGGTCGAGCACGGCAGTCACCACGAGGCCGTACGGGAGATCCTCGCGTTCGGCCCGGACCTCGTCTGCTTCACCCTCATGAGCTTGAACGTGCCCAGCTGCCTGGAGTTCTCCGAGGCACTGCGCCGCCAGCTACCGGAGGTCGTCATCGCCTGCGGCGGCCCGGCCGGCACGTTCACCGGCAAGGACGTCCTGCGGGGCAATCCGTACGCCGACCTGGTCGCCGTCGGCGAGGGCGAACCGCTCATCCTGGACCTGGTGCAGCGCCTCGCCCTCGGCGAGAGCCTCGACGACTGCCCCGGCATCGCCTACCGCACGCCCGACGGGGAACTGCGCCAGAACCCGCCGCGCCCCCTCGTGCACGACCTCGACGTCCTGCCGTACCCTGCCCGCGACCAACTCAAGGCGCACGGCAACAAACTGGAGTACGTCCGCGTCAGCACCAGCCGCGGCTGCGTGGCCCGCTGCACCTTCTGCTCCGCGCCCAACCTGGGCAACCGGGTCCAGGCCGGCAAGGCGTGGCGCGGACGCAGCGCGGAATCGGTGGTCGACGAGGTCGAACACCTTGTCAGGGAACACCACTTCCGTACCCTCGACTTCGTCGACTCCACCTTCGAGGACCCGGACGGCGGCCGGGTCGGCAAGAAGCGGGTCCGGGCCATCGCCCAGGGATTCCTCGACCGCGGCCTGGACATCTACTACAACGTCTGCATGCGGGCGGAGAACTGGGACGACACCCCCGAGGACCACGACCTGCTCGACCTGATGGTGCGCAGCGGCCTGGAGAAGGTCAATGTGGGCATCGAGTCCGGTGTCCCCGAGGAACTGCTCCTGTGGGACAAGCGGGCCACCGTCGAGAACAACGTCACCGTCATCCGGATGCTGCGCGAGCACGGCATCTACCTCGCCATGGGTTTCATCCCCTTCCATCCGTACGCCACGGTGGAATCCCTCGTGGAGAACGCCAAGTTCCTGCGCGCGCACGCCGGTCACAACCTGCGGCGGCTCACCGAACGGCTCGAGGTCTACCCGGGCACCACCATCGAGACCAAGATGGCGGCCGACGGACTGCTCGGCGACAACTACCGCAAGTCGCTCGACCCGTACGACTACCGCTTCAAGGACGAGCGGGTGCAGAAGCTCGCGGTGCACTACGCCTCGCTGTACAACAACGACGACTACCACCAGCGCGGCGTGCTCACCGACCAGTCGGCGGTCTTCGAGTTCGAGACCTTCAACGTGGTGGTGCAGACCTTCGTCTCCCGGCTCTACCGGCGATTCCACCACGTACCGGAGGCGATGGCCGAACTCGACGGCTTCAAGGACTTCCTGCACACCCTGCGACAGGAGATGGGACGCGCCAACTACGCGTTCTTCATGAACAACCTGGAGGGCGTCCTGTCCGGCCGGCTCGACGCGGCCACCCAGCGGCGCCAAGTCGCCGAGGTCGAGGACCGGTTCCGCCGGGCCATCGACGAGATCCGCAGCCGCCAGCTCCGCACCGGGATGCGCTTCCACCGCCTCGGCCTCGACGTCGCCGAGATCAGCTCCACCCTGCCGTTGCCGCAGCCGGGCGGTGCCCCGCGCAGCTACAACGGCGGTGCGCCCACATGGTGAACCGGACCGCCGCGCCGGCCGAGGCCGCGCCCGACCCCGAGCCCGACGCTGCCGTTCCGGCCCCCGATCTCGCCGTGTGCACGCTGGGCGACCGGCGCCTCGCGAGCCGGATCGCCGGGCACCCGAGGGTGGCCGCGGCCGGCCCGCTCGCCACGGCCAACGTCGGCATCGAGGAACTGGTGCGGGCCGTGGTGGCCCGCGACGGGGTGCACCGGCTGGTCGTCGCCGGACCGGACTCCATGCTGTTCCGGCCGGGCCAGAGCCTGTTCGCCCTCGCCGCGCACGGCCTGGACGCGCATGGGCGCATCGTCGGCGCGCTCGGCCACGAGCCGTACCTGCGGACCCTGCGGCCCGCCGTGGTCGCGGAGTTCCGCCGCCGGGTATCCCTGGTCGACGTGCGCGGCTGCACCGACGAGACGCGGCTGCGGGCCGTACTCGACGCCCAGCCCGCCACGGAAGCGCCGGCCGGGCAGGAACCCGTGGCCCTGGCGGCGGAGCTGGCCGGCAGTGGGCCGCGCGTGGTGCGCCTGGCCGCGGGCGGGCGCCGCCGGCTTCTGAGCACGTCCGGCACCGGCTACTTCGTGGTCACCCTGGACACTGCCCGGCGTCGCATCGTGCTTCGGTACTACGGAGCGGACTTCACTCAGTGCCGCGAACTGACCGGCCACAGCGCGGAGGCCCTGCTGCTCGGTGCGATCGGACACGAGCTCCTCGGGCCCGGCGAGCTCAGCCACGCCGGCTATCTCGGCGCCGAACTGACCAAGGCGGAGACGGCGTTGCGTCTCGGACTGCCGTACGTGCAGGACCGGCCGTTGACCGCGCGGTGAGCGCGGCCACGTAGCGGTGAGCCTGGCCACGTACCCGCCCGGCCCATTCGGGTGGGGTCAACCCGCCTCGGGAAGCGGCGAGTTGACCTCCACCAGATAGCCGTCGGGGTCCCGGAAGTGTGCCGCCCGGATGCCCCAGGCGGGCCAGTCCTGGGTTTCCTTGACCACGGTGGCGCCCGCGTCCCGGAGCCGCGCCGCGGTGCCGTCGACGTCGTCGGTCTCCAGGATCAGGGCGAAGCGGTCCTGCCCGGGGAGCTTCGCGTCCGCGTGCAGGGTGCCGAACGCCTGGGCCATCACCTCGCGCTTGTTGAGCGCCAGATGGGTTCCCGTGCCCATGTCCAGCTCCGCGTACCGGCTCTGTTCGTCGCCGTACAGGACGGAGAACCCGCACACGTCCCGGTAGAAGAGGAAGCACGCCTCGTAGTCGTCGACCATGAGCCGGACATAACTGCACCGCACGGAACGCTCCGTCACCACAACTCCTTTGTCAGTGCGCAAAATTCGACGCTCCGTAATCTACAGCTGGGCGACGATCCGGCTTGCCGTTCGCCCGTGGAAGACGTTCACGGCGGCCATCGGGTAGCCGCCGTCGCCGCTCGTCGGGGAGAGCGGCGAGCAGTGGCCGAGGCCGATCCCGAACAAACCGGGTATCGGGCGGCCTCCGCCGTCGAGCACGCGTCCGTTCGCGTCCACCGCGGCTTCGCCGGGCGGGAACAGGGGTCGGCCGGAGGCGTCAAGGACCGGCAGCCTGCGGGCGCGGTAGCCGGTGGCGGCGATGGTCAGCGGGGGAGTGGCGGGGTCGGCCTCCTCGCTGTGGCGCAGCAGGCGCACCCGCGGTTCCGTGCCGTGTACCACCGCACGGTAGACGGTCTTGGACTCGCCGCGCAGCCCGGAGAACCGGTGGAGCGGCTCGGTCTCGGGATCGACCGTGGCGACACCCGCGCCGCTCGGACCGCCGGCGGACGCCGCCCGCCGGCCCGGCCGGTAGACCAGGATCTCGCTGCGGGCCTCGACCCGGATCTGCCCCGGCCGCAGCCCGTCCCCCCACTCGCGCAGCAGCAGCCCGACCGTGGAGAAGGCGCTGTGCGAGCCGCCGAGTACCCGGATCGGTGTGCCCGCGCCGACGGCCCTCGCGCACTGGGCGTCGCGCTCGCGCCGCAGCACGGCCTCCGAGGTCGTGAACCAGGGGCCGCCGTCGTCACCGGCCCGTGGTCGTGCACCCACCGCGATGACCGCGGACCGGGACAGGGCGAGGGTGCGTCCCCGCGTATCGCAACTGTGGAACAACCCGTCTGCATCGTGCCGGAGGTGGTCGACGGCGGTGCCGAACAGGGTGTGGGCGCGGTCGAACCGAACGGTGTAGTCGGCGACTTCGCGTGCCGTACGGGCCAGGAAGCGGGCGGCGAGTCGGAGCGCCACCGGCTGGTCGGGGTCGACCTGCAGGGCCCGGCCCTCGGGGGAGCGCAGGGCCGCGCGAAGGCGGCCGTCCGGGGCGAGTCCGGCGAGGAAGTCCCCGGCCGCGGAGTTGGAGCAGATGTCGTAGTCGAGACTGCGCCACTCGTTCCGGCCGCGGCGGTCGAGGAACACGCAGCCGTCCCGCATCAGAGCGTCGAGGGATCCTGCGCGGTCGGCGGCGATCGGGATGCCGAGGGCCGCGGGCCCGAAGCCCACGACCTGGAGCCTCGCGGCGCTTGGCTGCATGGACGGTCCGCCCTTCAACTGGTGTCATCAGAAGCCTAGAAGCGACATTGACTATAGTCAACGTTCCGGTTATGTTGACGCAGTCCAGTGCACAGGCGCCTGTCAAAGGCAGCGGGGAGAGCACCATGACCGTCGGGACACTGCCTTCCACCGAGGAGCGCGTGCTGCGCTTCCTGTCGGTCGGGAAGGGCTTCAAGCTCTTCGCCCAGGAAGAGGGCAAGACCACCCTGGGCGACCACTTCGTCTTCCACGACGACCTGCAGGACGCCGACGGCACGGTCGTCGGCCGCGACGCCGGCGTCTGCACGCTCGCGTCCGACACCAGCTACCAGCTCAACGTCACGATGGAGCTGCCCGGCGGCTGTGTGACGGCCCAGGGCTTCGTCGAGAACGAGCTCGGTCTGCTCGCTGTCACCGGCGGTACGGAGATCTACCGTCAGGCCCGCGGCGACGTCCGCATCGGCAAGTCCGGCGAGGAGGGCCTGGACGTCACGCTGCGGATCTCCGGAGTGCTCGCCTCGTGACGGCCGCACCCGCGCGGGCGCCGGCGGTGACCGACGCGATGATCGACGCCCTGCTCGCCGACGTCGCCCGGATTCCCGACGAGCACCGCACGTACAGCTGCGGGACCTGGGAGGCCAGGTCCAAGCATGGCGTGGGTCCCGAACTCTTGGAGCGCCTGGTGTGCGCCGGGCTGAGCAGTCGCGACGGTGACGACGGAGAGCGCCGCTACGACGGCCTCGACCTCGACAACATCGCACTCCATCTCGGCCTGTCCTCCGTGCGGCGCATCGCCATCCGCTCCTGGGGCCGTACCTGGAACCGCGTCCGCAGCGGACCCGGCCACCACGTGCTGCGCTACGTGCCCAGCTGTCCGGAACCCGGCCACCAGGGGCCCTGCATCTACCGGCTCGCCCTGCCGGGCGGCGAGCGCCGCGAGGTCACCCTCGGCCCGCTCGACGAACCCCCGGCCGTCACCCTGGAGAGCGAGCGCCCACGCCCCGACGCCCGACTCCCGGACGATCTGGCGGAGTTGTGCCACGAGATCGCCCGCCTGCGGTTCTACCTCCTGGCCGAGTCGATCCGCTGGGATGCCGACTTCATGCGGACGACCGGCATCGCGGACTGCGGCGGCAGCTCCACGCTGATGCTCGCGGGCGCGAAGCGGCTCGGCTACCAGGCGCGGCGGTCGTTCGGCCTGATCGTGGCCGAGCCGTTCTCCACTCCGCACCACTGGGCGGAGATCCGCCTGGACGGCGCGTGGGTGCCGCTGGACCCGATGACCCTGAAGATCCTTGCTCGCTGGGCCCCTTCGGTCCCGGACGACACCCCGGTGACGCAGCCGCTGACCGGACTGGTCACGCGGATCTCCGGCGAGTGGGTGCCGCCCGCGACGCACGGGAGCACGGAGTCCCGGGTCTCCTACCTCACCGAGTACCACGCCCGCGAAAGGACCCCATGACCCCGCCGGACCTTGCCCCCGCGACGCCCCAGCTCCCCTCCGACGTCCTGCACGCCCACTGCACGGCGATGCCCCACGTGACGTACGACAACGTCTTCGGGCCGCAGACCACCTGCTACCGCGTCGGCGGAAAGATCTTCCTGATGCTCGGTCACGACGCGGATCCGCAGTACGCGACGTTCAGTTACGACCCCGAGGAGTCGCTCGTGCTGCGGGCCACCTACCCCTCGGTGGTTCCCGGCTACTACGCCAACAAGCGGCACTGCAACACCGTCTACTTCGACGGCCGGATCGAGCCCGCGGAGACCCTCGACTGGATCTCCGAGTCGTACAACATCGTCTTCGCCAAGCTGCCCCGCAAGATCCGTGACCAACTCGCTGGCTGACCGCCGGGATTGACAGGTGTCTCGAAATGAAGGTGGCTCCATGAGTGAGCGGGACGGCACCGCCATCGGCTCCTTTCCCCGGGCCCGCGCCGACGCCGGCTGGATGAACGACCTCCGCCGCGAACGGACCGCCGGACCGCGGACGCCCCACCAACTGTCCGTGGACGCACCCGCGGGCGGCTCCACCACGGCCGTGCACGGGGGGACGTATCTCGACCCCACCACCGGGGCCGTCGGCACCCCGATCTTCCAGACCAGTACGTTCCTGCTCGACGAGAACAGCTACGACGCCTTCTTCGAGGGCGTCACCCGGGACGTGCCGATCTACACCCGGTACGGCAACCCCTCCCAGTGGAGCGTCCAGGAGAAACTCGCCCTGCTCGAAGGCGCCGAGAGCGCCCTGGTCACCTCCTCCGGGATGGCCGCCATCTCCACCACCGTCCTCGCGCTCACCAACCCGGGCGGACACATCATCACCGCGTACGACGTCTACGGCGGCACGTACAACCTGATGCGCGAGGACATGCACGCACTCGGCCGCGAGGTGTCGTTCGTCGACGCCGCCGACCCGGCTGCGGTCGCGGCGGCCATCCGGCCCGAGACCCAGTTGCTGTTCGTCGAAGGGCTCACCAACCCGCTGCTCAAAGCGCCCCCGCTGGCCGAACTCGCCGCGCTCGCCCGGCAGCACGACATCCTGCTCGTCGTCGACAACACCTTCCTGTCGCCGGCCTTCCTGCGCCCGATCGACCTCGGCGCCCACCTCGTGTTGCACAGCGCCACCAAGTACCTGAACGGACACAGCGATCTGACGGCCGGCGCGGTCGCGGGCTCCCGCAAGTTCGTGGACCGGGTGTGGGCGCAGGCCCTCAGGCTCGGCGGCACCCTGGAACCGTTCTCCTGCTTCCTGCTCGAACGCGGGCTCAAGACCCTGCCGCTGCGGATGCGCGCCCACCACGAGAACGCGAGCGGAATCGCCCGCTTCCTGTCCGGGCACCCGAGGATCATCCAGGTCCACCACCCGAGCCTGCCCGACTATCCGTACCCGCACCTGCGCGAGAGCGCCGGCGGCTACGGCGGAGTCGTCAGCTTCGAGGTCGCGGGCGGCGACGAGGCCGCGCTGCGGGTCCTGCAGGCGCTGCGGCTGCCCCAGGTGGCCACCAGCCTCGGCGGGGTGGAGTCCCTGGTCAGCATGCCCTTCAACACCTCCCACAGCTCGCTCACCCAGGCACAGCGCAGCGCGGTCGGCATCCGCCCCGGGCTCATCCGCTACTCGGCCGGCATCGAGGAACTCGCCGATCTCGTCGAGGACTTGAGCGCCGCACTCGACCGCCTGGACGAGCCGGCCGAGCCCGTCGACCGTCCGGACGAGGCCCACGACGGCCTGGAGGAGGAGACCCCGTGCGCAACGGCATGAACATCGCGGGCGTCAGCGAGATGGTGCACGAGGTGCAGACGCAGCCCGAGGAGGCGATCTACCGGTACGGGGCCGTCGCACGCTGGGACGAGGGCCGCGGCATCCGCGCGCACAACGAACCCGCCGTCCTCGGCACCGTCAAGTCGCCCCGGCGCTACGAGGTGGCCGTCGCCGACGAGCAGGGCCCCACCCGCGGCGACGCACCCACCGCGGTCCGGCTCGCGCTCACCGCACTCGGCGCCTGCGCACTGACGACCTTCGTCGGCGGCGGCAGTGCGCGCGGCGTCACCCTGGAGTACCTGCGGCTCGGCATCAGCGCCGAACGGATCCGCGACGAGGTCTCCGACCGGCTCACCGACCTCGTGTATGAGCTTGCGGTACGCGCCGATTCCGGGGGAGTCGACATCGCCGAGGTCGTGGCGAGCATGGAGCAGCAGAGCCCCAACCACCGCACCCTGACCGACCCGCAGCCCCTCACCCTGGTGCTCGGCGCATCCGCGGACCCGTCGGCCGCCGCGCACCCGCAGCCGGTCTCCGAACCGGCCCCCGCGCCGTACGAACCCGCCGCCCGGCCCGGCGAGACCGTCGGGGCGACGGTGGACTGGCAGTACAGCGTGCAGTTCCTCGCGGACGGTGACCCGGCCCCGCTGCGGGTCGATCAGCCCAAGCAGCTGGCCGGCGTCGACTGGGGGCCCAACCCGCAGGAGTACCTCCTGATGGCGCTCGCCTCCTGCGTGCTCGGCCGGACCGTCGCGCTGTCCGCGCAGCAGGGGCGTCCCGCGCACTCCTGGCGGGTGCGGGCCACCGGGCAGGTCGACATCCGGGGCCTGTTCCTCATCGGCCCCGACCCGGTGGTCCCGGTGCACCGGCTCACTCTGGAGGTCACCCCGCTCGACGCCGCCGGCACCGGCGCCGAGGGCTGGCAGGACCTGGTGCGGGAAGCGGTGCGTCGCTCCCCGGTCGCCGGGCTCCTGACGTCGGGGCACCTGGTGAAGGTCAACCTCGACGCGGGTACCGAGCCGGCGCCTGACGCGCGTACGGAGCGGGCCCATGACTGACCGGGACCGCATCGACGAGGTCGCCGAGGCGTGGTGGACACGGGTGGCCTCGCCCGACGGCGAACCACCCACGCCCGACGCGGACTTCTTCGCGGTCGGCTGCACCTCGCTGCAGGCCGTGATGGTCGTCGGCGGGATCTCCGAGGACCTGGACGAGGAGGTCCCGGTACGGCTGCTGCTCCGCAACAGCCGGTACGGGGCCTTCCTCGCGGCGCTGCGGGAGTACCTCACCGAGGAGGAGGCGCCGCACGCGGGTGCGGGAGTGGGGAGGCCGGCGTGGTGACGGCGCTGAGGGCCCCTGGTGAGGAGGAGGCGGCGGCCGCCGGTGCGGACGCGGTGGGTGCCCCGCTCACCGACCTCCAGCACGCGTACTGGCTCGGTGAGCAGGGCGCGTACGACCTCTCTGTCCCGGCCCGGCTCTGCGTCGACTGGGAGCTGCCCGAACTCGACGTGACCGCGCTGCGCCGCGCCCTGGACGCGTGCGCCGCCCGGCACCCGATGCTGCGGGTGCGCGTCGGGGACGACGGGACGCAGCGGGTGGACGGGGCGGCGCGGATACCGCTCATGGTGCGGGACGTCACCGATCGGGCCCTCCTCGAGTCCGCGGGCCCGGGTGCCACCGGTTCGGAATCGGCCGACTCGGAGCCCGCCGTCCTCGACTCCGCTGCCGCGCAGGCCCGTTGGCGTGCCCTGCGCGCCGAGGCGGTGGAGGCGTTGCCGGCCCTCGCGGACGGGCCGCCGCTGGTCGTGAGCGTCGTGCGGACGGCCGGGGCGGTCCGGCTCACCCTCGTCCTGCGCCTCTTCGTGTTCGACGCCGCGTCGGTCGGCATCCTGGTGCGTGACCTCGCCCGCTTCTACCGGGACCCCGACCTCCGACTCCCGCCCCCAAAGGCGGAGTTCCTCGACTTCGCCCGCCGCGAGGAGCGCCGGGCCGGCCGCGCCCGACGGGAGGCCGAGGCGTACTGGGCCGCACGCGTGCCCGAGCTGCCGGGACCGCCGGACCTGCCGGTCGCGGCCGGGGGACATCCCGCCGACTCCGCCTCCTTCCGCCGGCACACGCTGACGCTGTCCGCCGAGCGCTCGGACCGCCTGCGCGACCGCGCCCGCGTCCGGGGCCTGTCCGTCAACGCCGTGCTGTGCTCCGCCTACGCCGCCGTCCTCGCCAAGTTCTCGGGTCAGGACACCTTCACCCTGACCGTGCTCGCCTCCCGCCGACCGGCCACCCCACGCCACGCCGAGGTCATCGGCAATCACGGCACCACGGTCGCGCTCGCCGTCCCCGCGGCCTCCGGAGCGTCCTTCGGCGACCGCACCCGGCTCCTGCAGGAACGGCTGCACGAGGCGTACGGCCACTCCGCCGTCTCCGCGGTCGAGGTTCTGCGCCGGCTGAAGGCCACAAACGCCGGCGCTCCCACCCTGCTCCCTGTCGTCTTCGCCAGCAGCATCGGCCTTCCCTCCGCCCCGGCGGAGGACCAGGAGGCAGCGACGCTGCCCGGTGCGCGCGCACTCGGCGGCGCCCTGCACACCCCGCAGGTCTGGATCGACCACCAGGTCTACGAGGACGAGGGCGGTATCGGCTGCACCCTCGACGTGGTGGAGGACGTCTTCCCCGAGGGCTTCACCGACGCCTTCCTGGCGACCTACCGCCAGTGGCTCGACGACCTGACCGAGGCCCATGACCACTGGGACGAGCCGTTGCGTCCCCGGCTGCCCGACCGGCTGACCGCCGCCCGCCGCGCCGCCAACGCCACGGCCCGCCACCTTCCCGCCCGGCTCCTGCACGACGGGTTCGACGAGCAGTGCCGCCTGCACCCCGCGCGCACGGCCGTCATCCACGGCGCGGAGCAGGTGAGTTACGGCGGTCTCCGGGCGGCGGCCCGCGCACTCGCCGGCCGCCTCGTCGCCGCCGGCATGCGCCCCGGCGACCTGGTCGCGGTACGGGCGGCGAAGAGCCGGGAACAGATCGCCGCGGTCCTCGCGGTGCTGTACGCGGGCGGCGCCTACGTGCCGTTGGCGCCCTCCACCCCACCGCGCCGGCTCGCCAAGGTGCTCGACCACGCGGGCATCCGGCACGCCCTCACCGACGACCCGGACGGGTTCGCCCGTACGCCCGACGTCGTGACGCTCGACCTCCGTGCGACATCCGCCTCCGTGGAGCTTCCCCAATCCTCTGCCACACCGGCCGACTTGGCGTACGTCATCTACACCTCGGGCACCACCGGTGAGCCCAAGGGCGTGGCCGTCGAGCACCGGGCCGCGAGCAACACCATCGACGACCTGCTCGACCGCTTCCGCTTCGGCCCCGGCGACCGGACCCTGCAACTCTCCTCGCTCGGCTTCGATCTCTCCGTCTTCGACATCTTCGGCACCCTCGCCGCCGGAGGCGCGATCGTCCTGCCACCCGACGACGGCGGCCCGCCCGACCCGGCCGCCTGGACCTCCTGCGTACGCGAACACGGCGTCACCGTCTGGAACTCGGTGCCCGCCCTGCTCGACATGGCCATGCACGCGGGCGGCCCGCACGGCTGCCTGGACTCGCTGCGCCTCGTGATGCTCAGCGGCGACTGGGTCCCGCTCCACCTTCCCGCGCAGGTACGGGCGTTCGCCCCGGACGCCGTCGTCGCCGCGCTCGGCGGCGCCACCGAGGCCGCGATCTGGTCCAACGTCCACCTCGCCGCCGCCACCCCGCCGCCCGGCTGGACCAGCGTGCCGTACGGCACCCCGCTGGCCAACCAGGGTTTCCACGTACTCGACCACACCCTCGAAGACGCACCGGACTGGGTGCCGGGTGACCTCGTCATCACCGGTGCGGGCCTGGCCCGCGGCTACCACAGGGCGCCCGAACAGACCGCCGCCGCCTTCCGCCACCATCCGGTGACCGGCGAGCGGATGTACTTCACCGGCGACCGCGCCCGCTACCGACCCGACGGGACACTGGAGTTCCTGGGCCGGGCCGACACCCAGGTCAAGGTGCGCGGCCACCGCATCGAGCTCGCCGAGGTCGCGTCCGCCGCCCACGGCCTGACCGGGGTGCGGACCGCCGTCGCCGACGTGCTCGGCGAGCGGCCCGACGAACAGCGCCTCGCCCTGTTCCTGGTGTGCGATCCGGCGGTGGTGTGCGACCCGGCGGCCCGGGCCGCGCTCGCCGGGAAGGTTGCGGAGACCGCGCGCGAGACGCTGCCGCCCTACATGGTGCCCAACGAGGTGGTGCCGCTCGAAGGGCTGCCCGTCACCGCCAACGGCAAGGTGGACCGAGCCGCCCTGCGCCGCACCGCCCAGGCGGCCGCCACCGCCTCCCGCGGTACCGGCCGGCCGCCGCTGCCGGGCACGGAGACCGTGCTGGCCGGGATCTGGGAAGCCGTCCTCGGGGTCGCCGTCACGGAGCGCACCGCCGACTTCTTCGGCCTTGGCGGCACCTCGCTGCTCGCCGCCAGGATGGTGGGCCGCATCGAGGCCGCGTTCGGGGTACGACCCGTGCTCTCCGGCCTGTTTCACCACCCCACGCTCGCCGGGCAGGCCCGCCTCGTGGAGGAGGCGGAGGCGTACAGCCCGCGCTGCACCGCCGTACTGCGTGACGAGCCCGGTGCGCCGCGGCTCGTGCTCTTCCACCCGGTCGGGGGCGGGCTGCTCTGCTACCGGGAGCTGGTCGGCGCGCTGCCCGGTGCCCGGCATGTCATCGGCGTGCAGTCGCCGCCGGCCGGATCCGACGAGACCGGCCCCGCGGACCCGGCAGCGGACGCCGGCGGGGACCTCCACGCGGCCACGGACCCACAGGCGGACGCGTCCGCGACCACCGACGCCCCCCGGGACGGCGTGACCGCCCTCGCCACCCGCTACGCCGCCGAGCTCCTCGCCGAACTCAGCCCCGGGCAGGCCGTGTTCGCCGGCTGGTCGATGGGCGGCGTGCTCGCCCTGGAGACCGCCCGGCTGCTGCGCGGCAGCCCCGTCGAGGTCACCGCAGTCGTCGCCGTCGACGCCTACGTGGCGGCCGAGCCCGGCGGATTCGTCCACACCGGGCCGCCCGCCGCCCGCGCCTTCCTCGCCGACCTGCACGGCGGCACCCCAGCGGACGGCCGGGACGCGGACGTCGTACCACCGGAGCTGGCCGCCTCCTACCGCACCTACCTGCGCAACTACCGCGCACTGCTCACCCACCGGCCGACCCCGCCGGACGGCTTCCCGCTGCTCGCCGTGCGCTGCGCGGACGGCGCCGCGGACACCTTTCCCGGCCTGCTGCCGCTGAGCGAGCACTGGGCTCAACTGCCCCCCGGAGCCAGCGTGTCGGAGGTGCCGGGCGACCACTTCTCCGTCATGGACCCCCTCCGCCGCGGAGTGCTCACCGACCTGCTGTCCCCCCATGGGCCGACCGCCGAACCAGCAACCGACCCCACCGCCCGAGATGAGCGAGGAACCACATGACGACCGTCCAGCACCTCACCGAGGCAGCATCCGGGACCGTGACGGACCCGGTCATCGACGTGACGGACCTGGCCAAGGACTATCCGGCGAAGGGCGGCACCCCCGTGCACGCGCTGACCGGGGTCAGCTTCCAGGTGCGCCGCGGCGAGATCTTCGGCCTGCTCGGCCCCAACGGCGCCGGCAAGAGCACCACCGTCCGGCTCCTCGCGACCCTCGCCACCCCCACATCGGGCACCGCCACCATCGCTGGCCACGACACCACGACCGAGGGCGAGGCGGTGCGCGAGAGCATCGGCGTTGCCCTCCAGGAGACGGGTCTCGCGGACCTCGCCACCGCCCGGGAGGCGCTCTGCCAGACCGGCCGCCTCTGGGGCATGACCGGCGAGGAGGCGGCCGCCCGCGCCGATGAACTCCTCGCCCTGATCGGCCTGGAGGAGTCCGCGGACCGCCTGGTCAAGACGTACTCCGGCGGGATGAAGCGCCGCCTCGACCTGGCGCTCGCCCTGGTCCACCGGCCCGAGGTCCTCTTCTTCGACGAGCCGACCAACGGCCTCGACCCGGTGGCACGGCGGCGCGTCTGGGACCAGGTCAGGGCCCTGCGCGACGCCGGTACGACCGTGCTGCTCACCACCCAGTACCTGGAGGAGGCCGATCAGCTCGCCGACCGCGTCGCGATTATCGACGGCGGGCGGATCGTCGCCGAGGGCACCCCCGACGAGCTGAAGCGCGCTCACGGCGCCGACACCGTCGAACTGGTCCTCGCCGACGAGGAGAGCGCCCGCGCGCTCGCCGCCGACGTCCTGGTCGAGGGCGGCACGGGCCGGACGAACGGCACCCGGGTCGCGTACTCCGTGCGCAACCCCGACACCGCCGTCCCCGACCTGCTCCTGACCCTGCACACCCGCAAGATCCGCCACCTCGGTCTGCGCATCAACCGCCCGAGCCTCGACGACGTGTTCATCACCCTCACCGGCCACGGCCTGACCGCGGGCGAGGAGACTCCGCCCGAGCCCGATGAACCGGAGGCGCCCACCGCCGAGCGCCTGCGCTCCCTGACCACCGCGGCCACCGCGCCGAAGAAGAACGGCGCGGACGGTGGCTCGCGAGCCCGCTCGGCCGCCTCCCCGCTCACCCAGACCGGCCTGCTGCTGCGCCGCCTGCTCCGCGAGGCGCTGCGCAACCCCGCCGCCACCGCGCCGAACCTGATGATCGGCGCGTTCTTCCTCTTCGTGTACGACGGACTGCTCGGCGGCTCCGCGGCGGCGCAGGCGGCCGGCGGCGGCAACTACGCGAACTTCCTGCTGCCGACGATCCTCCTGTTCACCTCGCTGTCCGGCGGAGCGGCGGGCCTGACCCTGGTCGAGGACATCGAAGGGGGCTACCTCAAGCGGCAGTTGACGATGCCGCTGTCCCGTACCGCCCTGATGACCTCGTTCACCGCGATCGGCGCACTCATGGTGCTCGTCCAGGCGGTCATCGTGACCCTGCTCAGTCTAACCCTGGGCATGAGCCCCGAGACCGGACTGCCCGGTCTGCTCGCCGTGTTCGGCCTGGCCCTGCTCTGGGGTCTCGGCATCGCCGGCTACTCCGCCGCCACCGCCGTCATCACCGGAAACGCGGCGGCCGCCCAGGCGGCCACCCTGATCTTCTTCCCACTGCTCTTCATCTCGCCCGCCCTGATGCCCGGCTCCGAACTGAAGGGCTGGATCGAGGTCGCCTCGGCCGCCAACCCGGCGACGTACCTCCTTGAGGCGATGCGCGGACTGCTCAACGACGGCTGGGACGCAGGCCAGTTGGTTACCGGCGTCGGTGTCGGTGCGGGCTTCGCCGTCCTGATGCTGGCCTGGGCCGCGACCGCCCTCAAGCGCGGAACGAGCCGGATGTGACGGCCGGCCCGGAGGCGACCCTGCAGGACCGGCGCATCCTGTACGCGCTGTGGGACGGCGGCGGAAACGTCGCCACCACCCTGCTGCTCCTCGGCGCACTCGCGCGCCGGGGGGCCCGGGTGACCGTACTGTCGAACGACTCCGTGGCGGATCGCGTACGGGCGGCCGGCCTGGAGTTCACGCCGTTCCGGCTCGGCCCTCGGCACGATCCGCGAAGCCGTGAGACGGACGTCCTCAAACTGTGGGAGGCGCAGACTCCCGCGGAGTCGTCCCGACTGATCCGGGACCGGGTCATGTTCGGCCCCGCGGAGGCCCTCTGCCGCGACACCCTCCGGGCCGCTGAGGCGTGCAGGGCGGAGCTGCTCGCCGCCGACTACACGCTCTTCGGATCGCTGGTCGCGGCCGAGCGGCGCGGGCTGCCGCACGTGGTGCTCATGAACACGATCTATCCGCTGCCGACCGCCGGGACGACCGCTGTCGGAACGGCCCGCAGCGGGCCGTTCACCTACCTCTTCGCCCGGATGATCGCGCAGGGGCTTCCGCAACTGAACTCCGTGCGCGGCGAGTTCGGCCTGCCGCCGCTCGCCAGCGCGCAGGAGCAGTACGAGCACGCGGACGCGGTGATGGTCACCTGCCACCCGCGCTTCGACCCGGCCTCCGCGTCCGTACCGCCGTACGTCCACTACACGGGCCCCCAGGTCGATCCGCCGGCCCGGCTCCCCGGCCGGCCGGCCGGCCCGGCCCGTCGGGTCCTGGTCAGCCTCTCCACGACGGACCGGCCCGAGGAGGGGCTCCTCGTCGACTCGCTCGTGCGCGCGGCGGAACGGGTGGGGGAGACGGAGTTCGAGTTCCTCGGCGGCGTCCTCGACCACCGAACCGACCTGCCCCCGAACGTCACCGCGCGGGGCTACGTACCGCTGGAGGAACGCCTTCCGTACGCGGACTTGGTCCTGCACCACGGCGGCTTCGGCACCACCACGCGCGCGCTGCTCTGGGGCGTCCCGGCGATCATCTTCCCGTCCTTCCAGGAGCAGTTCAACAGCGCCCGCCGCCTCGACGAGCTGGGCGCGGGAACCGGTCTGCGCCGCGACAGCGATCCCGCCGACATCGCCGCCGCGATCCGTACGTACACGGCGGCCTCCCGCCGGACCGCGGCCCAGGACTGCGCCCGCGCTTTCCACGCGGAGCACGACCCGGACGCGGCGGTGCGGGTCTTCGCGAGGCTGGATGCATCACGCACGCGCCGAGGGGTACTCGGGGTCTCCCGACGGACTTGAGAAGGCGCGTTTCGTATGCGTGCTCTGCCGTGGCAGGGAAGGCGCGACGTACGCGTGGAGCAGGTGCCCGATCCCCGTGTCGAACAGCCCGACGACATCGTCGTGCGGGTCCCTCGACCGGGATCTGCGGCTCCGACCTGCATCTCTACGAGGTCTTCGGGCCCTATGCCGACCCGGGGGACATCCTCGGGCACGAGACCATGGGCGTCGTAGCGGAGACCGGTCCCGAGGTGACCGACGTGGCCGTGGGCGACCGGGTCGTCACCCCGTTCGTTGGCCCGCACCCCGTCGCCCCGGGGAGCGGGCCAACTGGCTTCCGGCTCCAAGTTCCGGTCGTTCCAACCCTCGAGCACGCGAGGCGAAGGAGGGCTGTGCCCAAGCCGTTCCCGCACGCCGACCATGCCCTGCAGATCGTCCGGCGGCGCCGAGATGTGCGCACCGGCAGGACCAGCATCGACCGCGTTTACGCGCTCACCGACCTGACCATGCACCAGGCCACCCCCGCCCACCTCGCCGAACACGTCCGCGAACACTGGGGAGTGGAGGCGATGCACGACGTGAGGGACGTGACGTTCGGCGAGGACGCCTCGAAGATCCACACCGGCAGCGCACCCCGCGTCATGGCCAGCCTGCGCAACACCGCCCTCGGCCTCGCCGACCTCGTCGGCTGGACCAACCTGGCCGCCGCCGTCGATCACTACCGGTCACACCCCGACCACACACTCGATCTCATCCATCCCGGCACCTGAGAAGGATCACGCCCCGGGCCGGCGAGGCGGTCAAGTGCGTGCTGTTCTCCTTCCGCATGTCCTATTCGGGCAAGGCGGTCCACGACGACCCCGATTCACTGCGATGGGACCGGACACCCAACCGCCACCTTGCGTTCGGCCGAGGCCCCCACGCCTGCCTCGGCGCCCAGGTCGCCGTCCAGGTGGCCCGCACCGTCTTCGGAACCATCGGCCATCGGAATCCGAACGCCCGGCTCGTCTCCGAGCCCGTTCCCCGTCCCAATGTGACCGAACACGGGATGTACAGTCTCGAGATCTCGTTCTGAGGAGCAGTCCCGCAACTGTGGAAGACCTCTTCAGGACGAGCCACATTCCGCGGACAAGAGAGGGTCGGGGACAGCCCGTGCATCAGTCCGTGGTCCGTACAGTCCCGGCTTCAGGGATCAGGCCGGTGCTTTGCGTACCAGGGATGCGCGCCGTGTTCGTCGCACACGCCGTGTCCATGGTAGGCACCTTGGCCGCTGAGGTCGCCCTGTCGATCCTCATCTACCAGCGCACCGGCTCGGCCCTGTGGTCGGCCCTCGTGCTCGTCTGTTCGTTTCTGCCCTACGCAGTGGGCGGCACGATCCTGTCGTCGCTCGCGGACCGCTTCCGGCCACGGCGCTTATTGGTCTGCTGCGACCTCCTCAGCGCCGCCTGTATCGCGGCCATGCTGATACCAGGGCTGCCGACTCTCGCCCTGCTGGGACTTCTGCTCATCACCGGATTCGTAGCGCCGCTCTTTCAAGGCGCCAGGGCAGCGAGCTGTCCCACCTGCTGGATGAACACCTCTTCCCGGTAGGCCGTTCGCTGTTGTGCACCATCAGTCAGACCGCGGTCGTCTCCGGATTCGCGGTGGGCAGCATTCTGGTGGCCGCGATCAGACCGCTGTGGCTTCTGGCCGTGGACGCATGCAGTTTCGTGGCCTCGCCCGTACTCATTGGATTGTGGACACCGGCTGCTCCCGCCAGCGCGCCGGACGGCGAACGGTCCCTGCGATCCGTGGTGAAGGGATCGGCGGAGGGGTTGCGCCACATCTGGACCAACCGACCGCTACGACGACTGGTCCTGTTGACCTGGGCCGTCCCCGGTTTCTCATCTGTAGGTGACGGGCTTGCTGTCGCTTACACCGCCAAGGTGGGTTCCGCCGAGACGGCGGCAGGTTGGCTCTTCACCGGGTACGCCGCCGGCACGGTCATGGGCGAACTCGCCGTGGCGCGGCTGTCGCCCGACACTCGGCGCCGCCTCATCACTCCCTTGGTCATCGGATCCCAACTCCCTCTGATCGCCTTCTTCCTGGGCCCTTCAGTTCCCATGGCGGCGGCCTTGCTGGCACTTTCAGGCGCGGGCTTCGCCTGCAACCAGGGCATCGACCCGCTGATTCTGTCGGCGACGGCGCCCACCTACCGAGGGCGCCTGTTCACGGTGCAGACCAGTGGTCTAATGACGGGGCAGGGACTTGGGGTCGCGCTGTCCGGCGCTCTGGGAACCCAGCTTCATCCGGGTGTTGTCATTGGACTAACTGGGCTTGTGGGAACGGTAGTTGTCTCCTCTCTGGCGTGTCGACGCTGATCCGGTGCGCGTTCTTTCCATGAGGCGTCCACTTCGGGTGATCTCCGGTAGGCCGGATGCCGGCCGGGCCGCTTCCGTCTCCGCCGCAGGGCCGTGACCGGTCCGGCACCGGGCCCGGTGCGTCCATCACCTGAGCCCGGCGATTGCGGTGTCGATCTCCTTCTCGGTGATGTTCTCGCTGCCGCTGCGGATCGCCAGGACGGCGGCCGTGGAGACGACGTAGGCGAGGGCTTTGAAGTAGCCACCGGTGCGCTGATGCAGTATGACGGCGTGTTTGCTCAGGGCGTTCTCCTCCAGCCGGTACAGGCTCAGGTCGGCCTCGAAGCTCGCCAGCACTCGCCGGAAGGTCTCGTCCTCCTTGGTGTCCAGAGGCAGGGGGTGCAGCCAGGTCACCGGCAGCAGCGCTTTGTGTGAGGGCGAGGACGAGGAGGGATCTGGGAGGCTCGCCTGCTTGAGCCGTGCCCGGTTCTCCGCGCTGACCCGGATCAGGTCCTGGGCCATGATGCGGGCCTGGTGTAGGCGGTGGCTGGCACCGGTGCCGCAGTAGATGATGGAGATGCGCAGCTTGTCGCGCAGGTAGTCGAAATAGGGCAGCACGTTCGCCAGGTGCTGCGGGGAAGCGCGGTCGATGTCGTCGATGAGCAGCAGACGGGTCTGCGAGTTCTCCAGGACATAGTTGACCGGCAGGGTCACGTCCTGGTGCTTGCGCATCTCCAGGACTTCCTGGAGGTTCTTCGGCTGGGGGTTGAGACCCAGGTAGGAGCCGATTTCCCAGAACCACTTCACTTTCGGTTCCGGGTCTGCCGGGGTGGTGATGTGCACCACCGGGATGACGTTCTGCTGCCTGCCGTTCGTGGCGGCTTCGATCTCCCCTGGGCGGCGCGTCCCACCGCTCGCAACAGGCACGTCTTGCCGGTGCCTGGGGGCCCGTCGATGACGTGGTCAGTCTGCCCGTCACGGTTCCCGCTGTTGCGGTGGACCGCTTCAACGACCATCTCCTGCATGTGGGACATCGCGTCGGTGGGCACCATCTGCAGACGCCGGTGGTAGGCGATGGCCTGTTCGTCCTCCTCCCTGTCCTCAGAAGGACTGCCGCCCGCCGCCAGGACAGGTGGCTTCACTTCCTCGTCGACGAAGCTGTTCCAGCCGGTGAGCTGGAACAGCGGTAGAGGCCGCATCGGGCGTGTCTCTCAGCTGCTGTCGCAGACGGGCTTCACGCTGCTCGCGCAGTTCCACGGTCGCCTTCATAACGCTTCCTTTCTCGTTACGGTCCTGGCTCTCATCGTCAGACCCGCTGCGGACCGGGAACGCCCCCGTGTCCCGGCCAGTCTTCGTGACGCTCGGAGGGGGGTTTGTTGGTGTATTGCGGGCTTGTTGGCCTGGTGTGTTGTGGGTTTGTTGAGAGAGGTCGGGTGCACGGTTCCAGTGGGCAGTTCGGGTGTGAGCTGGGGTTGTGTCGTGGGCGCTGAGTGGGACCGGGCTCGTTGTGGGTTTCGCCAGCGTGTAAAGGATCGGTTGGTGTTTGTGCTGGTCAGTGCTGTTTTGCCTGGTCGGTGGGCAGGGGTTAGCGGTTGCGGGTGGGGCGTCTGTGTTGTTCGGCGAGGTGGTCGAGTTGTACCGCGTCGAGGGCAGTTTTTGTGATGCGTTCGGTGCCGTCGTGGATGGCGGTGATGGCTGTTTGGCGGATGAGGCGGGTGAGGGATCCGATGCGGCCGGCGGTGCGCTGGTGGAGGTAGGCGGCGTGGCGGGGGAGGGTGCCGGGTTTGTGTTGTTCGAGGTCGAGGGCGTTCTCAATGTCGGTGATGACGTCGCGGAAGGGTTGGCGGGTGCCGTGGCGGCCGGGGAGGGAGCCGCAGGTGATGAGGGTGGCGCGTCCGGCGAGTTGGGCGCCGCGTGTCCCGCTGAAGAGGGGGGTTTCGGTGACGTTGATGCCGGCGTAGACGAAGGTCGCGGGGAGGCGTTCGGTGAGGTCTTTGATCAGGTCGGCGGCTTGGGCGCCGGTGGTGGTGCGGGGGTTGAGGCGGTGGATCTCGTCGATGAGGACGAGTTGGACGCCGGCTTGGGTGTAGGTGTGGCAGACGGCGTCGGTGATCTGGGTCTGGGTCATGCGGGTGGCCACGGGGATGCCGAGGTAGCGGGCGAATTCGGTGATGAGGGTTTTCGCGGTGGCGCCGGGAGGGACCAGGACGTACGCCACGGGTGCCGCGGCGTGGGCTGATCCGGGCGGGGGCGGGTTTTTGCGGGTGTGGGTGCGACGTGCTGGTTTGGTGTCAGTGGGTGAGTGTCAGTGACGGCACGTCAGAACTGAGCGTTTTCGCTGGTGGGGTGCTGAGTAAGGGTGGGGTCACTGCGGTGGGGCGGTTTTTGTAGCGGTGCGGCTGTCATGGGGCGGTACACCCCGCTCCGTTCCGCTGTCATGGGAACGGCACTTCTGATCCTTCCGAGGGCTGTGCGGCATCCCGGTGGTCGGTGTCGGTGTCCGCCGGGGGAAGAGTGTGGGGTGGGGGAGTCGGGTGCGTGGGGTGAGGTGACGGCGGGGTTGAGGGTGTCCAGGCCGGTGCTGGTGGCGCGGCTGCTGGAGCTCGATGCGGCCGGGGCGCTGACGACGGCGCACGTGAGGGCGGGCGCCCAGGTCGGTGGGGTGAATGCGCGGACGGTGTGGCGCTGGCTGGAGGCGGCGCGGACGGAGGGCCGCGTGGAGCGCAGGCCGCGGGCACGGCTGGAGTTGTCCGAGCAGGCGTGGGAGGTGCTGGCGCAGGCGGGCGGGAACGTGTCGGTGCTGCACCGGCACCTGAAGGATGCCGGGGGAGAGGTGCCCTCGCTGGCGTCGTTGTACCGGGTGGTGCGCCGGGACCTGGAGGCCGGAAGAGTCCTGCCGGACCGTGCGGTGGTGCGGCGGGAGCGGGAGGAGCAGCGGACGCGGCAGGCGCTGGCTGACCTTGCCCTGGCCGGGCCGCGTGAGGGCGGTGCGGCGAAGGAGGCTGCGCGCCGCACCCCGCACCCCGCACCGGCGTCTGCGGTCCTGCCGTCGGGGGAGGGCGGTGCGGTGACGGGTGTGACGTTGCCGGCGGGGGCGCAGCTGGTGCGGACGTCGTCGGTGCGGGCGGTGGCCGAGGCGGTCGGGCAGGCGATGGCGGTTCAGGGCGCGGTGTGTGTGTTCGGCGACCCGGGCCGGGGCAAGACCGCGGCCGTGCGGATGGCGCTCCACGAGGTTTCGCCGGGCTGGAGAGTGACGTGGGTGCCGGTGCCGGTGCGACCGTCAGTGGCTGGCATGCGGCGGGCGGTGTTCGATGCTGTGGCGCTGCCGGGCCGCTTCCCGCATACGTCGGCGCGGGCCGACGCCGCGGTCGCGGGGGCGCTGGGGGAGGCGCGGGTGCTGGTGGTCGATGAGGCCCAGCGCCTTTCTGCGCCGTGCCTGGAGTACCTGCAGAGCCTGTGGGACCACCCTGGCACGCGGATCACGCTGGTGCTGTGCGGGGCGGGCAGCGAGCGGGCGCTGTCCCGGCTGCCGCAGCTGGCATCGCGGGTGGTCGCGTGGCAGGAGGTCCCGCGGCTGGCCGGAGCGGAAGTGGCGGCCGTGGTGACTGGCTTCCATCCGGTGTGGCGCACCGTCCCGGCACCGGATCTGACGTGGATCGACCAGTCGTGCGCGCACGGCACGTTCCGTACGTGGGCCGCTTTGACTGCGCACCTGCAGAACGCGCTGCTCACCACAGCTGACACGTCCGTCGACCGGATCCTGCTGCGGCGCCTGTTCCAGCGGGTCGCGCCGCCACTGTGAACGGAGCGCTCCCGCAACGGTCGGGTGCTCGCATGCTCACGGCCCCGGCAAACACACGACGTCCCACCGCGCGAGGGGAGCTGGCATGGAGGACGAAGGCGTCGTCCGTGCAGGCGGCGGACTGCCTGCGGCGTCGAGGACGGCACTGCGCGGTCCCACAGTGCGGCGGCTGCTCACCCTGCGGGCGGGCAAGGAGCTGACAGCCGGTCATGTCCGTGTGGCTGCAGACGCGCTGGGGATGTCGGAGCGCACTGTATGGCGATGGCTGGCTGCCGCTGAGAACGATGAGGCCGCAGCCGCCGACCCTGGCGCACGGTCCCGGGCCGATACGAGGTTCACGATCACGCCCGAAGTCCGAGGTCTGCTGGCGCTGTGGAAGGGGAACGTGCGGGCGGTCCACCGTGAGCTGGTCCTCCGTGCCGCTCGGCAGTCTCCGCCTGCCGACGCGCCGTCGCTGACGACGCTGCACCGCGCGATCCGCCGGGATCTGACGCCGGGGGAGCGGGCGGGGCTTGCGGGTGGGGAGCGGGCGGCGCGCAAGCATGATGTGTTCCTGGCCCGGCCGCGCTCCTGGCGCAACCGGGTGTGGGAGACCGACCACATGCAGGCTCCGGTGCTGGTCGACGTCGAGGGCAAGGCCCGCAGGCCGTGGATCACCTGGTTCACCGACTGCGCGACGAACGCGATCACCGGCGTAGCGGTCACGCCGGGGCATCCGTCGCGGGAGTCGGTGCTGGCCGCGCTGCGCTCCGCGGTCCTGCGTGAGGACCCCTACGGCCCGTTCGGCGGTCTGCCGGAGAAGGTGCGTGTGGACCGGGGCAAGGACTTCTTGTCCAGGACGGTGAGCGCTGCGTTCGATCTGTTGGACGTGACGGTGGAGGACCTGCCCGCCTACACCCCCCACCTCAAGGGCACCGTGGAGGGCCTGAACCGGGCGGCGGAGAGCATGCTCCTGGCCTCGCTGCCCGGCTACGCCCGCCAGCCGCGCCCCGGCAAACGCTCCTCCCGTCCGAAGGACGAAGTGCTGCTCGGCTTCGAGGACTTCACCACCCAGCTTCTGGCCTGGACGCTCTGGTGGAACACCGAGCACCGCCCGGCGCCGTTGCGGGGCAGGACTCCGCTTCAGGCGTGGCAGAACGATCCCACCCCGCTGCGGGACGTGCCGGCCGCGGATCTGTGGACGTTCACCCTGGCGGACGCCGGCACCGGCACGCTGACCACCCGCGGAGTCCGCTTCCGCAGACGCGACTACGTGGGCGCGTGGATGACCGGACAGGCCGGGATCCAGGTCCGTATCCGCTTCATGCCCCACCACGACCACCGCATCGAGGTCTACCACGCCGCCACCGGCCGCTACCTGGGCCCCGCGGACCTGGCCGACCAGGCCACCGACGAACAGATCAGCGCCGTACGAAGAGCGCGGGCCGCTCGCTCTTGCCGTCTGAAGAAGGACTTGGAGGCTTCCCAGCGCGAGCGCTACGCCGCCGCCACCCAGCCCGAGGCGCCCCGGCGGCTCGGCGCGCTGACCACCGCGCAGGCCGAGGCCGAACTTGCCCAGACTGCCGACACCGACCTCGCGCAGCTCGCGATGCCGGACCTCATCCCGCCCGCTGCGCCCCCGGACGACTGGCGCACCCCTGCTTCCCTGGCCGCGCTGACCACGCCAGGCCCGCCTGCCCCGCACCCGCCCGGCCGTGATGGCGCTTCCGCCCCGGACGGCCGCGACGGGCGGGCCGTACCTCCCATGACCGACGAAGACGGAGACGCCTCGTGACCGCGGCCACCTACCAGTATGTCGACCTGCCCGATGCGTCCGTGGTCACCACCCGTGCCCTGCTCACCGCCCGGGAGAACATCTTCGACACGGTCGCCGCGCGGGCCATGATGTGCATCCACGGCGGCGCCGGCTTCGGCAAGACCCTCGCCGTCAACATCTGCTTGCGTGCACTCGAACCGCACGAGGACGTCCGCAAGATCACCTTCCGTGCGCGTCCCACGGCCCGCGCGGTCCGCTACGAGCTGTTCACCGCGCTCGACCTGGCCGGTGAACCGCCGCGCCACCCCAGCGAGTTCGACCGGCTGCTGAAGATGGCCCTGGCTGAGCGCCCCCGCACGTTCCTCGTGGACGAGGCCCAGTGGCTCAACGGGGAGGCGTTCGAGTACTTCCGTTATCTGTGGGACGAACCAGCCACTCAGCTTGCGATCATCTTCGTCGGCGGGGAGGGCTGTCACACCGTGCTGCGCCGCGAACCGATGCTCTCCTCCCGCATCTTCATCTGGCAGCACTTCACCCGTCTGACCCCCAGCGAGGTCCTGGAGGCCATCCCCCTGTTCCACCCGGTCTGGGCCGACGCCGACCCCGACGACATCACCTTCGCCGACCAGCACGCCGCGCACGGCAATTTCCGCGCGTGGGCGCAGTTGACCGCCCACACCCGCACCGCCCTGGCCCGCACCGGCCGCCCCCGCGTGGACCAGGAGCTGCTGCGCTGGGCCTTTAGCCGCCTCGCCTGACCACCACGCCGCCATGCCGCCCTCCGTGCCACCGGTCGCCGTGGTCATCGACCCGGGTGACGATGCGATCCACACGCACACGGCCCTGGCCGCTCACCATCCGCCGTCGGGCCGGGCCACCCTGCACCCCGGCCCGGGTACGACCAGCGAAACCGGGCTCGCCCACGACGTTCTGGCCGCCCTGGGCAAACCGCCCCTGCTCCCGGGCCGTTTCCCCGCCGGCCGTCAGCCCGCCTGGGAAGCCGCCACCGCCTGGATCACGGGGCCCTGCCCGTCACCCGGCTGACCGTCCTGCGCGCCCACCGCCTCACCGCCCGCCGCGCGATGCGCCTGCTGGAGCTGCGAGCCCTCACCGGCATCCACCTGACCCTGGTCTGTCATCGCCCGCACCTGCCCGCCGCCTTGCACCAGGTGCTGCAGACGGCCGACTACTGCGTCACTGCCGACTTCCAGGCCGCCCGCTGCCACTACTACGGCACGACTGCTCCCGTACACCCGCCTGCCGACGAGCCCGCCCGGCCGACCGACCGGTGGCTCACCCTGCCCGCGCTGGACCGCCTCGTCTCCTACGACAGCCCCACCCCCTGCACCGCCCCGTGTACGCCGCCGCCGATCGTCTTCCGGCACCGCCCGCCACCCGCACCTCTCACCGGGCAGACAGCCCGGGAAGCCGCCCGGCGCCTGGCCGCCGCGACCGCCCATCCCCGCCTGGCCGCTGCCCTCGCCGCCGCGCTCTTCACCGGCGCCTCCCTCCAGCAGCTCGCCACCGCCCGCCCCGGCGACTACGACGACACCGCGGCCACCCTGGCCCTGCACGACCGCGCCCGCTACACCGACGGCTGCGCCTCGCACCGGGTGCCGCCGTGGGCACGCGTCTTCCTGAAAGCCGCCGTGTGCTTCGCCCGGCTCGCGCCCGGCCAGGACCAGCATCTGCTGGCCGGCCCTAACGACCGCACCCACCTGCTGCGCGTGGCCGAGGGCGCCAGGCTCCGCCCGCCCCAGCCGCCCGCCGACCAGCGCACCGGCCGTATCCAGTGGGACTGGCGCGAACGCAAGGAAGCACAGCACTACGACACGATGCTGACACGGCACCAGATCCCGCCCTCGCGCTGAGCCCGAACCCTGGTGCACGGTCAGCCGACGGAGAAATCGGCGAACTCCACATCGGTGAAGGCGATCCCGAGACCGTGGGCACGCAGGCCTCCGTCCCGGAAGTAGGCATGCCCCAGCGCTCGGGCGAGGATCACCATCTGCTGCTGCTCGCCCCCGCCGGCGTCCCGGGCGGCGAACAACTCGCGGGCCACTTCTCCCGACAGGTACTGGGTGATCAGCCGTACCCGCGGATCGTCCGACGATCCTGCCGGAGCCCCGAATCCGAACCGCGCCCTGGTGTGGAGCACAAAGCCGTCGGCCTCGGCCCGGGCCCGCAGACGGGCCCGCACCCGGGGCTGCCACCGTGCCCTGACGGCCTCATCTATCAACCCCGCATGCACAGCACTGGGACGGCGGCGCATTCCCGGACGAGTGGTGACCCACCTCTGCACCGTGCGCTGGGAGATCCCCAGGAGGGCAGCCACGTTCTTCGTGGAGCCCTTCTCCGTCTTGAGCAAGAAACGTACAGCGGCGTCACTCGTAGGCACGGGTCGGGTCAGCAGCGCTCGCTCGAGCCCCCTGACGATCTCACCCATGCCCGCCCCCGAGCGTTCTGCCGCTGCGATGGCTGGTGCACGGCGGCCGTCTGCTCTCCAAGATCTCTCACACCAAGCCGCTCCCCGTGGCCAGTTCAGGCAAAGCCAAGACACCACCGCAAACCCTCGGCTAAGGAGCCTGAAGCAGCCGAAGCCCGAGGGCGTCCCTCCCCCGGGCAACCGTGCCACCAACCGCCGCTTACGGGATCCGTACGCGTTTGGTACGCGAAATGTGCGCTTCGCGCTAGGGTTGCGGGAGTGGAGGTGCTGCATGTCCGAGCTGTTCGAAGCGGTCGACGCGCTCATCGCGTCCCGCTCCCCGTTGCCGCCCCCAGCGGAACGCAAGCGGCTGCGCCAGGCGCACGGGCTGACGCTGGACGAGGTGGCCGCCGCGCTGCAGGTGCGGCGTGCGACGGTCAGCGGCTGGGAGGCCGGCAAGACCGAGCCGCGGCCGCCGGAGCGCGACGCATACGCCCGCATGCTCAAACAGCTCGCCCAGCTCTACCCCGCCAACGCTCCGGTGCCCCCTGAGGACACGGCGATCCCCGAGGCGCCCGCCGTTGCGGCTGCTCCTGCGCCATCGGCAGTTGAACCGGCCCAAGCCCGCACCGCACCCACAGGCCCGGCTGCGGAGCCCGCGAATACCGCGCTCCGCCCCGCTGCCCCTGCCGCTGTACCGCGTCCGGCGACCACGAACCGGCCGACATCGCGCGGTCCGGCCGCGAAGAAGGCCGCCCCCGCAGGCACCCCAGCCGGCAGCGCCGATCCGCGTTTCGAGAACGGTCCGCTTGCGGTCGTCGACGTCGACACAGATGGTCAGGTGCTGGCGTACTGCATCGGCGGCCTGGTCCTGGACGTGCCCGCCAAGTCGCTTCCTGCGCTGGTGGAGTGGACGCTGCGCGAAGGGAGGCTCGGTCAGCCGAAGTTGTCCGGGCCGGGCAAGGACGCCGACCCGCTGATCGTGCTGACCGGGGCCGCGTGCGAGCACTACGGCTTGCCCGTCACGCTCACCAAGGACGAGCGCCTAGCCGGCCGGCTGCCGGAGGGCCACAAGGTCATCAAGCAGCTGACGCGCTCCCACTGGCAACTGACGAAGCGGGGGTTGGGGCCGTGGGCGAGGATCTACCGCCCCGCGCAGGGCGCGGAGCGTTCCTGCGTGCAGTTGTGCATTCCGTCGTGGGACGCGCTCGACACCCGGCACTGGGCCGACGCGGGGCAGCTTCCGCCGGCGGACCTCGCGCGGCTCCTGGGCACCTACGCGGCCCGGGTGATGACGCCGCGCGGATCGACCGCGGTGACCGGTCTGGAGCTGATGACCGCTCTGCACCCGCCGACCCGCGCCTCCGAGCCCGACGCCGACGGCCGACGGCATTCCGAGCACAACCCCAGTTCCCTGGGCAAGGATCCGGTGGACTGCGCGCCGTGCGAGGCTCCCGACGGGCACCCGGTCCTGGCGGACCTGCCGCGCTTCCATCACCGCACCCCGGCGGAGGTCCTGGTGGAGGAGGCGTACGACTGGGCGCGCCCGCTCACCGACGCCGAATGCCTTCGCCCCCACCTGGTGGGCATCGACGTGAACATGGCCTTCGCCGCCGGAGCGAACGGTCTCACGGTTGGCCTGGGTGCGCCGACGCACGTCAAGAACCCCGTCTTCGACGCGAAACTGCCTGGCTCCTGGTTGGTCGACCTCTCCCATGTCGACCTATCCCGCGTGAAAGTGGCCAAGGACAAGTGGGCGGAGCTGGACGGGGAGCTGCTACCCAGTCCGTTCACGCCGAAAGGCGAGCGCCCGACGGGGCCGGCCTGGTACGCCACGCCGACGGTGGCGTACGCGGTGGAGCTCGGCTACGACGTGCGCCCAATCGAGGCGTACGTCCGCCACGACAACGGCCGCTACCTGGACGCCTGGTACAACCGACTGCGCTACGCCTACCTCGGCACGATGGCCGACCTTGGGGTGCACGCGGACATGCCGCCGGCCGACTTCCTCGCGGCGATGGACGGCTACCGGCAGCGTGACCCCGAGCTGGCGATCGTGGTGTCCGCGATCAAGGCGACCGTGAAGGGTGGCATCGGCAAGCTGCGTGAGCGCCCGCGTGGGGAGGGCTGGAAGCCCGGGCAGCCGTGGCGCGCCCTGTCCCGCCCGACGTGGCGGCCGGACATCCGCGCGGCGGTCATCTCCCGGACCCGGATCAACATGCATCGCAAGATCGTCAAGCACGCCGCCTTCACCGGTCAGTATCCGGTGGCCGTCCTCTCGGACTGCGCCGTCTACGCGTCCGACGGGCCGTCGCCGCTGGACTTCCTGCCCTACCGGGACGGCAAGCCGCTGCCGGGCGGCTTCAAGCTCGGCATCAACCCCGGGCTGGTCAAGCACGAGGGCACCCAGAGCGTGCTGTGGGGCGAAGGCGTGCGCGAGCAGTTCAACGCCCCGGAGCTCAACCTCGCCCGGTACATCAAGGACGGCACCGTCACCGACCAGGACACCGGGGAGTAGGTAGACCGCGATGAGCATGTTCGGCAACGGCCTGGACGCCGCGGTGCAGAAGGCGTTCACCCGCCCGGCACCCAAGACTGCGGGCGCGCAGATGCGCTACCTGGTCAAGCAGCTCAAGGGCACCAAGGCGGTCGCCCAGATGCTGCGCATCTCCCAGCGCACCGTCGAACGGTACGTGAAGGACCAGATCAAAAAGCCCCGACCGGACCTTGCCGCGCGCTTGGAGCGTGAGGTGATGAAGCGGTGGCAGCCGCAGATTCGTGCCAAGGCGCGGCAGAGGGCGGCGACCACGGGCGGCATCGTCATCGACACCCGCGCACGGATCGGCTACACCGCGCCGATCGGGACGACGGACGAGGACCGGCTGCGGCACCTGACGGTCGCGCTGCCGCCGCAGTACGCCGCCCGCCTCTTCGATGCCCAGGATCAGGGCGCCGGCGACCGGCAGCTCCAGCAGATCGCCGCTGAAGCGCTCAAGGAGGTGTACTTCCAGGACGGCGGCCGCCGCGCCGGCCAGCTGGAGGAGGTCCGCTTCACGGACATCGAGCACCTTGAGTTTGATCTCTGACCTGGCCCGGCGATGAACGCCCCGACACACCGACCTGCCTCGCGTGTACACGCTCACGGTGAACACAGATCGCCTTGCCAGGGCGGTGGAGACGATGGAGTTACCGTCGACTTGGAGGCCCGGCCCACAAACCAGTTGGGGGTGAAGCTCGCGGGAATCAAGCGGGCGGTGCGCGGCGTCACTATAGGTGGCGCTGCGCAGTCACCGACCGGAGTGCTCTCCCCACGGATGGGGCGGCAGCTGCCGAGTCCCGCTGGCGAAGAGTGAGATCGGGCCTGCTGGCCTATAGATGAGAGATGTGCAGCCCGAGTTTGAGAGGCGGCAGCGTTTCCCAGGTCGGCGCAGGGACCGCAAGGTGCTTCGCCGCTTCGGCTGCCGTGAGCCGAACGACGGAGCTGAAGAAGCCGAGGCAGTCGATCGCGTCGGTGAGCCTCAGAGCGGGCGCGGCCTTAGCCCGGGCCGAGGACTTGGGATCACGTACGGCTGTCAGGACCGGCAGCGAATGGATCGTCGTGTGGCCGTGAGCGATGTCATGCCGAACTCGGAGCCACTGCTTGATCACCTCATCCACATGCTTGGGCTGCACGGTCACTGACTGGTTTCCTCGACCTCCGGCCTGGACCCAGGTCCAACTGGGGCGCGGGTCGAAGCCGACACGCTTGAGCAAGGCCCGCGACTTTTCCGCGTCAGGCGTGGAGAACTTTTCCAGTGCTGAATTGAAGTCTCGCTGCCACTGGTCCATGGCATCCGTCAGGAGCCGCGCCCCCGCTACTTTGCCCAGTTCAACCAGGGCCTCGTCGCGCAGGGCCTGAGCAACGTCCTGTACAAAGGCCTGCCAGGCCGCGACGGTAAGGACGATCGTCCCGCGGTTGATTGAGGTCTCGGTCGTCCTGCGCCCGACACCACCGTTACCCGCCGATCGGTGGACCAGTATCAAGTTCTCACAGTGCTCGATGGCACGTACGTAGTTGTCGACCGCATCCTGAATGTTCAACCGGCACCTCAGCGTTGGCGAGAGTGGAAGTGACAGGATTGTCGCCCAGGCTCAGCGAGTCGACTCGATCTACTGGAAGCGCACTGCTCCGTCGGAGCTGCAGGCCTTGGGCAAGCTACCTCGTCGACGCCCTGACTCTGCGGCGCGCGATTGATTGCTCTTTCCTCGGCGACGCCGGACGAGAGACACCAGGGAAGATAGGCCTTGGGGACCAGGTGCTGGAGGCTGCTACTACGCCTGCAGCCTCGCCGTGACCACACGGTCGGCATCGACGAGGGGGTTGTCGCCGACATCGAGGCCGAAGAGCGGGTAGATGCGGCTCAGTGCCTCGTATGCGTCGCGTTCCGGGTCGCCCAGGGCCTGCCAGCTGTGGTTCCAGCTGCCGCTCGTGGCGGGCTGCGGATCGCCCCGGAGGGGGAAGGACGGGTCGTCGCCGGGAGCCAGCGTTCGGGCCGGTGGGCGAGCGAAGTCCGAGGCGACGATCCGGTGCGTCCACGTGCTGTCGATAAGGGGAAGGACGTGCTGGTCGACCAGGCGGAAGTACTCCAGCGTGATCTCGGTCAGTACGAACACGCTGATCCTGCGGGGTTCGATGACGGATGAGGACTCCATTGCCCAGCCCAGCATGTCCGCGTTCGCGGCCGCGGCCCCGGTGACCGCGCCGTCCGACTCGATCAGCAGCCCACGGCGGGAAGCATCGGCCAGCAGGAGACCGCCCTCGTGTGGTTCCGGCCGGTTGTGCACCGAAGCCCAGTTGAAGGCATAGGCGTCGCGGAGCGTGCCCTGGTTGCCCAGGATGTCTCGGAGGCCGCCGTCGGCGTACATGTTGGGGATGAGTCCGCGTGGATGGTCGGGGATGGTCTGGAAGAAGAGCACCGGCGTCTCCTCCACGCCCACGGCGGCACGCAGGGCCTCCCGGCTTCTCAACCGGTCCGCGACGGGCGTGGGCGCGACGGCGGGCCCGCGCCGCGTGCGCAGGCCATCGTTCATAAGGCGGTACGCCTCATCCGGCGGGAGGAAGGCGGTGGTGTCGCCGTTGCGGATCGGGATCGTCCAGCTGTTCTTGATGAACTGGCCATTGTCGGTGATGCCCCGGGTGACCATTGCCCACCGGTCGGCCTCGGGTAGCGCCGGTACCTCGATCACGAAGTAGTGCCCGGACACGTCGGGATCGCCCTCCGGGTGGTCGTACCAGAAGAACTTCACCCTGAGCAGCGGGCGTACGTACTCCGCGATGACGCTCTTGTAGCTCGCGTCGTCGACCAGTTCCTTGCCGAAGGGCGTCAGCCTCTCCGCGACCTCGTGGAGCTCGTTCTGCCTTTTCTTCGCCTTGAAGCCGCACACGATCAGACCGCCCGTGCCGTTCGTGAACGCGGCGACGTCCTTGCAGAGCTCGAACTTGCCCCTGTCGGTGCTCAGGTCGTACGGCCCCTTGGGCGAGACGCTCTTGAAGTCGACCCACTCGCTCTCCGGCGTGCCCAGGACCTCGTGCGGCTGCTGCCCGGCGAGAAAGGACACGAGCTGGACCATGCTGTCGGCGGCCATGCCGCCGGAGCCTACGCGTACGAGCGCATCGCCCGCACCGGTAACACGGCACGTCAACCGACGACATCTCTTGCACCGTCAGAGGCGTGGGGCATCATCAGCGGATGGCATCGACGCAAGCCCCGCCGACATACCTGGACCGCCTGTCCGAGGACCTGGACCTGATCGAGGCGGACTTCCTGGCGATCCTCGCGGAGTCACAGATCCGGAACATTGATCCGAACCGTCGGTCCGACGGCATCGTGCACTTCGGTGCCGCCAAGTGGGGCTGGGTGCCCAGCAACCCTGAACTCGAGGCGAGAAGGATGGAACTGCTGGGGCGTGTACAGGACTGGGAACCGCTGTTCCGGTTGCTGTTCCCGAACCCGACCCCGGAGGTCACCAAGCGCCTCGACGGGAGCCTTGGCCTGCTGCAGCGTTGGCTCGAGCGCCCCCGGGACAAGACCGTGCCGGCCACCATCGACAAGGCCATCGACAAGGTCAAGGCGGCCGTGGCCATGCTCCGGAAGCTGGGCGAGCTCCTGCCCTCCGACGACTGGCCGGTGCGCGTCACAGTCGACACGAACATGCTGCTCGATGACCCCGATGTGGCGATCTACACGTCCGTGCTCGGCAATCGGTACATGGTCCATCTGTTCCCAGTGGTCCTGCGGGAGCTGGACGACAAGAAGCTCGCCAGCCGCACCCCGGACCTCCGGGAAGCCGCGAAGAAAGCGGACCGTCGTCTGAAGGGGTTGCGGACCAACGGGAACGTGCTACGTGGCGTACGGGTGGCGGGCGACGTGCACGCCATCTTCGAGCACATCGAACCCAAGGGCGACGGCCTGCCGAACTGGCTCGACCTCGATGTGCCGGACGACCGCTTCGTGGCCTCCACTCTGCTGCTGCAGTCGCGGCACCCAGGTTCGGCGATCTATGTGGCCACGAGGGACATCAATCTTCAGACGAAGCTCGCCGCCGTCGGATTGCCGTTCTTCGAGGCCCCTTGATCGAAATGAATGGCCCCGGTCCTGGGGACCGAGGCCACCACGGTGGTGAACTCCGCGATCAGCTGCGCTGGGTCAGCGCTGCTGGATCCACCAGATGATCCACCCGGTTCCGCTCGCGCCCACGGCACCGGCAGCGCCGCGGAGGACGCCGTAGCCCGCTGTGCGGGCGAGGGCGCGCAGGCGACGGCGGCGACCGCCGTCCAGCAACAGCCGCAGCTGGGCCCGGATCCCGGACCAGACGTGGCATAGCTTGCCGTTGCCCTGGGGATGCCGGGTCGACGCCGGCCGACCGGTGCCCTTAGGCTCGTTGAACATGCTGATGGTGCCTCCTTGGGGAGTAACTGTCGGTTTCTTCACTGGGCGGCTCCCTGCTCCAACAGGGGGCCGTCGCCCGTTTGCGGGGACGGCGGCCTGCGCCGCACCCGGCCCGTGTGCGGGGCCGGGAGTCACGGGGCCGGGACATAGCGTCCCGGCGGTGCTCATCGCGGGGCCAAGGCCTCAGAGAGCACGGGGACGCCGGAGGCGATCCGCAGCGCGGTGGCGGCGGCTCCCGCCGGGGTCCAGGCGGCGGTCGCTGCGTCCCGGTCCGTCTTGTTGATGTTCAGGTCGAACGGCGCGGCGAGCGCCCAGCGCACACCCGTGCTCTGGCCGAAGATGGAGGAGCCGTCCAGGTACTGCTCGGTGAGGAACTCGTACAGCAGCCCCTTCGCCTTCAGCTCCGTGATGCCGCGGCCGACGGTCGCCGGGGAGATCCCGTACCAGGACGCGAACTGCTTGTCCTTGTACAGGGCGAAGGACCGGCTGCGCTGGCTCATGAAGATGAGCAGCATTGCCTTCGCCGGCATCGTCAGCGACTTGTAGTAGTCCTGCTCCCAGTACTCGAACGGCACCTTGAAATAGATGTCCTTGCGGGAGCCCTCCCAGTTGCCTGACGGCAGCGTGTAGGGGTCTCCGGAGCCGTCCTCGTGCAGCTTGGTGATGCGGGTCATCCGGCCGTCCGGCGCCGTGCTGATCAGTTTCAGCTTCCGCAGCTTGGCCAGGTGCCGGGAGACCGCGGCGCTCGCCTTTCCGTCGGTGGCGAACGAGATCCCTGCGGCGCGACCCCATGTCTCGGACCGGCGAGTCACGCCCCAGTCGCCGTCGAGGCGACCGCGCGGGAGTGGGCCCCGTGCGGCGACGCAGTGGACCAGGAGGAAGAGCTCCAGCCGCTCGGGGCTGCGCAGCAGGTGACGGAGGGGGCCGGGCTTCGTGACCAGGCGGGGGCCGGGGATAGTGTCCTGGACGAACGCACGCCGGATGGGGACGGCACGACTGGTGCGCTTGGACTCGTCCAGCAGCATTCGTATCGTGTCGCCCTGGCTCACGGCCTTGTCCCGCTTGAGCACGGTCAGTTCGGTGTTCACAGGCCCAACTATGCGCTCCAGCGTGGGCGGTTCGGGTGCTTTTACGGGAGCGCGCACCCGGCCGGACGCCCGCTCAGCTCGGCTAGTCGGAAAACATGTAAAAACTGATGACCCCGATAGGAAACCTTTATCCATCAAAGGCCGCAGGCTGGAACGTGTTTGGGGCCTGTAACTCTTGTGTGTTCAGATTGCGATCTATGGCAGCTTGGACGCCAAGAGTTGACAATCTCAACTAATGACTCCGTGCTTGGCAGGAGACGGCCCGCGTGGGTCCTGGCGGACCGGGACACGCCCGCCCGCCGGTGCCGCTGTCCGCATGTCGTCTCCACCTGAGCGACACGCCCCGGGCGGCCGCGACGGGGTCCGTCGACTGCGCCGACAGCACGAGACCCCGGGCCTCGACAGGCCCGGGGTCCGGTGGGGGAGCGTGTAGAAGTCGTCTCAGTAGGAGTCCTCCCGTCCGGAGGGCGGCCCGTACTGCTCGATGAGGTCGCAGGTGCAGGCGCCGCCCTCGTACAGCACCGTGTCGCACTCGTCATGGTGGTGCCGTACCTGCGGCCGCTTCGGCGGGGCGGGAGGCTGGTCAGCCCCGGACCGGGCGGCGGCCCTGAGTTCGTTGTCCACGACGGCGGCGGCGATTTCTTCCTTGCGCCACTTCTCGGGGGAGTTGTGGTTCACCAGGCCGCCCGCGTAGGCCATGCGCAGTAGTTCGGCCTTGGTGTGCTTCCGAATCAGTTCCGTGGTGCGCTGCATGCGCGCCCGGCCGCGGGCCGCTTCGGCTTCGCGTTCTTCGGCCGTCAACGTGTCGGTGTGGGGGACGTGGCGCGCTTGCGCCGGCACCTCCGGTGGCGTGGGCTGCGCCGGGCCGTTGTCCGCCGGGGCCGGGGCGGTCTGCTTCGGTGGTGCGCCCGCCCAGTCGACACCGAGTTCGGCGAGGGCGGCGAGCTGTTCGGCGCTGAGCTTGTCCCGCCTCGATTTGGTGTTGGAGACCCACACGCCCAGCGTCACGACCACAGGCTCCGCCTCGCCGTCGACCGTGATCTCTTCGCTGTGGCCCCTTGGCACCGGCCGGTCCGCGCCTTCCCGTTCCACCCATTGCGTGAGGGCCGTCAGGCCCCGCTGGAACGCCTGCTGCGCCTTGCCCTGCCCCTTCGTCGCACCCTTGGCGGCCGGGGCGGCAGACGGCGCCTCAGCGGGCTTGACGCCCAGCTGGGACAGTCGCTCCTGCTGCTCTGCGGACAGCTGCGCCCAGGTGCCCGGCTGGGGCTGCCGCTCCAGCCACCGCCCGATGTCGTCGCCGTCCATCAGCACGCCGGGTGCGATGTCGGGCAGCTGACCGTCGGCGTCGACCAGGTCGGCGAGCACCCGGTAGTGGCGTTGCCAGTCGAGTGGCCATGGGCAGTTCCAGTCCGGGTCGATCTCCGTGAGCTGCGCTGCGCGCATGGCGGCCCGTTCCGGGTTTTTGCCTAGGCCGTTCTTCGCGCCTTTGCGGCGGAGGTTGGCCATGTGTTGCCCGATCGGCACCAGGCCCTCGGCTTCGCTCTCGCCCCATACCGCGTCCTGTCGTGGTGCGAGGTGCCCGGTGGCCCGTCGGTAGGACCGGAGCGCGGCGAGCTTGGCCTCCCACGCTTCCTCACCGGGCTCCCAGACCATCCCGGCTTCCGGCGCGTCCAGGAGGATTTTGCGCCGGTCCTCCAGCTCCCCGGCCCGCAGTGCCTTGCGCTGCTGGTGCACCCACCGCCCGAGGGGGAAGTCCTTGGTGACGCCGACCTGGACCTCGACGTCATACGGGACGGCGTGGACGCCGGTGATCTTGTTCTCTTTCCGCCAGCGGATCAGGGCTTGGTAGCCCTCGAGCCACACCAGCGACTCCGGCCGGTAGACCCGGGTGCGCAGGAACGCGGCGATCGTCGCCGCGTCGCGGGGAGAGGAGAAGTGCAGCAGGGCGGACTCGGCAGCGGCGTCGGTGTCGTCCTGCTCCTGGTCCTCGCCCTCGCCATCTCCGCTGGCCCCGACGATTCGCCCGTCCTCAGCGCGCTGGAGGTGGACCTTGCGCTTGCCGCTGGTGAGCGCGCGGGAGGCGAGCTGCTCGACCAGGCGCTCATCGTGGCTGCGCAGGCCCTGGAGCACCGCCACGAGCGGCTTGAAGCTCGCGGAGGCGACCATGTCCGTCGGGTCCTCACCGGGCTCCAGGAACACCGGCACGATGATCCTGGCCACCTTCGTGCTGCCGTCCTTGTTGAGCCTCAGCGCGCGCCCGATGTTCTGCACGATCTCCACCTGGGAGCCGCGGGTGTCCGCGAAGCACACCGCCTCGACTCCCCGCTCGCCGGTGATGTCCACGCCTTCCCCGAGCACGCGAACGCTGGCGAGGAACGCGCGGTGGACCCGGCGCCCGGCGGCGTCGATGCCGTTGGCGAACTGCCTGATGACCTCGCGCCGCTCGGTCACGAGGTGGTCGCCGCACAGCCACGCCGCCCACACCCGGTCCGGCGGGACGTGGCGGCCGGCCTCCAGCTCGTAGAACTCCCCGTCGATTGACGACGCGGGCAGCTCGCCCGCGGCCGCCAGGTCCGCGTCCGAGGCATCGCGCGCATACAGCTCGGCAGCCGTCTCCGGGAGCTTCTCCGCGAACGCGGCGGCCTCCTCCACCTTCTGGTGGAACGTCATGACGGTCTTGAGGTTCCACTTCGCCGCGTGCTCCAGGAGCGCGGTCTGCAGCAGCGCCAGACGCCGGCCGCGCCGGGCTTCCTCGGACTCCCCGATGACGGGGGAGGGGTCTCGGATTTCCAGGACGTCGATCTCGAACCCGGCGAGGATCTCGCGCTCGATCGCCTCCGAGAGCCCGAGCTCGGCGAGCCACGCGCCGTAGGTGCCCTCCGGGTCGTCGGCCATGGTCGCGATCTCCGCCTCCTGGCCCTCCGCGCCCTTCTGCGGGCGGGGCGCGGCGAGGAGGCGCGGGGTAGCGGTCAGGTAGAGCCGGAAGTCCGCGGGGATCCGCTGGTTGTCGTGGATCGCCGCCCACGGCCTCCCAAGATCACCGGCGGTTCCGTGCGCCTCATCCACGATCGCGAGGTCGAAGCCCGCCATGCGCTGGCCGTACAGCCGCTCTCCGCCCGCCAGAGCGGCCTCCAGCGGCCCGCGAACCTTCCGCTGCCCCTCGGGTGCGTCGATGTCCTCGCGGTCCACCAGGGAGGCGTACGTAGCGAACACGACCACCGGCCCGGACCCGGCCCACAGGGCGAGCTGGATCGGGTTGGTGGTGGTCCGCACCCCCAGCTCCTTCAGCACCGGGTCGTTCTCCAGCGAGCACACCGCGACCATCGGGGCCCGGTGGCCCACCAGGCGCCACGCCTGGGCTGTCTGCGCGAGCAGGTCCAGGGTGGGCACGGTCACGAGGATCCGGCCGTCCGCGAACGACTCCAGCGCGCACGCGGCGGCCGTGATCGTCTTGCCCGAACCGGTGGCTGACACGATCGTGCCCCGGGCACCCTGCGGGGGCACAGATGACCTTGCAGGGAATCCCACCCACTTGCGAAACGCGGATCGCTGATCTACCTGGTGTTCCTTGAGCTGAATCGCCGACATTTCCATGGCTCCCCGAGCGGTCAATTCCTGTGGTCTTTCAGAGGGCCGCATGCGGAATGCAGGCCGCGCCCAAGTCGTTCCAGATCGACGCATCCGCCTTGTGCCAGCCGCCCGGCTTTCCGTCCTTGAAGGGCGGCTTATCGTCCGGGTCGTAGTGCCCGGCATCGAGCGTGCAGACAATGACGTCTCCGTCCGCGTTCCGCGTCCGGGCCGTGCACAGACCGTCGGCCTCGCCCAGCGCCTCCAGCACCCGACGCCGCGCCGTGGTGTGCGGGTGCGTGCGCGGCAGCACGTTCTCCCGGACGAACCTCTCCAGCCGCACCAGGTCGGCCCGCTCACGCTGTCTCATGTCCGCGATGTGTACGGCCAGTTCAGCGGCCCCGGCCGACCGACCGCCACGCCGCGACCACTCCCGGTCCGCCATGCCCACCAAGGCCTCGCTCACGGCCGTCACGCCGTCATCCCAGCCGTCCGAGAACAGCGGGCCCCGAGAGGCCGGCGCCATGCCGCCCAGCTCCACCACCTGGCACTGCGCCCCCGCGACCGCCCCGGCCTCCAACGCGGCCACCAGGTCGTCCGCCTCGCTGGTGGGCACGCCCTGCGTCTCCAGGAGCGCGAACACCTTCAACCGGGCGTTCACGCCCGCAGTCTGGTACTGCGTCACCCGGCGCACGGAATCGGGTCCGGTAGATTCATGGTGACCGGTCATCTGCAGTCGTTCCTCTCGGATTCCGGGGAGTTTCCCGGGTGGTTGGGGGATGTCTCGTGTTTCGCCAACAGTACATGCTGCATCAACCTGACGCACGCGGTACACTGGAACCCACACGAACGAGCGACCCCCACCCTTCGCAGTCAGCACGGCCCGCGCTAGCGGGCTCAACGGTTCTGGAGGCGCAGCCGGAAGGACGTCAGGCGGGGGAGCGCAGCGGACCCGCCCTTCAGGCCGGAGTGCAACGGAGGCTTGATGGTGCGGCAAGGCCGCGCCGGTCCGGGAGCGCAGCGGACGGACCGTCACCGAGCCTGCGCAGCAGGCTCGGTGTGCGGGTGGCGCAGCCACCCGCCGGGGGGGCCCCGGGGGGGGGGGCGGGCACCCCCCGGCCGGGGGGGGGGGGGGGGGGCCCAGGGC
>NZ_JBEORR010000020.1:0-172224 GCF_040302345.1 Streptomyces sp. NPDC126510 | reverse complement strand
ACCGACGGTGCGGCGATACCGAATTCAGCCACGAGCCCACTCCAACCAGCGCTTGGTGACGGCCGACTCGTTCTTCAGCCACCAGTCGACATCCGTGTCGAAACCCTTGTCGTAGTACTTGGGCGCACCCGCCAGCGCGTTGCGCTCCTCCTCGGTGAGCTGCGTGTAAGCCACCGGGGACGACGGGTTCGACGGGAACGCCTTCGCCAGGGCGGCCTGGCTCTCCGCGCGCAGCGAGAAGTCCATCAGCTGGTAGGCGTTGTCCTCATTGGCGGCGCCCTTGGCGATGGCATAGCCCTGGAACTGCCGGCGCATGCCGTTGAGCTGCCGCTCCACCGGGACGCCCTGCTTCTGCAGATCGGCGATACGGCCGTCCCACACGGTGGACATCGTCACTTCCTGGCGGCTCAGCAGCACACCGGGCAGCGGGCCGCTGTCCCAGTACTTCTTGATGTCACCCCGCAGCCGGGTCAGCACCTTGAAGGCACGGTCCACATCCAGCGGGTACAGCTTGTCCATCGGTACGCCGTCGGCCAGCAGCGCGAACTCCAGCTCCGGCAGATCGCCGTCCGGGTTGCACATCGAACGGCCGCCCTTGAACACCTTGGTGTCCCAGAAGTCCGCCCACGACTCCGGCCTCTTGCCTCCGAACGCATCCGTCCGGTACGCCATACAGGCGCCGTAGAAGCTGCTGCCGACCGCATGGTCGGTGATCTGGGCCTCGGGGATCTTCGCGTTCTTCACGCTCTTGACCCGGTCGAGGTCCAGCTTCTCCAGCGCGTCCTGCTGGACGTACTTGGTGTGCGACATCATCGAGTTGTTGATCAGGTCGCACTGCGGGCGGCCCTGCTTGATCTGCGCCAGCAGCGGAGCGTCGTCCAGGTTCAGCACCTTCACCTGGATACCGGTCTCCTGCGTGAACGGCGTGTAGATCGCCTTCTGCAGAGCAGCGCCGTAGGAACCGCCACTGTCACGGACGACCACCGTCTTACCGCCCTTACCGCCACTGCCGGCGACGGACCGGCTGGTACCGGTACCGCAGCCGGAAAGGGCGGTCGCGGCGGCGACACCCGCAGTGACCCCGCCTATTCCTCGCAGGAACAGTCTGCGGTCTATCCGGGCATCTTTCATCGTGTGCCTCCTGGGTGGTGCTGGCCGTGGGAAGGGGAACGGCTGGGGACGTGGAAAGGGGGGTGGCTGGGAGGGGGCTAGGGGCGGGGATCCGCCTCGTCTGATCCGGTGCCCAGACCGGGGGGCCGGAGGGTGTCGGCCCGCGCGGCCGTGTCGGGGTCCCACGGGACGGCGAGGGCGGCGAGTTCGGCACCGGTGGCGACGGTGAGGCCGTGCATGCCGTAGAAGATCCGTCCGTCGGCCGGGGCGTGGACGGTGTGCTCGGTGCCGTCGACCGGGTCGACGATGCGGCCGAGGAGGTCGCCCTCGGCGACTTCGCCGATGACGTCGGCGTCGAAGGAGAACTCCGGGTACCACAGGCCGGTGACCTCGGCGGTGGCGCCGCCGGACCAGACCCACTCGCGGATCGGTGCCGGAGTGGAACCGTCCTGGTCGAGGACGCCCAGATGGCGAAGTGCCTTCAGGAGGCCGTCGACACGGCGGAGGCCGGTGGCCTCGTCCCGCCGGCCGAGCTCGCCCACCTCTACGAGGACCGCTGAGATGTTCCGGCGGGCGGCGGCAGCGTGGCTGTTGCCGCCCTCGGGCGTCAGCCCCAGGATGACGTCCTGGATGCCGAAGGAGCCTGCCAGTTCGGCCGTCGCCTTGTCCAGGTCCGGGTCACCGGTGAGGCGGTAGCCGACGAAGTCCCGCAGGACCTGGTCGATGCCGCCGCAGTGCAGGTCGATGTAGACGTCGGCGCCGTCGATCAGGTTCGCGAAGAGCCAGGCTGCCAGCCGTTCGGTGGGGCCGCCGGCCGGGTCGCCGGGGAAGACGCGGTTGAGGTTCACGCCGTCGACCGGGGAGACGTTGAGCCGGCCCTGGTACACGGCGGGAGGGTTGGCGACCGGACAGACGATCACCTGCCCGCTCACATCGCCGGGCTCCAGCAGGTCTGCCAGGCGCACGGCGGCTTCGACGGGCGTGAACTCGCCGCCGTGCACACCGGCGGTGATGACGACCCGGGGACCCGGGCGGGTTCCGTTGACCAGGGTCACCGGGATGTCCGTGGTGAGGGTGCCGAGATCGGCCTGGACGGTGGCGCGCGCCTTGGTGCCGGGCAGGGCCTGAAGGGAGCCGACGCGGAGGGGGGTGTCCTGCATGGTCATGCCTCCGTACGGCCGACGGTGGAGAGGAAGTCGATGGGCTGGGGCGAGGCACCGTCCAGCGCGAGGTCCGCGGCGATGTCGCCGAAGGCGGGCGAGAGTTTGAAGCCGTGGCCGGAGAATCCGGCGAGAAGGATGACGTTCTCGGCACCGGGCAGGGGGCCGACCAGCGGGCGGCTGCTCTCGGTGTAACCCTCCATGTAGACGGAGAGGCGGGTGGGGTCCGGGTGCAGGTCGGGCAGGTATCGCCCGATCAGCTCGGAGAAGATGTCCAGCTCGTCCGGGCGCACGGTGCGGTCCAGTTGGTTGGGGTCGTCGGCGAGGCGGTGCAGCGCACGGGACAGTCCGAGCTTGACCGAGATGCCGTCCGGGGAGGGCAGGCCGTAGCAGTGGGTGGGTGCCGTGCGGATGAACGCCGGGCGCTCCTCGCCGAACCAGGTGTCGGGGGCGGTGGGCACGTACCAGGCGCTGACGAGCCGGCGGACTTCCACCTCCCAGGGCAGGTCGGGCAGGAGGTCGTTGACCCAGGGACCGGGCGTGACGACGGCGGTGTCGAAGCGCTCGCTGCCGGAGTCGGTGCGGATCTCCACGCCGCCGGCGACAGGGACGATCTCGCGGACCGTGCTGTAGCGGTGGATCACGGCGCCCAGCTGCTCGGCGCGGCGCGCGGCGGTCTGGATCGTCAGCTCCGGGCGGATGAACCCGGCGCGGCGGTCGAGTACGGCCGCGTCGCCGTCCTCGATGCGGTACTGCGGGAAGCGCTTGGCCAGCGTCTCGGCGTCCAGTACCTCGTGGTCGAGGTCGTGCTCGGCGATGGACTCGAGGACGGTGGCCATCTGCTTTTCCTCGGTCGGCCCCATGAGCAGGCATCCGGTCAGGCGGCGCAGCTCGCGGCCGGTCTCCTGTTGGAGCTGTTCCCAAAGGGCGTCTGCGTGCTTGAGGAGCGGAACGTACCGGGAGTCCTCGAAGTGCGCGCTGCGGAAGATGCGGGACTCGCCGCCGCCGGCACTGCGGTCGTGGCCGGGTGCGTAGCGGTCGTATCCGACGACGTCGGCACCGCGGGCCGCCAGCCGCCAGGCGGCCTGGCTGCCCATCGTTCCGACGCCGATCACCGCGACGCGCTTCCTGGCAGCTGACACAGGACTTTCCTTTCGTATCGCCGAGGCGCATGCTGAGCCTTCGACGTGAGGCTGTTCGATTCGAGAGGGTTTGGGCGGGAGCCAGGTCCTCCTCGTGGACCTGCGGCTCGCAACCGCCGCTTCTCGCAGTCCGGCTCACTTCCGGGGGATCCCCCCGAGGCCGTGCCACTATGTGGAATGCTGTGCTAGAATCTGGCACAGAGAATGACAGCGGCCTCAGGGAGGCGTCAAGAGGGTGTCCAGCAGAATTTCTGAGGATCAACAGGGGGAAAACGGATGGAAATGAAGAGCGTCACCAGGTCCCTTCGGATCCTGGAGGCGGTCGCTCAGCATCAGCCCGTGACCGTGGGGGAGTTGACGAAGCTCTTCGGGCTACCCAAGTCCACCGTGCAGCGCACGTTGGTCACGTTGGCGGAGGCCGGCTGGCTTCGCGCCAGCCGCAAGGACACCACCCGCTGGGAGATCGGCGCCCGCGTCCTGGCCGTACGCCCCGCCGCACTGCAGGGATCGAGCCTGTTCGCCGCCGCCCGTGAACCCATGATCCGACTCCGCGACGCGCTGAACGAGACCATCCACCTGTCGGTGCCGGACGCCCTGCAGTGCATGGTCGTGGTGGACCGCGTCGACTGCGACCACGCAGTGCGGACCTTCCACACGATCGGCGATACCTCACCTCTGCACGCCACCGCCGTCGGGCGCGCCGTCCTCGCCCACCTTCCGAGGCAGGACGTCGAAGAGTTCGTCGCGGCGGGGCTTGAGCGTTTCAGCGACACGACCCCCGTCGAGCCCGACGAGCTGCGCGCCGAGCTGGACCGGATCCGCGCCGACGGCTACGCGGTCAATCGCAACCAGTACCGGCCGGGCGTCTGCGCCGTCGCCGCCGCCGTGCTCGACGAGGACGGCACCCCGCTGGCAGCCGTGGCAGCCTCCATGCCCGAGGCCCGGTACATGGATGAGCGAACGCCCAAGTGGGGCCACCTCGTCGCCGACACGGCCGCGGAGATCTCACGGCGCCGCCTGGGCGCCTGACCAGCAGACGACCCACAAGCCGTCGACCGAGGGCCGGCTCACACGCGTCAGCGTGCGAGCCGGCCCTCGGCCTTGTGTCACGGCAGCCATGCCCTGCGCTGGTCGGCCGCATCGTGTCCGGCCTACTGTCCGACCCCCCTTTGTTCCACATAGTGGCACGCTATGCTGTATTCTGGCATGAGTCGTGGCCGTAGAGCTCCGTACCGGAGCCAAGAGACGAGCACCGGGAATCCACGGGGCGGAGGGGGTATCGAATGGAGATGAAGAGCGTCACCAGATCGCTGCGCGTTCTGGAGGCAGTCGCCCGGCATCAACCCGTGACCGTCGGGGAGCTGACGAAGATCTTCGGGCTGCCCAAGTCAACCGTGCAGCGCACCCTGGTCACCCTCAACGAGGCGGGTTGGCTACGGGCGAACCGTGAGGACACCACCCGCTGGGAAGTCGGCGCCCGCGTCCTGGCCGTACGTCCCGCCGCACTGCAGGGATCGAGCCTGTTCGCCGCCGCCCGTGAACCCATGATCCGACTCCGCGACGCACTGAACGAGACCATCCACCTGTCGGTGCCGGACGCTCTGCAGGGCATGGTCGTCGTCGACCGCGTCGACTGCGACCAAGCCGTTCGCACGTTCCACGCCATCGGCGACACCTCACCCCTGCACGCCACCGCGGCCGGGCACGCCGTCCTGGCCCATCTGGCGAAGTCCGAGATAGAAGAGGTCGCCGCGGGGACGCTGGAGGGCTACGGCGAGGAGACCATCACCGACCCCGGACAACTGCGCGCGGAGCTCTGCCGTGTGAGAGAGCGTGGCTACGCCGTCAACCACAACCAGTACCTGCAGGGTGTCTGCGCGATCGCGGCTCCCGTGCTCGACGAGGACGGCACCCCACTGGCCGCAGTGGCCGTCTCCCTGCCCGACTCCCGCTTCGAGCCGGACGGCCTGCCCGAGCTGGGCCGCCTGGTTGCCGAGACGGCTACGGAGATCACCGCCCGGCATCTGGCCTGACGACGGTCCTGGCCCCGAGTCCTCCACGCCGGCTGACAGCACCGGCCCGGCTACGAGCGGATCACCGACATCGCCGACATATCCATGGAGCGGCCCATGTAGGTGGCCATCCGTACGCCGTGGCCGCAGCAACCCATGGAGTATCTGCGGGAAGAGCTCGGTCATCTCCCGCTTCAAAACGTCACCGCTCTGACGTCCGAGGCGGGGTCTGACCCTCCACGACGCCCACCGCCTCACGGACGGCGTCGTACAGTTCCCCGGGCCCGCGGCTGCCCGTAGCGCTTGCGCGCCTCGGCGGGGCTGATGGTGACGCCCTGGGTGCACATGCTGCCGTTGCGCCCGGAGGCGCCGGAGCCGGCCTCGTCCTTTTCCACGAGGACGACGTGGGCGCCCCTGCGTGTCGCATGGCAGGCAGTGAAGAGGCCGTTCAGGCCGCCGCCGATGACCACCAGGTCCGCCTGCTCGGGCAGGGGCTTGCCGGTCAGGTCGGGGAAGCAGGAGCTGAGTCGAGCCGGCAGGGAATCGTCCGGGTCCCGGCTTCAGCAGCCGAGCAGGGCAGGCAGGCCGGACAGGTCGGGGAGCTCGTCGTAGGGCTGGTAGTCGGCGCTGCCGCGGGCGCCGATGGAGCCGTTGTGGCCGTAGCGGTTGATCCACACGCGGCGAGCGAGGCCGAGGTCGCGGGTGGGGATGAGGTCGTACTCCCAGCCCTGGGCGACGTGTATGACCTGGGCGGGGTCGATGTCCATGGTCTGGAAGGCGTACTCGAAGGTCTGCCGGGACGGCTTGTACGCCTTGGCCTGCTGGGCGGTGACGACATGGTCGAACTCGACGCCGATGTTGACCAGGTTCTGGGCGATGAGATCGTCGTCCGTGTTGGAGATGATGGCGATCTCGTACCGGGACTTCAGCGCCTGCAGGGCGGCCGGGACCTCGGGGTGGGGGCCGAAGGTGGGCACGGCCGCGACCAGGGCCTCGCCGTCGGACTGCCGGTACTCCAGGCCGTGCAGACGCATCGCTGTCTCCAGGCTGGCGGGCAGCACCTCGCGGAAGGGGCGGTATGCCTCCAGGACGGCGTGGAACCGCATGATGCGGAAGTCGTCGAGAAACTCGTCGACGTTCAGACGGTCCAGGTCCAGCCGGTCGGCCAGGACCTTCAGGGTGGTGGGGCCGAGCTGAAAGTCGACCAGGGTGCCGTAGGCATCGAAGGTGACGATCTGACGCATGATATTCAACCTCTTTCTGGATATATAGGACATCCTGTTTACCGGGAGTCGCGATCTCGTCGAGTGCGGCCAGGCCGGCCGCATCGGAAGTTCAGGAGGCTGCCGAGGCGTTGGGGCGGCGACCTGTTCAGGAGGGATGGGGGCTGAGGGGGTGCCCGAGGGGCCGCCGCTGGAGGACGAGCCCCCGGACAGGCCCGGGGCGGCGAATGCTGATCAGGTGTCGGCGGCAGCATCATTACTGCTCCGATGCGGTGAGCCTCTCCGGCTCGAAGTGATGCGTCAGTGAAGCACTGTCGAGAATCCCGCAACAAGGGACGTCAGGCTGCGAGATCGACTGCGCATTTTGTGCCTGTGCACAATTCCTGTCAGGGAACCGTGCCGTTCTGCTCGAACCGAATGGTCTCTGAGAGGCACCGCGAGCAGCTCCGGACCGCGGCCGCTCGGCGGCGTGACCGGGCCGTCGGCCGTCGCCGGCGACCGGTGGATCAGGACGTCGTCGCCCGGAAGCGGGCGCCCGCGTCCGTCTCCAGCCAAGCCAGGGCCAGGACCAGCCGGGCGGCGTCGTTCGGTCGGGACAGCTTCAGCCCGGTCGCCTCTTCCGCAGCCTGCAGGCGATTGCCCACCGTGTTCCGGTGACGGTAGGTGCGTGCGGCCACCTCGGCGACCGAGCCCAGGTCGAAGTACCAGCGCAGGGTCTCGACGATGCTGTCGCGGTCGCGCAGCTCGAGCAGTGGGCGCAGCACGCCGGTGGCCATCGCACCGGTGAGCTCCTCCTGCGCCGACATGATCGCCCCGATCCAGTGGCCCTCCACATGCCGCACTCCGGGCTGTGCGGAGCTGCGGATCGCGGCGCGTGCGAACCGGATGCCCCGCGCCGTCAGCGCCAGCCCGGGGACTTCCGCGACGCCGCAGCGCCACGGGGCGAACGGCCGGAGCACGGCAAGCATGGCCTCTTCATCGCGCCGTCCGTGACCGATGATGCCGAGGAGCTCGTCACCCATCCATCCGAAGTGACGTACCAGGCCGCCCCGACGCAGCGCATCGTCGACCTGGGACACAGCCGGGTCCCCGGTGGGAACGGATTCGACCACGACCACGGTCAGGGCGACGTTCTCGGAGAAGCCCAGCAACGTGGAGGCCTCGGCGACGGTGGAGGGATCCTGCTCCCCTTCCAGGACCAGGCGGCTGAAGGCGCGGTTGCGCACCTCCGTACGACGGCTCGCCAGGTCGCGCTCGGTGCGGCGGTAGGCGTCGACGACCTCGACGCTGTTGGCGTCCGTCGCCTCCCAGACGCGGATCAGCCCGTCGAGGAAGTCGGGATCGGCGCTGATGCCACGTGCTCGCCCCTCTGCGAGCACGGCCTCCCACAGGGTCCTGAGATCCAGCTGGAAGGAGTGCATCAGAGCGGTCAGCGGGAACCCCTGCTCCGCTCGCTCGCGTCCCACGTCCTCGCTGGCGCGCGAGACCGCCCGGGGCAGGGGGCCGCCGGCCAGCCGGGTCAGGGCGAGTTCGAGGGTCCGTCGCATCCCCTCCCGTTTCTGGACCGGGTCCCAGTCCGCCGACGCGTAGGCCGGCTCCTCGGCTTCCAGTTGTTCGAGAGCGCGAGAGGTCAGTTCGTCGAGTCGTTCTTCCAGGAGCCGGCGTGCGATCGCCTGCACGGCGTCGTGGCGAGCCCCGCCCTGACGGCGTCCCGGGCCGCTCATGAGGACCGCCTCTCCCTACGACAGCTGTCACCTGATGGATTCGGGGCCGTCTTCGGGCGATGCCGCTGACATGCCGCCGGGGCTTGCTGACAGAGATTGTGCACAGGCACAAAATACGGGGTCGATGTCGCGGCCTCGCGTCCCTTGTTGCCGGATTCTCCGCGGTGTTTCACTGACGCACCACCTCGGGCTGGACTGGGCTCGTGACATGACCACGCACTTGGAGCAGCTATGGCACTTCCGTAAGCACCTGATCCCCGGTCCGTCCCCTTGAGCAGGCGCTGCTGAGGGGCGCCGCGTTCCTCGGGTCGGTGTCAGCGGTTCGCCAGGCAGAGCGGCATCGAGATCGCCCAGGACTCCCCCAGAGCCTACGCCGGGCTCAAGGCGAGGGTCGAGGACCGTGAGGACATCGACGGAGCCCGTCGAGGCGCTGGGCGGGTGCTCGCCTCCAACGTCACCCGGGACGCCGTGAGCGCCGCCGCGTGAGCTGTTGACCGGTCTTCCGATGAGCGCTCCGCCTTTACGGACGGCTGACGGACGGCCCGCGGCGGACCTGATCGCCTTGCACGCCCCCGGTGTTGACGCGCGTCCTGGCCCGGCCCCCTGCGGCCGTCTGAGTGGGGCATCGAGGGGACGTACCAGGCGGGAGAGCCAAGGTCCGACACGGGTGGCGGCGGACGACTGGCGACGACCTGAGCGTCGTGGCGCAGGCCCACGGTGAGTGATGAGCGACCTGACGACGAGAGAGAGAACGCACCGATGACCTCAGTGACCACCACCGGCCAGGACGGAACGACCGTCCCCGGTCACACCGGCCAATTGCCGGGCCCACTCCTCGATCACGTGCTGCGGCAGTCCTTCGGACTCGAGGGACATGTCCAGCACCCCCTGGGAGGGGAGGTCGACCAGAACGTCCGGATCACCGGCGATGACGGTATGCGCTACTTCGTACGGGTCACCCGCGCGGAGCCGGACTCGGCCGACGTTCTCTGGCAGAACTCGCTCCTCCAGCATCTGGCCTCCACCGTTCCCGACCTTCCGGTGCCACGGCTGGTCCCGACACGGGAGGGGACGTTCCTCGCCACCGTCGTCCACGAGGGCCGAACGCACGTGGTCCGCGTGATGAGCTGGGTCGAGGGCCGGGTCCTGGCGGAATTCGACGACCACCCGGCGGCGCTTCTGCGTCGGCTGGGAGAAGCCGCTGGGCGGCTGAGCCTCGGACTCTCCAGCGTGGAGCCACCGGTGGGCCTGGAACCGCACGACTGGGACATGCGCCGGGCCGCTGAGATCGTCGAGGCGTCGCTGCACGCTGTCCAGGACGCGGACCGGCGGGAGTGGGTGCGCACGATCATGGGCTGGTACGACGATCTCCTGCCGGCATGGGACCGGCTGCCGCGGAGCGTCGTACACCAGGATCTCAATGACGCCAATGTCCTGGCCGACGCCGACGAGGACGGGACGCTGCGGATCTCGGGCATCGTCGACGTGGGTGACTCGCTCTACGGTGTGCGCGCGGTGGAGGTGGCGATCGCGGCGGGCTACGCCATGCTCCGCAAGGCCGACCCGCTCGCTGCGGCGGCCGAAGTCGTGGCAGGCTTCCACTCGGTGCTCCCCCTCACGGCTGAGGAACTGGCGGCTGTCCATCCGTTGGCCGCCGCCCGGCTGTGCATGAACGCCGTGACGTGGACGCGCCGGGTCGCCGAGAGCGACACGCCGTACGGGCGGACCCGCATGCAACACACATGGCCCGCGATCGCGCAGGTGGCCGAAGTCTGCCCCGATGTCGCCGAGGCGACGTTCCGGGTCGCGTGCGGGCTCCCCCCGACGCGGGAGCAGCGGAATTTGGAAGAGGTCTTGGCAGAGGCGGCCCGAGACGGTGCCCCGCGCGCACAGGCCCCACGGCTGCTCGACCTGCGACCGGCAAGTGACCTCTACGACGAAGTCGACTGGCACGACGCGAGGACGGTGCGCGCGAGCATCGACGACGTCCTCGACGGACGACGGCGACGGGGTTACGTGCCCCACCTCAGCGCATCGCTGCTCCTGGGGGGCCGCCGCCGCCCGGGAGCCGACGAGCCCGCGACGGTTCAGGTCGGCGGCTCGCTGATCGTGGCCGACGCCGAGGAGGTCTCCAGCCCGCTGCCCGGCGTCGTCGAGGCCCGCGGCGGCGCCGGGATGCCGTTGGTACTGCGACATGCGGTCGAAGGGCAGGAGTTCTGGACGTGCTGGTGGGGACTCGACGACACGCCGCCCGTTGGGGAGACGGTCCCGGCCGGTGCCCCGTTGGGACGCGCCGGCGCGAGCGAGGAGACGGACCCGCTCGGGTCCTGCGTCCAGGTACAGGTCCACCGCACCGCGCGGATGGCCACGTGGCCGCCCCCTCGTGTCGTGCCGCCTTCCGCACGGCAGGTCTGGAGCCACCTGTCACCCGACCCGGCCCGGCTCCTGGGGTTCACCGAGTCCTCCTCCGCGGCCCCGACCATTGACGACGTCGTCTCAGTGCGCCGTCGCCACATCGCTCGCTCCCAGCGCAACTACTACCGCACCCCGATGAACCTTGTGCGTGGGCGGGACGTGTGGTTCCACGACGAGGACGGCCTGGCCTATCTGGACTCGCTGAACAACGTCACCCACGTCGGCCATGCCGAGCCACGCGTGACGGCCGCCGCCACCCGACAGATGCGCAAGCTCAACACCAACAGCCGTTTCGTCTACCCGCAGATCGCCAGTTACGTGCAGAAGCTGGTAGCCACCCTGCCCGACCCGCTCGAGGTCGTCTTCCTCGTGTGCACCGGCAGCGAGGCAAACGACCTGGCGCTGCGGATCGCCCGCCAGGTGACAGGTCGTCAGCACATCGTCAACATCGACGGCGCGTACCACGGAAACACCGGCGTGGTGACCGGGATCAGCCCGAACCGTTACAAGGGGCCCGGCGGCGCCGGCGCACCCGCGACCACCCACGAGGTCGTCATCCCGGACCGCTACCGCAGCACCTACGGGTACGACGACGCGGACGCCGGAGTCAGATACGCGCGCGACGCCGCGGCCGTCATCGAGCGGATCACGGCCGACGGCCGATCCCCGGCCGCCTTCATCGCCGAGTCCCTGATGGGATCGGGTGGGAACATCGTGTTCCCCGACGGCTACCTCGATGGCGTGTTCACCGCTGCCAGGCGGGCGGGCGCCCTGTGCATCTCCGACGAGGTCCAGGTCGGCGTCGGACGACTCGGGCCCTGGTGGGGGTTCGAGCTCCAGGGGGTGGTGCCGGACATCGTCACGATGGGCAAGCCGCTCGGGAACGGGCATCCTCTCGCGGCGGTGGTCACGACTCGCGAGATCGCCGACGCGTTCGACACCGGCATGAAGTACTTCAACACCTTCGGCGGCAACCCGGTCTCCTGCGCGATCGGTGAGGCCGTGCTGGACATCGTCGAGCAGGATGGGCTGAGGGAGAACGCCGTGAGCGTGGGCGGGTACTTCGCCCAGTCGCTGCGCGAGCTCCAGCAGCGCCAACCGCTCATCGGTGACGTGCGGGCGGAAGGGCTCTACCTCGGCGTCGAACTGGTCCGCAACCGCACCACCAAGATGCCGGCCACGGAGCAGGCCTTCATGGTCACCGAACTCATGAAGGAGCGAGGCGTCATCGTCTTCCCCAATGGCGTGTACGACAACGTACTGAAGATCAAACCGCCCATGACCTTCCGCCGCGAGCACGTGGATCTCTACGTCGACGTGCTGGACGAGGTCCTGTCCCTGCCCGAGCTGCGCTCGGCCGTTCAGTCCTGAGAAGTGCCGTGCGGGCCGGCTTCTCCGGCCAGGGCTTCAAGGTCTCGCCCGCCATGCCGTGGAGTGGCGAGCCCGCTCATCGTGGAGCACGCGACGGCTCTCTCCGAGCTCTCCGCCAGGGGAACGCGGTATGCGCGAGGGCGATGGCGTCCAGGTCGGCGTGAGTCGGACCGCGTTGTTGTGCGGGTGGTGCACAGGTCAAGCCGGCCCGGGCGTCCCGTCGACGCCGGGCGCCCGGTGTCTGAACGAGCCAGCATGGTGGCCGCACGCATAGGCGCTCCCCGAACTATGTTGCCCCACCACATGTGCCCCTGAACTGCACCTTCCTACGGTGTGCGAACACCACCCGTCCCCACCGCACACGAGGAAGTGGCGCACATGGCCTCAGCAACCACCGCTCCCCCACCCCCCGCCAGCCTCAAACGCATCGTCGCCGCCAGCCTCATCGGCACCACCATCGAGTGGTACGACTTCTTCCTCTATGGCTCCGCCGCCGCGCTCGTGTTCAACAAGCTGTTCTTCCCGGACTCCGACCCGCTCGTCGGCACTCTGCTGTCGTTCCTGACGTACGCGGTCGGGTTCGCCGCCCGGCCGCTGGGCGCGCTGGTGTTCGGGCACTACGGCGACCGGCTCGGGCGCAAGAAGCTGCTGGTGCTGAGTCTGCTGCTGATGGGCGGTGCGACCTTCGCGATCGGGCTGCTGCCGACGCACGCCTCCATCGGGACGGCCGCGCCGGTGCTGCTCACCGTGCTCCGGCTGGTCCAGGGGTTCGCGCTCGGCGGTGAGTGGGGCGGTGCCGTACTGCTGGTGTCGGAGCACGGAGACGCTCGGCGTCGTGGGTTCTGGGCGTCGTGGCCGCAGACCGGCGCGCCGGCGGGACAACTCCTCGCCACCGGTGTGCTCTCGCTGCTCACGGCCCTGTTGTCGGACGCCGCGTTCGGCAGCTGGGGGTGGCGGGTGCCGTTCCTGCTCTCCGGGGTGCTGGTGATCGTCGGTTTGTGGATTCGTCTGTCTGTCGATGAATCGCCTGTCTTCAAGCAGGCGTTGGCGCAGGCCGAGGCCCGCAAGGCGGACGCGGCGGCGGATGCCGAGAAGCTGCCGATCGTCTCCGTGCTGCGGCACCACTGGCGTGACGTCCTGGTCGCGATGGGGGCGCGCATGGCGGAGAACATCAGCTACTACGTCATCACCGCCTTCATCCTCGTCTACGCCACCACCTCGGCCGGCGTCTCCAAGCAGACCGCGCTGAACGCGGTACTGATCGCCTCGGCCGTGCACTTCGCGGTCATCCCGGCGTGGGGCGCGCTGTCCGACCGGATCGGCCGCCGGCCCGTGTATCTGATCGGTGCGGTCGGCGTCGGGCTGTGGATGTTCCCGTTCTTCTCACTGATCGACACCAGTGGCTTCGGCAACCTGATCCTCGCCGTCACCGTCGGGCTGGTTCTGCACGGGGCCATGTACGCGCCCCAGGCCGCTTTCTTCTCCGAGATGTTCGCGACGCGGATGCGCTACTCCGGTGCCTCGATCGGCGCGCAGTTCGCCTCGGTCGCGGCGGGTGCGCCCGCACCGCTCATCGCCACCGCGCTGCTGTCCGACTACGGCAGTTCCACACCGATCGCCCTGTACGTCATCGCCGCCGCCGTGCTCACGGTCGTCGCGGTCGCGGCGGCCGAGGAGACACGGCACCGGGACCTGGCTGACGCCGACGCCGGCGCCGTGCTTCCCGCCGACCGAGGATCGGACCGGAAGGGCGCGGCCGCGGAGGACGTCCGCACCTCCTGACCGGGAACCTGCGCCCTCCGGCCCCCGTACGCCCCGCGTACGGGGGTCAGTGCGGTGCCGGCGCCGACAAGCGGTGCAGGCGCAGCGCGAGCTGGATCTCCAGGGCCCGGGCCGGGCTCTGCCAGTCGTCGCCGAGGAGGCGCCCGACGCGCTCCAGGCGCTGGGCGACCGTGTTCACGTGGACGTGCAGTTCGTCCTTGGTGCGCGCCGGGCTCATGCCGCAGGTGAAGTACGCGTCGAGGGTGCGCAGCAGTTCCGTGCCGCGTCGCTTGTCGTAGGCGACGACCTCGCCGATGGTGCGGTCGACGAAGCCCGGGATGTCCCCGTCGCCGGCCAGGAGCAGTCCCAGGAAACCGAAGTCCTCGGCGGCCGCCCCGTCCCCGCGGCGGCCGAGGACGCGCAGGGCTTCGAGGCAGCGGCGGGCCTCCGCGTACGCCGTGGTCACCCTCTCGGGGCGGGTGGCGAAGTCCTCGGCGGGGGCGGAGGCACCGACGGTGACCGGTGCGTGGACCGCTGTGCCCAGGTGCCGGGCAGCGCGGCGGGCCAGATCGGTCGCGGTGTCGCCGGGACCGAGGGGCAGCAGCAGGACGGTGCCCCCGTCACGTGCGGCCGCCAGGCCGTGCCGGGTCGCGGCCAGGTGGGACGCCGCCGCCGCCAGACGCCTGCGGGAGTCCGCCTCCTGGTCGGCATCGGTCGTGTCGCCCTCCCGTCGCGCGGTCAGCACCACGTGGCGGGCGTCGAGGTCGGCGTGGAGCCGGGCCGCGCGCTCCCGCAGCAGGCGCGGGTCACGGTCGCGGGCGTCGAGCAAATCGTCGAGCAGTTCGCCGCGCACGCGCTGTTCGGCCTCGGCGGCGGATCTGCGGGCCAGGAGCAGCAGGGAGGTGACCATGGCGGCACGCTCCAGGGTGCGCTGGTCGACGGGGTCGAGCCCGGGGTGCCCGCGCAGCACCAGGGCGCCGAGCACTTCACCGCCGGCGGCGACGGCGGCGATCCAGTCGTCCTCGTGCAGCACCGCGTGGCCCTGGGCGCCGGACTTCTCCAGGGCCTCTGCGGGTGCGGCGGCGGCCTCGGCGAACTCGACCGTACCGTCGAGGATTTCGGAGACCGCGGCGGCCACGTCGTGCACCCCGCCGCCGCGCAGGACGAGTTCGGCGAGCCGGTCGTGCACGTCGGAGGCTCGCTCGATGACGCCGCTGCGGTCCCGGATGATCTCGTTCGCCCGCTCCAGGCCGGCGAGGGCCGACCGGGTCTCGGCGAGCAGGTTGGCGGTGTCGATGGCGGCCGCGGCGAGGGCGGCGAAGGAGCCCAGCAGGGCGATCTGCTCGCGCTCGAAGACCCGGGCGCGGCGGTCCGCGGCGAACAGCACGCCGATGACGTGGTGCCCGAGCGTCAGGGGCACCCCGAGGATGGCCACCAGCCCTTCGTCCCGCACGCCCGCGTCGATGGTGAGGGTGTGCTGGAAACGGTCGTCCTTGAAGTAGTCGTCGGTGACATAGGGGCGCGCCGTCTGTGCGACCAGGCCGCCGAGCCCCTCCCCCATGCCGAGCCGCAGCTGCTGGAACCGGGCCGCGACCGAGCCCTCGGTGACCCGCATGTAGGTGTCGCCGCGTTCCGTGTCGTTCAGGCTGAGGTAGGCGACGTCCGTGCCCAGCAGCGAACGGGCGCGCTGCACGATCGCCTGGAGCACGGCGTCGAGGTCGCGCAACCCGGCGAGGTCGTGGGCGGTCTCGAACAGTGCCGACAGCTCCGCCTCGCGCCGGCGTCGTCCCTCCAGCTCGGCGCGGACGCGCAGGGCGAGCGGCTTGGCCTGCCGGAGCGCGGCGATCCACTCCGCCGGGCGCCCTTCGGCACGCGCGAGCAGCTCCGGCTGCTCATAGGCGTCGGCCGACGCGCCCCGGGCCAGGAGCTCGAGGAACGGCATTTCGGCGGACTGCACGTGATCGCTGGACATGGTCACAGGATTCACCATGTCCGGGCCGCCCTGTCAGCCCTGTGGACAACTCCCCGGGCCGAGCGGACCGGCCGCTCAGTGGGCGGTCCAGCCACCGTCGAGCACGAGTGAGGCACCGGTCACGAAAGACGCCTGCGGGCTGCACAGATAGGCCACCGCCTCGGCGACCTCCTTCGGCTCGATGAGCCGTTTGACGGCACTGTCCTGCAGCAGCACCTCGGACAGGACGCGTTCCTCGGGGATACCGTGTGCCTGGGCCTGGTCGGCGAGCTGCTTCTCGACCAGGGGGGTGCGCACATAGGCGGGGTTCACACAGTTCGAGGTGACACCGTGGGGCGCTCCTTCGAGGGCGGTGGTCTTGGACAGTCCCTCCAGCCCGTGTTTGGCCGCCACATAAGCCGACTTGTACGCCGAGGCGCGCAGCCCGTGCACGGAGGACACGTTCACCACGCGGCCCCATCCCTGCCCGTACATGTGAGGCAGGGCCCCGCGGATGAGCCGGAAAGGTGCCTCCAGCATCACGGTGAGCACCGTGTGGAAGACCTCGGGCGGGAACTCCTCGATGGGGCGCACCAGTTGGAGTCCCGCGTTGTTGACGAGGACGTCGGTGCCCGCGGCGGCGAGTTCGGCGGCGTCCAGGTCGGTGAGGTCGAGGACGTGCGGCTCCACCGTGCCTGCGAGGCCGCGCCCCTGCTCGGCCAGTGCCTCCAGGCCCGCCGCGTCGCGGTCGACGGCTCTCACCTTGGCCCCGGCGGCGGCGAGCCGCAGCGCGCAGGCACGGCCGATGCCACCGGCTGCGCCGGTGACGAGCGCGGTGCGGCCGCCCAGGTCGAGCGGGGATGCGTGGGGAGCCGGATGGGCCCGGGGCGCGGTCATGGTGCGACCCTAGGCAGCGCCAAGCCCCCACCCCATGTGGTCACGCCCCATAGTTCAGCCGGAGGCAGTGGGGTCGAACCATGTGGGGGCGTCCGACAGGGCCTGTTTGATCCGGTGCAGGCCGAACTCGTTCAGCTCGGGCAGGGCGTCGACGTCGAACCAGGCGCCGCCCGGCGACTCGTCGTCGTTGACACGCGCCTCGCCGCCGACAGCCCGGCAGCGGAAGGTGATGTCCGTGTACTGGCAGATGTCGCCGTTCTCGTACGGGACGGGCTCCCGGGCCTGGACGAGGACGACCCGTTCGGCGACGCAGCGTACGGCCGTCTCCTCGTGGACCTCGCGCACCGCGCAGGCGGTGGGCTGTTCCCCGGGGTCGGGGATGCCGCCCAGCACGGGCCACTCGCGGGTGTCGGCGCGGCGGCTGAGCAGCACCCTGCCCTCGTCGTCGAGGACGAGGGCGGTGACACCGGGGAGCCACAGCAGCCGGTGACGGCCGAGGCCCGAAGAGTGCGGTTGAAGTCGGGAGCAGCCATGCGATCGCCCCTGAACGGGCCGCTCATGGCGCCCCGGCGCGATTCAAACGGCGCGCGCCGGGCGTACGGTCACACGTCACCGGCGCGTCGCCCGCGCAGCCCGGCGCCGACGGCCCATCCGAGGCCGCCGGCCGCGACCAGGACGAGGGCGATCTCCGGCAGGATGCCGAGCCGCGTGGCGGGGGTCTGCGAGGAGCGCAGCGGCACCTTCTGCACCAGGGAGTCGGCCACGAACATGCCTGTCTTCTGGGTGATCCTGCCGTCCGGCATGATGATCGCACTGACACCGCTGGTCACCGGTACCGTCACGGTCCGGCTGTGTTCGACCGCGCGCACCCGGGACATGGCGAGCTGCTGGTAGGTCATCTCGCTGCGGTCGAAGGTGGCGTTGTTGCTGGGCACGGAGATCATCTGGGCGCCGTCGGTGACCTCGGAGCGCACCGTCCAGTCGAAGGCGGCCTCGTAGCAGGTGACCAGGCCGACCTTGGCGCCGTCCATGGTGAACACGCCCGGCTCGGTACCCCGGCTGAAGTCCTGGCGGACCATCGCCGTCCAGTTCTTGTTGATCGCGCCGATGAGCGAGCGCAGCGGCAGGTACTCGCCGAACGGCTGGATCTGGCGCTTGTCGTAGGTGTCGACGGGGCCCTTGGCCGGGTCCCAGAGGATCTGCTCGTTGTACAGCTTGCCGTCCCGCTCGACGACACCGCCCACCGAGATGGGCACGCCGATGGACTTCGCGGCGGCGTCGATGACGGCGCGGGCGTCGGGGTTGGCGAAGGGATCGATGTCGGAGGAGTTCTCCGGCCAGAGGACGAAGTCGGGCCGCGCGACCTTGCCGGCCCGGACCTCGGCGGCCAGTCGCTCCGTCTCGCGCACGTGGTAGTCGAGTACGGCCCGGCGCTGGGAGTTGAAGTCGAGGCCGGCGCGCGGCACGTTGCCCTGGATCACCGCGACGGTGGCGGTGCCGTCCTCTGCCGCGTCGCTCACGAGCGGCCGGGCCGCGACGGCGCCCACGACCGGGACGGCCAGGCTCAGCAGGCCCACGGCCGCCGCGGCACGCCGTACCTGACCGGTCCGCCGCCATCGCACGGCCAGCCGGACGACCTCGAACAGTCCGAAGCCGCACAGGACGACCGCGAAGCCGAGCACGGGGGTGCCGCCCACCGCGGCGAGCGGCAGGAACACCCCGTCCGCCTGCCCGAAGGCGACCTTGCCCCAGGGAAAGCCGTGGAAGGGCACGCGCGCGCGTGCCGCCTCGCCGGCGATCCACACGGCCGCCGCCCACACCGGCCGGCCGGGGAGCTTGGACACGGCCGCGACACCCGCGCCGACCGCGGCGACGAACAGGGCCTCGATCGCCACCAGGGCGAGCCAGGGACCCGGCCCCACCTCCACTCCGGTCCACACCAGCAGCGGCAGCAGGAAGCCGAGGCCGAAGAGGTAACCCAGTCCGAGTGCCGGCTTCCAGCCGCGGCCGCGCAGCACCCAGCCGAAGACGGCGAACGCCGGCAGCGCCAGCCACCACAGCGTGCGGGGCGGGAAGGAGACGTAGAGGAGCAGGCCGGAGAGCGCGGCTGCGGCGGCCGGAGCGAGACGGACGAGCCGCTGGGCCCACGTCCGCGCCCCGGGCGCGATCCGCGGCTCCAGCTGGTCCGACTCGCCGACGGAGGTTGCGGTGACGGTCACTCCCGGAGTGTAAGACGCGTGACCTGGGAGCCGACAGCGCGGTCTGCACCGGGGACTCCCCGTTCATTTCGGCACGACACATCCTCAAACCGTCCACCAGCCGTTACGGTGTGCCCAGCCTCAGTCGTGCGGCCCGTGGCGGCTCGTGACGGCGGGGGGTCTTCACAAGTCGGGGGCGACGGTGCGCCGGGGGGCGGGCGGGGTGGGTTCCAGCGGGATGACGTCCGCGTCCGGGTCGGACGCGGACGGCGAGAGACGAATCGTTTCCGACGCGGCCGGTGTCGTGGTGCTGGGTGCCTGCGCCACCTGGTCCCTGGTCACGGCGGCCGTGCACGACGGCAGGCCGGAGGGGGTTCTCCTGGCGGTGCTGGCCGTGGCCGCCGGGTACGCCGCCGGACGGATCAGCGGGGCGCTGCTGCCCGTCGGTGCGCCCTTCGCCGGGGCACTGTCCGGCATCGCGCTGACGGTTGCCGTCCCCCACCTCGCGCCCGGCCCGCAGATCGCCGCGCCCCTGGGACATGCGGGGGCCACCGCCGCCGTACTGACCCTGTCGGCCGGTGCCGCGTGCTGCGCGGCCTGGGCCACGCCGGTACCAGCCGTCCGGTTCGCCCTGCGTCTGCTGGCCGCCGGGACCGCGGTGCTGGCGGTCGTGCTCGGTTCCACCAGCGGCTTCGCGACCTGTCTGGCGGTACTGCTGTGCTCGCTGGCCGCCGGCCGCACCCGTCACCGCGGCGCCGGTACGGCCCTACTGGCCGCGGTCGCCGCCCTGGTCACCGGTCTGGTCTGGGCGGTTGCCGCGCGGACCGTACCGGGGGGCTTCGTGGCGGCTCTGGAGGGGCGGCTGACGCCGCACCGCGTGCGGCTGTGGCAGGACGCATGGCAGCTGCTGGGCGACGACGCCCTGCTGGGGGCCGGGCCGGGCCGCTTCGGCGAACTGAGCACGACGTCCGCCCGGTCCCTGCTGTCCGACGACAAGCCCCACTCGGCGCCCCTGCAGCAGGCGGCGGAGCAGGGGATCGTCGGCGTGGCCCTGCTCGCGGCCGTGTTCGGCTGGGTCCTGTACGCCCTGTGGCGCGGTCCGCGGCCGACCCCGGTGGCGCTCACCGCGGGTGCGGCCCTGACGGCACTCGCCGCGATCGCCGCCGTCGGCAACGCGCTGAGCTTCACGGCGGTGTCCGTCGGAGCGGGCCTGCTGGCGGGCATGGCCACGGCGCGCCCCCTCGCCGACGAATCGTCGAGCCGTACGGCGCGAGGCCCGACGCGTGGAGCCGGTCGCGCCCCGGCGCGGTGACCGCGGACAGCCGGCGTTCGACGCGGTGTGCGTCACCCTCCGATGATCACAGCCGGTGACGAGTGCCGTCGGGCTGCGGTTCAGCGCGCGGGAGCGCCCGGCTTGGTGGGCCGCAGTCGTGCCTCGATCACCCGTACGGCGGCCTCCGCGTCGTCCACGGTGATCGTGAAGGTGTGCCCGTCCCACAGTTCGAGCTCGACGCCCTCGCCGCGTCGTACGACCACCGCGGTGCCCTTCTCGGGCCGCCACCGGTAACCCCAGCCGCCCCAGTGGCGGGGGGTGACGTGGGAGATGTACGTGGCGCCGACCACGCTGGAGAGCGGGATACGGCGGCGGGGCACACCGATGTGGCCGCAGCGCACCTCGAGGTGCTCCTCGTCGACCCGCAGCGCGACGTGCACGAAGGCGAGCGTTCCGAAGAGGACCAGCAGCCCGGCGGCGATGCACCCGACGACGGCCATGACCAGCGGGGCGATGCCGGACGTCCACGCGGAGTCGACGGCCAGCTCGATGCCGAGCGCCATGCAGGCGGCGCCCACGAGCGCCAGCAGCCACTGCACCCGGTTCGTGGCACGGCCGGTCCAGACGTCCGTGTGCGAGTGGTGGGGGGCGTTCTCGCCGTGGCGGTGGTCCCTCATGTCTTTGAGGGTACTCAGATTTCGCTGGGCTGGTACCTCGTGGCGGAGCGTGACTACGCCGGGCGGGCGTGGCACCGATCCGGTTTCGCCGGTGACCGTCGGTGGCCGGTTCTCCGGTCAGCGGGCGGGCGTCGCCGCCTGCAGCAGACGGCCTTCGGCGTAGGCCAGGGCGGGGGCGGGCAACGTCCCCTCGCGTCCGCTGAGCAGCACGGTGAGCGTGCCGGGCGGGGTGGCTCCCGGAGCGGGCTGCCGGCCGAGGCGGCGCAGGGCTTGGGCGGCCACGGCCCCGGCGGAGCCGTGCAGCACGAGGGGCGGGCGGCCGGGGCGCTGGACGGCGGCCCTGATGCGCTCGGCGACCAGTTCGTAGTGGGTGCAGCCGAGGACGACGGTGGTCACCTCGTCCGGGGTGAGGGCGGCGGCCGCGGCGACGGCCCCGTCGATCGCCGCCTCGTCGGCGTGTTCCACGGCCTCGGCGAGGCCCCAGCAGGGCACCTCGGTGACGGGCACGCCACCGGCGAATTCACTGATCAGATTCTGCTGGTAGGGGCTGCCCGTGGTGGCCGGGGTGGCCCAGATGGCCAGGTGACCGCCGCCGGCCGCGGCCGGTTTGATCGCGGGGACGGTGCCGATGACCGGAAGCTCCGGTTCGAAGCGGGCGCGCAAGGCGGTCAGCGCGTGCACGGTCGCGGTGTTGCAGCCGACGATCAGGGCCTCGGGGCGGCGCGCCGCGGCGGCTTCGGCGACGGCCAGGGCGCGTCCGGTCAGGTCCTCGACGGTGCGCGGGCCCCACGGCATGCCGTCGGGGTCCAGGGAGAGCACGAGATCGGCGTCGGGGCGCAGCCGTCGCACCGCGGCGGTGGCCGCCAGCAGACCGATTCCGGAATCCATGAGCGCGATCTTCACCCGATCACGATAGACGATGAGCCGTCCGGAGCAGCGCCGGTGGGGCAGACTGCGCCCGTGAGCGCCGTTGTGTGGACCGCCGCTGGATCACTCCTCGCCTGGTTGTGGCTGCTGCTCTGTCAGGGCTTCTTCTGGCGCACCGATGTGCGACTGCCGCCGCGCCCGGAGCCGGATGTGTGGCCGTCCGTGTGCGTCGTCGTCCCCGCCCGCGACGAGGCGGCCGTGCTGCCCGCCGCGCTGCCGTCGCTGCTCCTGCAGGACTATCCGGGACGGGCGGAGATCTTCCTCGTCGACGACGGCAGCTCGGACGGTACCGGTGATCTGGCGCGCGAGCTGGCACGCCGGCACGGTGGGCTGCCGCTGACGGTGGGGTCGCCGGGCGAGCCTCCGGCGGGCTGGACCGGCAAGCTGTGGGCGGTGCGCCACGGCATCGGGCTGGCACGCGCGCGGGGTCCCGAGTACCTCCTCCTCACGGACGCCGACATCGCACACGCTCCGACCAGTCTGCGGGATCTGGTGGCGGCGGCCCGTTGCGGTGGATACGACGTCGTCTCCCAGATGGCCCGGCTGCGGGTGGAGAGCGTTTGGGAACGGTTCGTCGTGCCGGCGTTCGTCTACTTCTTCGCGCAGCTCTACCCCTTCCGCCGGGTCGCCGCGGCGGGCCGGACGGCGGCCGCGGCCGGGGGCTGCGTCCTGCTGCGGGCGGAGACCGCTGAGCGGGCACAGATCCCGGACGCGATCCGGCACGCCGTGATCGACGACGTGGCGCTCGCCCGGGCCGTCAAGCGCGGCGGCGGTCGCGTCTGGCTCGGGCTCGCCGAGCGGGTGGACAGCGTGCGGCCGTATCCGCGTCTGCACGACCTGTGGCGCATGGTCTCGCGCAGCGCGTACGCCCAGCTGCGGCACAGCCCCCTGCTGCTCGCCGGGACGGTCGCCGGGCTGGCGCTGGTGTACCTGGTCCCGCCCGTGGCGCTCCTGACCGGCCTCGCCGCCGGCAGCACGCCCGCCGCGGTCCTCGGCGGTCTGGCGTGGCTCGTCATGGCGGGGACGTACGTCCCGATGCTCCGCTTCTACCGGCAGCCGCTGTGGCTCGCTCCCCTGCTGCCCTTCACGGCGTTCCTCTATCTCCTCATGACCGTCGACTCCGCGGTGCAGCACTACCGGGGACGGGGTGCGGCCTGGAAGGGCCGCACCTATGCGCGCCCGGACGCCCTGCCCGACGAGGGCTGACGGCCGCCGGAGGGGTCATTTCCGGCCAGGGGTCCAGTTCATGCCCCAGCCGTAGGCGTGGTCGACGGTCCGCTGCGGACTCACCCCGCGCTCGGGCACCAGGTAGCGCGCCTCGCGCCGGACGACCAGGTCGCCTCCGGTGTTGGTGATCAAAGCCAGTGCGCACACGAGCGAGGGAACCGTGCACTCGTCGAGGGAGAACTCGATCGGCGCCCCGTGCTGCGGCCGGAGCGTGACCGAGGCATGCAGATCGGCGAAGGAACGGGCTCCTTCGTAGATGGTGACGAAGACGAGGATGCGCCGGAAGGCGTTCTTGTGGTCGAGGTTGACGGTGAGGTTCTCACCGCTCGACACGGCACCGGTGCGGTCGTCACCGTCGAGGTGGATGTACGGCGGCCGGTGCATCGCTCCGAAGCTGTTGCCGAGGGCCTGGACGACGCCCTTGCTGCCGTCGGTGAGTTCGTACAGCGCGCACAGGTCGAGGTCGAGGTCGGAGTGCATCGCGGTCGGGCGCCCGAACTTGCCGCTCCACCCCGAGAACTGCTTGCGCACCTCCCAGTTGAGGTTCACGTGCAGCGCTCCGGAGGTGCCTCCCTGCTTGGTGAGGGAGACGGACGGGGCCGCCTTGGTGAGCGTCACCTTGGTGAGGCGGACGGGCGTGGGCGGCGCGGCGGGCGGGGGCGGCGCAGCGGGCTGCGGCATGGACGGAGGCGCATACGCGGTGGGCGGCGCGGTTGCCGGCGGCGCCGCGGCGGGGGCCGGTGCCGCCCGCTGCGGTTCGTCCACCGTGATGCCGTAGTCGGTGGCCAGCCCCTCGAGGCCGCTGCTGTAGCCCTGGCCCACGGCGCGGAACTTCCAGGCGCCCTGGCGACGGTAGAACTCGCCCAGCACGAAAGCGGTTTCGGTGGTGGCGCCCGGGTTGTCGAAACGGGCCACCGGCGTGCCCTGGACGGCGTCCTGGACCTCGATGTACAGGCCGGGGACCTGCCCGAAGGTGCCGCCGTCGGCCGATGCGGCGAGGACGACGGTCTCGATGGCGGGTTCCACGCGCGCGAGGTCGACGAGGAGCGTGTCGGTGACCCGGCCCTCGGTGGTGCGCTTGCCCTCGTGCCGGATCGCGCCGGAGGAGTGCGCGGGCTGATTGTAGAAGACGAAGTCCGCGTCGGAGCGGACCTTACCGCTCACCAGCAGCAGAGCGGAGGCGTCGGAGTCGGGCACGCCCGCTCCGGCACGCCATCCCAATTCCACCCGCAACGCGGCCGTCGGCACAGGAGTATTTGAACCTTTCAGCATTTGCATGTCCGCCCCCATTGCGTGTCGCCGCGCCGGGCCCGTCCCGGCCGTCCATCGAGTTTCGTGCGCACAACCTAATTGCTCACCCCGGCGAAGTCCCCGGCGCGACCGCCACGGAGGCCGGCGGCCGACCCCCGGTAACCCGCCCGGAACTCGGCCTTTACACGATCAAGGCGTCGATCGCCGCCCCTTTTTGGCGAGTTCGCTCGCATTGGGGATACCGGGTCACTGCGGACACGGAAAACAACCCTCTTATCGGTCTCCCCAACGAGCACATCGTTGGCTTAACTTATGTGCCATGACCTCCCCCCGCTCCACCTATGGCGGCGGCTACTACTCCGCCTCCTTCCCGGACACCCCGATCTACGACAGGCTCGTCGCCGAGCGGGGCACCCCGCAGATCGCCCCGATCCGGGTGCCCGCCCAGTACGACATGCCGGGCAGCAACCTGCCCGCCCTCCCGTCGGCGCTGCCCGCCCTTCCGGCAGCCCCTTCCCAGCCCGCCTACGGCTATCCGCAGGCGCAGCAGCCCGCCCCGCTGCAGCAGGCGCCCGCGGCGTACATCCCGCAGCAGGCCACCGCTCCGCGCGGCTACCCCGGCCCCCAGCCGCAACAGCCTCGTCCGGCGGCCCCCGCGGGCTACGAGGCGATGCGCCCCGCGGCTCCCCGGCCGGCCCCGGCTCCCTATCAGGATCCGTACAACAGCCAGCAGTACCGCGGGTACTGAGCCGGACTCGGGGGGCTGTCGGTGCCGGCTGGCACGATGGCCCCATGGGGAACGCTCACCTGCACTCGATTCACGTCCATCCGGTCAAGGCGGTCCGGGGCCTGGCGCCCCGGCAGGCCGACGTGGAGCCCTGGGGGCTGGCCGGAGACCGGCGCTGGGTGCTGATCGACGACGGGGGAAAGGTCGTCACACAACGCCGGCAGCCGCGACTCGCGCTCGCCGCCGCCGAGCCGCTGCCCGGTGGCGGCGTCCGCCTGTCCGCGCCGGGCATGCCGCCGCTGACCGTGCCCGTACCCCGGTCCTCGGTCACCGTGCCGGTGGAGATCTTCCGCGACAAGGTCGAGGCGGTCCCGGCCGAGGACGAGGCCGCGCACGCCTGGTTCGGTTCCCACCTCGGCATCGAGGTGCGCCTGGCGCACCTGGACGAGCCGGCCACGCGCAGACCCCTCGCCCCGGAGTACGCGCGGCCCGGTGAGACCGTCTCCTTCGCCGACGGCTTTCCGCTGCTGCTCACCACGACAGCCTCGCTCGACGCCCTCAACTCCCTCATCGCGCAAGGCGATCACGCGGGCGAGGGCCCGCTGCCCATGAACCGCTTCCGGCCGAACGTGGTCGTCACGGGCACCCCCGCGTGGGCCGAGGACGACTGGTCGCTCCTCGCCATCGGGGACGTGCCGTTCCGCGTGGCCAAGACCTGCGGCCGGTGCGTGGTGACCACCACCGACCAGGACACCGGCGAGCGCGGCCACGAGCCCCTGTTCAGCCTGGGACGGCACCGCCGGCTCGACGGCAAGCTGGTCTTCGGCCAGAACCTGGTGCCGCTGTCCCGCGGCACGATCCGGGTCGGGGACCCGCTCACGATCCTCGAATAGCTCTTCGGTCGGAGCGGGAACCGTGCCGCGCGCCTGGGCGTTCGGGCTTGTGTGAGAAATTCGTGAGAGGCCCCGGGAGAGGTGATTTCGCTCTCTCTTCGCCGGGTCCGTGCGTGGGACGGCTCCGCCGGGGAGTATCACGGAGCGGGAAGGGGGGTGCAGGCGGTGCGAGCGATCAGCGGACTCTGGCGCTGGCGGCGCAATCCACTCTGCCGCGCGACCGACCTGGCCGAGGCCTGGGTGGCGCTGGCCGCCCTGCTGTTGATCCTGCTGGTCGCGCCGGTGGCCGGCTCGCTCGTCGGGGGGTCGGCTCAGGACGCGCTGCAGCGCTCGGTGCGCGCGCAGCACGACGCGCGGCATCTGGTGACCGCCACCGTGGTCCGCAAGCTGGACCGCTCCCCGCTGGACTCCGACCCCGAGACCTCGTCGGGCCGGGATCTGCGCAACCGCGTCCTCGCCGACTGGACCGCGCCGGACGGCACCGCGCACCAGGGCCCCGTCCTGGCGGGCCTCAAGGACCCGCAGCAGGGCGACAGGTTCCGGATATGGACCGACCGGCACGGCCGGATGGTGCCCCGCCCGCTGGATTCCGCGACCGCCTCGACGCACGCGCTCCTCGCCGGCGTCGGCACGGCCCTGGCGACGGGCGGTCTCATCGAGGGCTGCAGGCGGCTGATCGTCTGGCGCATGGCCCGCCGCCGGTACGCCCGTTGGGACCAGGCATGGGACAGGGCGGGCCCGGACTGGGGCAGGACGGGCACCGGCAGCTGACGGCCTTCCGGCTCTGGTCAACCCACCACCCGCGCGCACGCTACGGTGGTCCGGCCGAACCGTTCGGCACAACCCGCGCGCGAGCGAGCCTCAGGGACGCGCCGGTGTCGATGCCGCGTACGCGCCCAGGGCCCCGAAGGGCCGGGCTCGGTCGCGGTCACGGCCCCGGCCGGAACGCCCCGAGGGCGGACGAGCCATCAGTACGACCGAGGTGGGGGCACGGCTACACCATGGCACAGGGCACGGTCCAGGTGACGCACACCGGCACGTCGCGGTGGCGGCGCCGCACGGGTGAGTACGCATCGCTCGCCGCCGCCCTGGAGGCCGCGGCCGACGGAGACGTCCTCACCGTCGCGCCCGGCACCTACCGGGAGAACCTCGTCCTGCAGCGCGCGGTGACACTGCGCGGCCCCGAGGGCTCCCCCGGCTCGGTGCGGATCGCGCCCGTGGACGGCGTGCCGCTGACCGTGCGTGCCTCTGCGGTGGTGCAGGACCTGCACGTGGAGGGCCAGGACGCGGCCGCCCCCGCCGTGCTGGTGGAGGAGGGCACCCCGGAGCTGCGGGACGTGCGGGTCGTGACGCGGTCGGCGGCCGGGATCGAGGTGCGCGGCAGCGCCCGGCCCACGGTGCGGCGCTGCGCGGTGGACAACCCGGCGGGCATCGGCATCGCCGTGGTCGACGGCGCGGGCGGGGTGTTCGAAGAGTGCGAGGTCGTCGCGGCCGGACAGGCGGGAGTGGCGGTGCGCGGCGGCGCCCACCCGCGCCTGGAGCGCTGCCGGGTGCATCACACCTCGGGCGCCGGCCTGTCGGCGACCGGGGAGAACTCGGCGCTGGAGGCCGTGGGCTGCGAGGTGTACGAAGTCCGGGGCAGCGGGGTGCAGATCACCGGCCGGGCCACCGCGCACCTCACCGACTGCGATGTGCACCGCACGACATCCGACGGGGTCACACTCGACACCGACGCGGTGCTGACCCTCGCCGACTGCCGTATCCACGACATCCCGGAGAACGCGGTCGACCTGCGTTCCCGTTCCGTTCTCACCCTGACCCGCACCACCGTGCGGCAGTTCGGGCGCAACGGCCTGTCGGTGTGGGACCCGGGCACACGCGTGGACGCCAACCAGTGCGAGATCTTCGACAGCACGGGCGACTACCCGGCGGTGTGGGTCAGCGACGGCGCCACCGCCGTACTGGACTCCTGCCGGGTGCACGACGTGCCGGACGCGCTGTTCGTCCTCGACCGCGGTTCGCGTGCCGACGTCGTCGACACCGACCTGTCGCAGGTGCGCAACACGGCCGTGTCGGTGAGCGACGGCGCGACCGCGCAGCTCGACGACTGCCGGATCCGGGACGCGGCGACGGGCGCCTGGTTCCGCGACCACGGCAGCGGCGGCACGCTCAGCGGCTGCACGGTGGACGGCACCCAGACCGGCGTGATCGTCACCAAGGGCGCCGACCCCACCGTGGAGCGCTGCACGATCGACTCCCCCGCGGAAGCCGGTGTCTATGTCTCGGCCGGCGGCCGGGGAAGCTTCCTCAACTGCCGGGTGACGGGCAGCGGCGGCTACGGCTTCCACGTCATCGACGGCAGCCGCACGACGCTGCGGAAGTGCCGCACGGAGCGGTGCGCGCGCGGGGGTTACGAGTTCGCGGACAGCGGCGCCGACGGGGCGTCCGGGGCGGGCCCGCTCGTCGAGGACTGCACGAGCGACGAGAGCGCGGGGCTGCGGACGCCCGCGGCGCGGGAGACGGCCGTGCAGACGGTGAGCCACTCCTCCGGCCTGCTGGGCGCGCTCCCGGGGCCGCGCACCGAACCTGAGCCTCCGGCGCCGGTCGCCGAGCCCGAGCAGCCGGCCCGGACCTCCAAGGACGTCCTCGGTGAACTGGACGCGCTGGTGGGCCTGGAGAGCGTCAAGCGCGAGGTGCGCGCCCTGACCGACATGATCGAGGTCGGCCGGCGCCGTCAGCAGGCCGGTCTGAAGGCGGCCTCGGTCAAGCGGCATCTGGTCTTCACCGGCTCCCCCGGCACCGGCAAGACGACCGTCGCGCGGCTCTACGGCGAGATCCTCGCCTCCCTCGGCGTGCTGGAGAAGGGCCACCTGGTGGAGGTGTCCCGGGTCGACCTGGTCGGCGAGCACATCGGCTCGACGGCGATCCGCACCCAGGAGGCCTTCGAGAAGGCGCGCGGCGGCGTGCTGTTCATCGACGAGGCGTACGCGCTGTCCCCGGAGGACGCGGGGCGTGACTTCGGCAAGGAGGCCATCGACACGCTGGTGAAGCTGATGGAGGACCACCGGGACGCGGTCGTGGTGATCGTCGCGGGCTACACGGCAGAGATGGAGCGCTTCCTGTCGGTCAACCCGGGCGTGGCGTCCCGCTTCTCACGAACCATCACCTTCAGCGACTACGGCCCCGAGGATCTGCTGCGGATCGTGGAGCAGCAGGCCGAGGAGCACGAGTACCGGCTCGCGCCGGGCGCCACGGAGGCCTTGCGCGAGTACTTCACGGTGCTCCCCAAGGGCCCGGCGTTCGGCAACGGCCGTACCGCGCGGCAGACGTTCGAGGCGATGGTCGAGCGGCATGCGAGCCGGGTCGCCCAGCTCCCGGAGCCGAGCAAGGACGACCTGACGCTGCTCTTCGCCGAGGATCTGCCCGAGCTGCTCTGAGGATCCGCCTAGGCAGCGGGCGGCTCGGGCTGGTGGCGTGGCGAAGGCAGCTCCGGATGTTCCGAGCGTCGCCCTGGAGGCTCCGTCGGCACCTCCGAGGGCTCCGAAGGCGCCTCGGGCCGCAGCCGGGCGAGCAGGGCGCGGCGCTCCTCGGCGAACACCGGGTCCGCCTGGTAGTCGGAGTGCCCGAGGATCGGTGCCGGCAGCGGCAGCAGGTCGGTGCGGCCGTAGGCGAGGGGGTCCATCAGAGGGGCGTGGTCGACCTGGGGACCGCGCTCGCCGGGCAGGTGCATCGGGCCGCCGATGGGGTCGGTGAGCCGGTAGAGGTTGCGCCAGCAGTCGACGTCCCGGTGCAGGGAGCTGAGTGCGGCGGGCCCGAAGTGGGCCGGGAACCAGCGGCCGTAGAGGCGCTCCAGAGGGGAGCCGTAGGTCAGGAGCGCGACGCGCTTGCGGGCGGACGGGGCGAGTTGCCAGGCCGCGGCGGCGGCGAGGACGCTGCCCTGCGAGTGCCCGGAGATGACCAGCCGCCCGCCGGTGGCGCGGGTCCAGGTCGCCATCCGCCAGGTCAGGTCGGGCACGGCTCGCTCGGCGTAGCAGGGCGGGGCGAAGGGGTGGGAGGCGCGTGGCCAGAAGGTGCCGACGTCCCACAGGATGCCGATCGTGCGGCGGGCCGCGGCGTCCTTGTAGGCGCGCCGGCCCCAGGTGACGAAGAGTATGAAGCCGAGGCCGATCAGCCAGGAGCCGAGGGCCTGGGAGGTCTCGGCGGCGCCGTGGAGGACGGGGTAGGTGCCCTGCGCGGCCTCGCCCGGGGTCTCGTCGGTGGCCAGGGCGCCCACGAGGGCTCCGGCGCCGAGCAGCAGGGTGACCCCGGAGGTGACGGCGACGACGCGGGGTCCCCGGTCGGTGAGCGAGGCCATCGCACGGGTGTAGGCGATACGGCGGGTGCGGGCGCGGTCCTGGTGTTCGTCCGGGTAGTCGAGTGCCACGGCGGTGCGCTCGGCGCGGACCAGCTGCCAGGCGCGGTGGGCCAGCCAGCCGAAGAGCCCCAGCAGGACGACGAGCAGCGGCGGGATCACGGACGCCTGCCAGGTCAGCAGCACCGGCGGGCCCTGGATGGACGCCCCGGTGCCGTCCAGCCAGTCGGACACCCGCTGGGAGACGCCGCCGGACATCACCCCGCCGAGCGCGCAGGCCAACATCGCCACCGCGGGCCCGCCCAGGCCCCGCAGCACCGCACGGCGGTCGGGGTCCGTGTGGTGCAGGACGTGGGCGACGATCCCGAGGACGATCACGAGCAGCCCCTGGACCAGGGCGATCCCGCCGAAGGTCGTGTCACCCGGCAGCCGGCCCTCCGACGTCCACCCCGGGCGCTCCCACCCGGCGTACACCACGGCGAGGGCGAGCAGGACGAGCGCGGCGAGCGGCAGGCGTCGTACGAACCCCTCGTCGAGTTTCCGGTCCAGCCGTCTCTCGCTGCGGCCGCGGCGGCACACCACCCACACCACGGCGACCGCGCAGAGCACGAGGGCCGCTTCCAGGATCAGCCCCAGGGTGCCGAGCACGGCGGGGCCGCCGGGGCGGCGGTCGTGGCGGGCGGCGGCGCTGCCGACGGCGGCGGCGACCGTGATCAGGCCGGCGGCGGTGTGCGCGGCGCGCAGCCGGGCCACCAGCCGGCGCCCGTACCAGAACCCGGGCCGGCCGAGGGCGGTCGGGCCGCCATCCGCTTCGGGCCCAGGGGCACGTTCGATGGGCTGCTGGGACTCGTAGTCGCTCCAGGTGCGCCGGGACAGGTACCACAGCAGGACGGTCAGGGCGGTGGGCACGGCGGCGGCGAGGGCGAGCCGGCGGCCGGGGGCGCTCCACCAGCCGCCGTCCGAGACGGTGGGGGACAGGAAGCCCAGCCAGGAGTGCCGGTCGGCGCACGCGGCGGTGCCCGCGCACTGCCAGGCCGCCAGGTCGAGGGCGACCTCGCAGGCCGCCGCGACGAGCAGCACTGTCAGGGTGAGTCCCGCGAGCCGCACCAGCAGGCCGTACAGCCGTACGGTTCGGCGGCGGCCGTGGGCTGTGGGGCGCATCCAGTGGGCCAGGTTGACGACCATGAACGGCAGCAGCAACAGCCACAGGGCTCGGGTGCCGTTGCCGGAGGTGAGGTTGCACCAGACGTAGGCCTCGGGCACCGGCCCGTCGCGGCGGCGGTCGCCGGGGCTGTGCTCGGCGTCGACGTCGTCGGCGCGCCGGAAGACGGCCGCGGTGTGGTCGCCGGTGATCCGCACCGTCCGCGGATCGTTGAGCATTTCCTGCGGCGTGGTGCCGCCCACGCCGTGGACCAGGAGCTCCAGGGCGGTTCCGCTTTCGCCGCGCCCCGCGGCGGGACCGTCCGGTCCGCCGGTCGACGCTTTCCCCTGCGCGTGTTCCACTGATTCGCACTTCCCCCGTGACACGCCGTCGGCTCTGTCCGTGCGGGCACAAGGATCTCCACTTCCGCGGCGCGGCACACCCCCTGTCACCGAATCTCCCCGATCTGTGATGAAGCGGAGCCGGGAGAGGAGCGAGCGGGTGGCACGGGCGCGACGAGCGGTCGGTGGCACTGTCCGCCCCTCGACATGCGAGGATGGGGCGTCCTCGCATCACGGCCGGGAAGAATGTCCTGGTAAGAGCCGGTATGCGCGGGGCGTGTCGACGGCATTGAGGCGAAAGGACCGGAGCGTACGTGAGCGAGAATCAGAACCTCCTCGCGGAGCAGCGGCGATCCCTGATCCTCGACGAGGTCCGCCGCCGGGGCGGTGTCCGGGTCAACGAGCTGACCCGCAAGCTCGGCGTGTCGGACATGACGGTCCGCCGCGACCTCGACGCGCTCGCCCGCCAGGGCGTGCTGGAGAAAGTGCACGGCGGCGCGGTCCCGGTGGTCGAGGCGAGTACGCACGAACCGGGCTTCGAGGCCAAGTCCGGTCTGGAGCTCACCGCCAAGGAGGACATCGCACGCGCCGCGGCCAAGCTGGTCGCGCCGGGCGCGGCGATCGCCCTGTCGGGCGGTACGACGACGTTCGCGCTGGCGCACCAGTTGCAGGACGTACCGGACCTCACGGTGGTCACCAACTCGGTGCGGGTCGCGGATGTGTTCCACGCGGCGCAGCGCACCTCCGGCCCGCGGCAGGGTGCGGCCACGGTCGTGCTGACGGGCGGGGTGCGCACGCCCTCCGACTCGCTGGTGGGGCCGGTCGCCGACCAGGCGATCGCGGCGCTCCACTTCGACCTGCTGTTCCTCGGGGTGCACGGCATATCGGTCGAGGCCGGCCTGTCGACGCCGAACCTCGCGGAGGCCGAGACGAACCGGCGGCTCGTGCAGTCGGCCCGCCGCGTGGTCGTGGTCGCGGACCACACCAAGTGGGGCAAGGTGGGCCTGAGTTCGTTCGCCGCGCTGGAGCGGGTCGACACGCTCGTGACGGACGCCGGCCTGCCGGAAGAGGCCCGCGGGGTGGTCGCGGACCATCTGCGGCGGCTGGTGGTGGCCGGGGAGCCCGAGGACGCCGAGGACATCTGACGGCCCTTCAGCCGAGGTGGCGCGCGGTGCGCCACCCGCTCCCGGGTGGGAGGCCCGGCGGCCGCTGGGCCGATGTCCCGGGCTCAGTCGGGCCAGACTCCCGTCTTCAGGAGTGAGTCGATCGCGGCCGTGTACGGCTCGATGTCCAGTCCCTGGCCTGCCAGCCAGGCGTCCGAGTAGTACTTGTCGAGGTACCGGTCCCCCGGGTCGCACAGCAGGGTCACGACGCTGCCCTGCCGGCCGGCGGACACCATCTCGGCGACGATCTTCAGCGCGCTCCACAGCCCGGTGCCGGTCGAACCGCCGGCCTTGCGGCCGATGGCGCGCTCCAGGGCCCGGACGGCGGCGACACTGGCCGCGTCGGGCACCTTCATCATCCGGTCGATCGCGCCGGGCACGAAGCTCGGTTCCATCCGGGGCCGGCCGATGCCCTCGATACGGGAGCCGCAGTCACAGGTGACGTCCGGATCGCCGGCGGTCCAGCCTTCGAAGAAGCACGAGTTCTCGGGGTCGGCCACGCAGACGCGGGTGTCGTACTGCATGTAGTGGACGTAGCGCGCCAGGGTCGCGGAGGTACCGCCGGTGCCCGCCGTGGCGACGATCCACGCCGGCTCGGGAAAACGCTCCAGGCGCAGCTGGCGGAAGATGGACTCGGCGATGTTGTTGTTCCCGCGCCAGTCCGTGGCCCGTTCGGCGTAGGTGAACTGGTCCATGTAGTGGCCGCCGGTCTCGGCCGCGAGGCGGGCGGACTCCGCGTACATCGTGCGAGGGTCGTCCACGAAGTGACATCGGCCGGAGTGGAACTCGATGAGGCGGATCTTCTCGGCACTCGTCGTGCGCGGCATGACGGCGATGAAGGGCACGCCGATCAACTTCGCGAAGTACGCCTCGGAGACGGCCGTCGAACCGCTGGAGGCCTCGATGACGGGCCGGTCCGGCCGGATCCAGCCGTTGCAGAGGCCGTAGAGGAAGAGGGAACGGGCGAGGCGGTGCTTGAGGCTGCCGGTGGGGTGGGTGGACTCGTCCTTCAGGTACAGGTCGATGCCCCACCGCTCCGGCAGTGGGAACTGGAGCAGATGGGTGTCGGCCGAGCGGTTGGCGTCGGCCTGGACTCTGCGGACGGCCTCTTTGAGCCACGTCCGGTAGGCGGCGTCGCTGTGGTCGACGTCGAAGGTCACGCCGGTCCGGGTCTGCTGGGAAGTACTCACGGGGGCTCCTAACGCTGCGCGCCGACGACGCGTCGCGCGGCCGACACCTCCGATCATAAGCACCTTGTGCACGCTTCTCACCTGCATAAACGCACCTTTGAGCCCCCCAAAGCGCCCCCAGGAGCAGAGCCGGGGCAAGGGGGCGCGTGGTCCCGGGGGCGCGTTCGCGAGCGTGCTGCGGGCGCCCCCCGGCGAGGGGGTCGCGGGCACTGGTGCTCGACGCCGGGCAGGGGGCAGACTGCACGGCGGGACCAAGGCCCCGGACGGGGTGACCGCGGGGATACGACGCGTCTTCCGCGGCAGGCTCCCGGGGCATGGGCACCGCGCCCCGGGAGACGCGGCCGGCGAGGTGCGTCGCGGTGCCGGGCCGGGGTCCTGACCGGGCACGACGCACCGGCCGGAGGGGAGCACCCCCTGCGGACGGGGCACACTGGAACAGGACACGAGCCCGTACCGGGCATCGCGCGGAGCGATCCGGTACACCGACGCGCACCAGGGGGGCGGGTGGCATGGGAGAGCCGGAGTTCAGGGCCACGGGCGTGCGGATCGGGAAGCGGCTGCGCTCGCTCACCCGGGCCGGACAGGTCCGGATCAACGACGGCCGGCTCGAGCTCCTGACCAGCTACGGCAGTGAGATCGACAGCGCCCCGGTGCAGGCGGTGCGCGCCTCCAGGCCCTGGTTCGGCCCCGATGACCGGGCCACGGCGGATCTCAACGGCAAGCGGTACCTGCTCACCCTGGGCGAGAACGACCCCGCGCCGGGAGAGCCGGGCCCGCCGGCCGCGCGGCGCTTCATCGAGGCCGTGCGCAGGGCAGCGGGGCGTGGCGACTGAGATGTCCGCGAGTTGCGGTACCCCACCCCCTGCGCCACTCTGGTCTCACGTCACTCTGGGTTTACCGGCGATAACGCTGCGAACCAGCCCGCCGGCCACGACAGCAGGCGGCAGTGTCACGCAGGCGCCCTGCTGGATCCGAATCCCGTGTTCTTCCGGACCTCACGTCGGGGAGTCGCAGCCGTGATCAGCTACCCAAGCAGGCACTGCACGGTGGAGCTCCAAGCCCTGCCGTCGCGGATCGGCCAGGTCCGCAGAATCGTATCTGCGCAATTGCGCTACTGGCATCTGGATCCCCTGATCGACCGGGCCTCACTCGGCGTGACGGAACTGTTGTCCAACGTCCACCGGCATGCCCAGCCCGACAAGACGTGCACCGTGGAGATAGAGCTGCTGCTCGACCGGCTCATGGTCTCCGTGCGCGACGGCGATCCCCGTATGCCCGTGGTGGAGGACCCTCAGGACATCGCACCGATGGCGACCTGCGGGCGCGGACTCGCCATGGTCGCCGCCATGAGCGAGAGCTGGGGCGTCCGGCCGGACGGCGAGTCCGGCAAGGTCGTGTGGTTCACCCTGCCGACGTCCGCCCCCGTGATGACGGCGCCGTCGCTCCGCACGCGGCGCACGGTGCCAGAGAAGCCCGAGCGCCGGTTCGCCGAGGTCGGGGCGTCGACCGACGGGCTCAGGCCCGACCATGCTCCCGCCCGGTCCGCCGTTGCCGGCTGACCGGGCGGTGACCACCGTCCCCCTTGGTGCGCCGGGGGCGTACGCCGTCGGGTGTGCTCCCAGGGTGTGCGCCACTGCCACCCCGAAGCGACGGCACACCGCACGTCCGGGCGTGCCGCGCGCCGGACCGGCCACGGCCCGGCGCGGTGTCGGTCGCGCGTGATCAAGCCGCACCTGACGTGTGGCCGAACTCCTCGTTCAGCACCGACAGTCGGCGCCAGTACTCGTCCTCGTCGATCTCGCCGGAGGCGAAGCGGCGTCCGAGCACGGCGATGGGCGAGTCGTGCCCGACGGTGGGGCGCCGCCCCGGGCCGCCGCGGCGTCCGTGCCACACGGTGCGGCGCAGCAGCGCGATGCCGCCGCCGATCACCAGCGCCCAGATCACCGGGAAGAACAGGATCCACGGACCGGGCCCGCCACCGTCACCGAAGTTCGCCAGGGTCTGCATGTCGTCCCACTCCTCGATCGCATCGTGTCGCGTGTCGCTTTCGAGCGTCGCCCGGCAAAGGGGCCCAGGTCGTCGTACGGCCGGCGGCACCGCGTGTACCCCGCGGGGAGCAGGCGGGCGGGCTCCGAGTGCTCCGTGCCCCCTCGACTTCTGTAACTACTGGTATGTACAGTGAGAGCATGAGCACCCCGGAACGGCTGATCGAGTCCACCCGTGAGCTGCTGTGGGAGCGCGGTTACGTGGGCACCAGCCCCAAGGCGATCCTGGAGCGCGCGGACGCCGGACAGGGCAGCATGTACCACCACTTCAAGGGCAAGCCCGATCTCGCCCTGGCCGCGATCCGGCGGACCGCGGAGGAGATGCGCGCCACCGCCGCGAGAGTTCTCGACGGTCCGGGCACGCCGTACGAGCGGATCGCGGCCTATCTGCGGCGCGAGCGGGACGTGCTGCGGGGCTGCCCGGTCGGCCGGCTGACGATGGACCCGGACGTGATCGCGAGCGCCGAACTGCGGGCGCCGGTCGACGAGACCCTCGACTGGCTGCGCGGGCGGATCGCCGGGATCGTCGAAGAGGGAAAGACCCAGGGCCAGTTCGCGCCGGGCCTCGACGCCGGGGAGATCGCGGCGGCGGTCGTCGCGACCGTCCAGGGCGGTTACGTCCTCGCCCGCGCGTCCGGCTCCCCCGCCGGCTTCGACGCGGGGGTCCGGGGACTGCTCTCCCTGCTGGCACCCCGGTCCGCCTGAGGAGACTTCCATGCACGCCATGCAGTACGAGCTCACCCTGCCCGCGAGTTACGACATGGGCATCATCCGCGACCGCGTCGCCCGCCGGGGACATCTGCTCGACGACTGGGACGGGCTCGGCCTCAAGGCCTACCTGGTGCGCGAGCGCGGGCTGCGCGGTTCGCCGGTCAACCAGTACGCGCCCTTCTACCTCTGGAACACCGTCGACGGCATGAACGCCTTCCTGTGGGGCGGAGGGTTCCAGGGCGTCAGTGACGACTTCGGGCGGCCGTCGGCGCGGCAGTGGACGGGACTCGCGTACGAGGAAGGAGACGGTTCGCACGCGCGGTTCGCGGTGCGGCGGCGTCAACCGGTGCCGGACGAGAGGCCGTTGGCCGATGCCGTGGCGGACGCGGTGGGCGAGGTCGGGCGGTTGGCGGCGCGGGACGGTGCTCTGTTCGCCGCCGCGGCCGTCGACACCAGCCGCTGGGAGCTGGTGCACTTCTCCCTCTGGGAGCAGGATGCGCCCGAGGCCGACGGCGATGTCTTCGAGGTGCTGCACCTGTCCGCGCCGGGCCGGGACCGCCTGCCCCGGGGACGCCGGTGGTGAACGCCGTCGCCGTCCGAACGGTGCTGGGGGACGTGCCCCCGGCGGACCTGGGGGTGTGCGACGCCCACGACCATCTGTTCTTCGGCAGTCCCCGGCTGCCCGGCCAGGAGCTGCGCAGCGTGGCGGCGGCGCGGGCGGAGCTGGCGGCGTTCCGGGAGCAGGGCGGCGGGGCCGTCGTGCAGTGGACGCCGTACGGGCTCGGGCGGCGGGTCGCCGATCTGCCGCCGCTGTCCCGGGAGACCGGTGTGCACGTGGTCGCGGCGACCGGTCTGCACCAGGCCGTGCACTACGACGAGGACACGCTCGCCGGACTGCGGAGCCGGCTCGCCGAGGTCTTCGTCTCCGAACTCACCGCGGGCATCGGGACATCGGGGGTGCGGGCGGGGCTCGTCAAGGTCGCGGGAGGCTTCCACGCACTGGACGCGCACGCCCGCTGGACCATGACGGCGGCGGCCGAGGCGCATCACGCCACGGGCGCGACGATCACCGTGCACCTGGAGATGGGGACCGGCGCACTGGACGTACTGGACCTGCTGTGCGGGCGGTTGGGGGTCCCGCCGCACCGGGTGGTGCTCGGGCACCTCAACCGCTCCCCCGACCTGGTGGTGCACCGGCAGGCCGCGGAGTTCGGCTGCTATCTGGCCTTCGACGGGCCGTCGCTCGCCCACCACGCCACCGACTGGCGGATGCCGGACGCCGTACGGGCCCTCGCGGACGCCGGGTTCGGCGACCGGCTGCTGCTGGGCGCGGACACCACGACGGCCGCCGCCCGCTCGGTGGACGGCGGCCCCGGCATGCCGTACCTGCTGCGCCGGGTGCGGCCCCGGCTCGTGCACGCCGTGGGCGAGGAGCTGGTGGGGCGCATCCTCACGGAGAATCCGGGCCGGGCGTTCGGGACCGAGTGGCGCCGACCGGTGCGGTGACCGGCCTCAGCCGCCGGCCTGGTCGCTGTCCTTCATCGAGCCCCAGCCGTGCCAGCGGTCGACCTCGATCCACGCACTGACCCGGGGGCGGACACGGTCCGGGTAGGGCTTGCCGGTGTAGTGCCGGGCGAGGAGGTCGATGTCCCCCAGGTCCTCGTCGGCGTACGTCTCGGTGACGCGGCCGATGAGGGTGACATGGGTGTACCAGTCGTCCCCGGCGAGGACGGTGAGGGTGACGCGCGGGTCGCGGCGCAGGTGCTTGAGGCGTACCCGGCCCTCGTCGAGGTTGATCAGCACACGGCCGTCCTTCCACGCGTACCAGGTGGCGGTGGAGACGGGGGCGCCGTCGGAGCGCAGCGTGGCCATGACGCACGGGTTGGGCTTGCTCAGCAGGGCCTCGGCCTCGGGCGGCAGCGGCGGCTTGGACATGGGAGGAACCTCCTAGGAGCCGGTCTTCTCGTCGAAGCTTGCGAAGTAGGCCGCGACCATGTCCTCGTCGGCGTGGCCCTGGGCGGCGGCGCGCTCCATACGGGCCGCGGTCGCCTCGGCCACGTCCAGGCGGACACCGTTGTGCGCGCCGGCCTCAACGATCAGCCGGGCGTCCTTGGCGGCGGTGTTCACCGCGAACTGGGGCGGCGTGAGCCGGTCTTCGAGGACGAGTTCGGACTTGGCGCGCAGATAGCCCATGTCGAGGGGGCCGCCGACGACGAGGTCGAAGAAGCCGTGCGGGTCGACGCCGAGGGCCTTGGACAGGGCGAGGGCCTCGCCGGCGGCGGCCGTGACGGCCAGGACCCAGCTGTTGGCCACCAGCTTCAGCCGGGTGGCACCGCCCAGCGCCCCGTCCTCGCCGCTCCACACGGTCCGGGCGCCGACGGCGTCGAAGACGGGTGTCACCTTCTCGCGCCCCTCGGTGGGGCCGGCGGCGAGCACCGTCAGCTTCCCGGCCTCGGCGGGCTGGCGGGTGCCCAGGACGGGGGCGTCGTAGAAGACCAGGCCGTGTTCGCGGGCGAAGGCGGCCAGCTCGGCGACGTCCTCGATGCCCGCGGTGGTCGACTGCACCCAGACGGTGCCGGGGCGCAGGGCGGGGGCGGCCGCACGCAGGGTGTCCAGGGCGGCGGGGCCGTCGTGGAGCATGGTCAGGACGACGACGGTGCCCTGGACGGCCTGCGCGGGGCTGTCGGCGATCTCGACGCCCTCGTCGGCCAGCGGCTCGGCCTTGGACCGGGTGCGGTTCCAGGCGCGGACGGTGTGTCCGGCCCGGGCGAGATTGCGGGCCATCGCTGCGCCCATGATGCCGGTGCCCAGGACGCTCACGGTGAGTGTGTCGGTCATTGCGTCAACTTCCTCGGTGGTGCGGTGCGGGCGGACTGCTCTGCGGATCAGCCTGCCCGCTCAGCGGCGCGCGTTCCCGGAAGCGGCGCGGACAAGCCTGATACCGGTGGGGTCACTCTCGCGCTCTCGCGCCCGGCGAGCTGTCACGCCTGCGCGGCCAGCGCACCCAGCGGATCGTCCAGGACCGGCTGCCAGGCCAGTTCTGCCGCACCGACCAGGCTGTTGTGGGCGAGGGTGCAGGGCAGGATGGGGACACCGCCGCTCTGGCCCCACAAACTCCGGTCGGCCACGACCGCGCGCAGCCGGCCGGGGTCGGCGTCGAGGAGGGTCTGGTGCAGACCGCCGAGGATGATCCGGTCCGGGTTGAGGATGTTGACCAGGCCGGCGAGGCCGAGGCCGAGGCGGTCGATGAGGGTCTCGGTGGCGGTGCGGACGCCCGGGTCGTCGTAGTGATGGCGGATCAGGTCGATGGACTGCTGGAGCAGGGACACTTCGGGGCCCGGTTCGCGTCCGGCCTCCGTGAGGAAGGCCAGCGGGTCGGTCTCCACGTCGAGGCAGCCGCGGCTGCCGCAGTGGCAGGGGCGGCCCTCGGGGTGCACGGTGAGGTGCCCGACCTCCAGGGCGAGGCCCGAACTCCCCCGGTGCAGGCGGCCGTCGAGGACCAGCGCGCCGCCGACCCCGCGGTGGCCGGTGGCCACGCACAGCAGGTCGCGGGCGCCTCGGCCGGCGCCGTGCCGGTGCTCGGCGAGCGCGGCGAGGTTGACGTCGTTCGCGGCGAACGCGGGTCCGTCGATGCCGGCCGCGCGCACCTGCTCGGCGAAGATGTCCCGCACGGGCGCGCCCGCGGGCCAGGCCAGGTGGAGCGGGTTCAGCGCCAGTCCCTCGGGTTCGGCGACGGCGGAGGGGACGGCGAGGCCCGCGCCCACACACCGCAGCCCCGTCGTGCGCAGCAGTTCGGCACCGGCCGTGACGACCGAGGCCAGCACCTTGGCCGGGTCGGCGTCGACGACCTCGCAGCCGGGCGCAGTGGCGACGATCCGGCCGCCCAGTCCGACCAGCGCCGCCCGGAACCCGTCGGCGTGCACCTGCGCGGCCAGTGCGACGGGGCCGTCGTCGGCGACGGCCAGTCTGTGGGAGGGCCTGCCCTGGGAGCCGGCCGCCGCGCCGGGCCGGGCGTCGACCCGGATCAGCCCGAGTGCCTCCAGCTCGACGGCGACCGCGCCGGCGGTCGCCCGCGTCACCCCGAGTTCGGCGGTGAGCACGGCCCGGGTCGGGGCGCGTCCGGTGTGGACGAGCTCCAGCGCGGGTCCGAGTGCTCCGCGTCCCCGGTCGAGCCGCGCCCTCGAAGTGGTCCCGTTCCCCGCGTGCCGGGGGTCCGCCTTCCCGCTCATGAGGGCGAGTCTCCCATGATCCGCCGGGCTGGTGGCCGAGCGTGCCCGCCGGGCCTCGCGGTGCGGCCGGGGCCGTCGTCCGCGGGATGCCGGAGGCCGCTGACCCGGAGTGTGATGTTGAGCCGTCCGGTCAGCCCCAGCCCCAGCGGTGCCGTCCCCGGGTGGACGCGGGGCACCCCGTGGTAGGCGAGGCGGGAGGGGCCGCCGAAGACGAACAGGTCGCCGCTGCGCAGCTCGACGTCGGTGTAGGGCCGGGTGCGCGTCGCAGTGTTGCCGAAGCGGAAGACGCAGGTGTCGCCGAGGCTGAGCGACACCACCGGGGCGTCCGACTTCTCGTCGCTGTCGCGGTGCATGCCCATCCGGGCGTCGGCGTCGTAGAAGTTGATCAGCGCGATGTCGTAGTCCGGGTCGGGCCCGCCGAGGGTGTCGCGCACCGCCCGGCGGCCCAGTTCGCCGAGCCACGCCGGGAAAGGCTCTACCTGGGCGCCGTCCCCGTCGGCGACCGTGCGGGCGTAGGTGTACGGGTACCAGTGCCAGCCGAGGCAGACCTGCCGGGCGGTCATGGTGCCGCCGCCGGGGGTGCGGACGGTGCGCAGCCCGGCGGGTGGCCTGGCCCAGTCGCGGCAGGCGTCGAGCAGCGCCGACTGGCGTTCCGCGTCCAGCCAGCCGGGCAGGTGCACGGCACCGGGCGCGACCTGCGTCCGGGCCCTGGGGAACAGCTCGGCGTCCATGCCTTCCATGGTGCCCGACAAGCCCTGAGCTGCGGCTCGGCTAGCCTGGTCGCACGATGGACGACCGTATGACGACGCCGTGGGGCGAGCCGGCGCTGACCCGTTTCCCCGAGGACCCGAGCGACCGGCTGCGCGCCTGGGACGCCTCGGACGAGTACTTGCTGAGGCATCTGGCCACGGAGCGGGTGCCGCTGGACGGCTCGGTCGTGGTGCTCGGGGACCGCTGGGGTGCGCTGGTCACGGCGCTCGCGGCGCACCGGCCGGTGCAGGTCACGGACTCCTTCCTCGCGCAGGAGGCGACCCGCGCCAACCTCGCGCGGGCCGGGGTGGAGCCGGGCACGGTGCGGCTGCTCACCACGCAGGATCCGCCGCCCGGCCGGATCGACGTGCTGCTGGTGCGGGTGCCGAAGAGCCTGGCGCTGCTGGAGGACCAGCTGCTGCGGCTCGCTCCGGCGGTGCACGCGGGGACGGTCGTGGTCGGCGCGGGCATGGTGAAGGAGATCCACACCTCGACGCTGCGGTTGTTCGAGCGGATCCTCGGCCCGACCCGCACCTCCCTCGCCGAGAAGAAGGCCCGGCTGATCTTCTGCACGCCGGACCCCGCGCTGGAGCGGCCCGCCAACCCGTGGCCTTACGTCTACACGCTGCCGGACGGCATCGGTCCCGCCGCGCAGGGCACCGTCGTCAACCACGCCGGGGTGTTCTGCGCCGACCGGCTCGACATCGGGACGCGGTTCTTCCTCCGTCATCTGCCCGAGGGGCGGGGCGGCCGGGTGGTGGACCTGGGATGCGGCAACGGCGTGGTGGGTACGTCGGTGGCGCTGGCCGACCCGGGGGCCGAGGTGCTGTTCGTGGACGAGTCGTTCCAGGCCGTCGCCTCCGCGGAGGCGACGTACAAGGCGAACGGCGTGCCGGGGCAGGCCGAGTTCCGGGTCGGGGACGGGCTGGCGGGTGTGCCGTCCGGCAGTGTCGATCTGGTCCTGAACAACCCGCCGTTCCACTCCCACCAGGCGACGACGGACGCCACGGCCTGGCGGATGTTCACGGGGGCGCGGCGCGCGTTGCGGCCGGGCGGGGAGCTGTGGGTGGTCGGCAACCGGCACCTGGGCTACCACGTCAAGCTGCGCAAGCTGTTCGGCAACAGCCGGCTCGTGGCGAGCGACCCGAAGTTCGTGGTGCTGAAGGCCGTCAAGCGGTAGCGGTGCCGAGGGTTTTCAGGGTCCTCGCCACCGCCCGTGTCATCGCCTCCCGCGCGAGCGTCAGGTAGCTGCGCGGATCGACCGCCTCGGGCCGGTCGGTGAGGAACTCCCGGATCGCTCCGGTCAGCGCGATGTTCAGGGCCGTGCCGATGTTGACCTTGGTGATGCCACCCGCGACGGCCGCCGTGAGTTCGTCGTCCGGGACACCGGAGGAGCCGTGCAGGACGAGCGGGACGTCCAGTGCGGCCGACAGGCGTTTCAGCAGGGCGTGATCGAGGGCGGCGCTGCGGGTGGTCATGGCGTGGGAACTGCCGATGGCGACGGCCAGGGCGTCCACCCCGGAGTCGGCGACGAACGCCCGTGCCTCGTCGGGGTCGGTGCGGGCGCCGGGTGCGTGCGCGTCCAGCGGCGGTCTGCCGTTCTTGCCGCCGATCTGGCCCAACTCGGCTTCGATCCAGAGCCCTTGGGCGTGCGCCCAGGCGACCGCCGACCGGGTCGCCGCGAGGTTCTCCGCGTAGGGCAGCCGGGCCGCGTCGTACATCACCGAGCTGAAACCGGCGTCCGCGGCCTGGTGCAGCAGGGCGTCGCTCTGTACGTGGTCGAGGTGCAACGCGATCGGCACGGGGGCGTGTTCGGCCGCGGCGACGGCGGCGCGGGCGAGCGGGAGCAGTTGTCCGCCGCGGAACTTCACCGCGTTCTCGCTGACCTGCAGGACGACGGGGGCGCGGACCGACTCGGCGCCCGCGATGACGGCCTCGACGTGCTCCAGTGTGATGACGTTGAAGGAGGCGACGGCGGAGCCGGCCGTCGCGGCGCGGGTGACGAGGTCGCCGGTGGTGGTGAAGGGCACGGGGTCTCCTGGAGCCTGTTGTCCGGGTCAGGTCGCGGGGCGTCGGCTACGCCTGTCGTCGATACGCGTGCCGGGCCACGCGCCCGCGGCGTGGTCCGGACGACCCGTCCTGGGTCAGGGCGCGAGGATCACCGAGCGCGTGAGGTGGCGCGGACGGTCGGGGTCCAGTCCGCGGGACGCGGCGACGGTGACCGCGAGGCGCTGGGCGCGGACCAGTTCGGCGAGCGGGTCGAGGTGCCCGGCGATCCACGACGCGCCGGTGCCGCGCACCTGTTCGGCGAGTCCGTCCGGCGCGTCCCCGAACATCCAGGTCGCCGTGCCCGTGGTGCTGACGCTGACGGGGCCGTGCCGGTACTCCATCGCCGGGTAGGCCTCCGCCCAGGCCAGCGCGGCCTCGCGCATCTTCAGTCCGGCCTCGTTGGCCAGGCCGACGGTCCAGCCGCGCCCCAGGAAGGTGAACTGCCCGCATGCCACCAGCCCTTCGGGCAGTGGTTCGGCCAGGGCGGTGCGCGCGTCGGTGACGGCGGTGCCGGGGTGCAGGCCGAGGTGGGCGCGGAGCAGGGTCAGGGCCGTGGTCGCGAACCGTGTCTGCACGACGGAGCGTTCGTCCGCGAAGTCCAGGACGGCGAGGTCGTCGGCGGCCGTCATCACGGGCGTGTCCGGGTCGGCGGTGATCGCGGTGGTGCGCGTGCCGCCCCTCAACCGGGCCAGCAGGTCCAGGACTTCCGTCGTGGTGCCGGAGCGGGTGAGGGCGACGACCCGGTCGTAGCGGCGGCCGTGGGGGAACTCCGAGGCGGCGAAGGCGTCGGTCTCGCCCTGGCCCGCGCCCTCGCGCAGGGCCGCGGCGGCCTGCGCCATGAAGTACGAGGTGCCGCAGCCGACGATCGCGACCCGCTCCCCCGGGGCCGGCAGCGCCTTGAGGAACCGGGGCGCTTCCGACGCCGCGCGTTCCCAGCACTCGGGTTGGCTCCCCAGTTCGTCCTCGACATGCGTCATCCCGCACTCTCCGCTTCCCGAGTCGCCGCCCATCTGATTGTTCCTGCAAGATATAGCCACCTTTCGAGCATCATCAAGCATCCGGGCAGGATCGGGTGCGTTAGGGTCGCCGGAGATCGAGACGTGGAGGTGCGGATGTCGCGCGACGCCCGCTGGAAGGCGCTGCTGGCACTGCTCGTGGAGCGCGGCCGGCTGGACGTCGAGGACGCGGCGGCGGAGCTCGGGGTCTCGGCGGCGACGATCCGCCGTGACCTCGACGGGCTCGCCGAGCAGCAGATGCTGGTGCGCACCCGGGGCGGCGCGGTCGTGCACGGCGTGTCCTATGAGCTGCCGCTGCGCTACAAGACGGCCCGCCACGCCTCGGAGAAGCAGCGCATCGCCAAGGCGGTGGCGGAGCTGGTGGCGCCGGGCGAGGCGGTCGGGCTGACCGGGGGGACCACCACGACCGAGGTGGCCCGGGCGCTGGCCGTGCGCGGGGACCTGGTGTCCGGGGCGCCCGCCCTGACCGTGGTGACGAACGCGCTGAACATCGCGAACGAGCTGGCGGTGCGGCCCCAGTTCAAGATCGTGCTGACCGGCGGGGTGGCGCGGGCCCAGTCCTACGAGCTGGTCGGGCCGCTCGCGGACGGGGTGCTCGGGCAGATCACCGTCGACGTGGCGGTGCTCGGTGTCGTCGCCTTCGACGTCACGCACGGTGCGGCGGCACACGACGAGGCCGAGGCGGCGATCAACCGGCTGCTGTGCGAGCGGGCGGAGCGGGTGGTGGTCGCCGCCGACTCCAGCAAGCTCGGGCAGCGCGCGTTCGCCCGGATCTGCGCGGCCGAGGCGGTGGACACGCTGGTCACGGACACGGCGGCCGACGCGGAGACGGTGCGGCGCTTCGAGGAGGCCGGGCTGCGGGTCGTCGCGGTCTGACGGCGGCTCTCCGACAGGGGCGGTCCGTCGGCGGCGGCTCTAGGGTCTGTCGTTTGGATCAGGCCGCAGGACATCGGCGGTTCTTGTCTATGCCGGTGAGCGGGGCCTGGTGCGTGCAGCTGCAAGGCGGAGGAGGGCGTCGACGCGGAGCGTCGGCAACCGACGACAACGCGGCAGATGCGCGTGCCAGGCCCCGCGTCTGCGGGCTGATCCAAACGCCAGGCCCTAGGCTTGGGCTGAGGCGCCTACCGGGCAGGGAGGCTGTCATGGGCGGAGCGGCACAGGACCGGGGCGGTCGGCGGTACGTGCCGATCGCGGAGCACGGGCTGATCGGTGATCTGCGCAGTGTGGCCCTGGTGGGGACCGACGGCACGATCGACTGGTACTGCTGCACGGCCTTCGACGCGCCGAGTGTGTTCGCCTCGATCCTGGACGCCGAGCGTGGTGGCTGTTTCGAACTGGCGGCGTCGGTGCCGGCCCGGACCAAGCAGTTCTACTTCCCCGACACCAACGTGCTGATCACCCGGTTCTTCACCGAGGACGGGGTCGGCGAGGTGCAGGACTTCATGCCGCTCGGCGGCGGTCCGGCCGAGACCGAGCGGCACCGGCTGATCCGGCGGGTAGTGTGCGTCCGCGGCTCCCTCCCATTCCGTACGCGGGTGGCGCCCCGGTTCGACTACGGCTCCGCGCCGCACACCGTACGGCTGGAGGGCGACACCGCGGTGTTCGAGACCGAGGGGCTGGCGCTCGCCCTCACCGCCACCGTGCCGCTGGAGGCGGACGGGCCGGACGTGCGGGGCGACTTCAAGCTCTCCGAGGGCGAGACGGCGGTGTTCGCGCTGGACAAGGTCGGCGGCGATGTGGCGCCCCGCCGGTGTGCGCGCACGGAGGCGGAGGAGCAGTTCGAGGCGACGGTGGCGTACTGGCGGCGCTGGCTGTCGGCGTCCCGGTACAAGGGCCGCTGGCGGGAGATGGTGCACCGCTCGGCCCTGACGCTGAAGCTGCTCACCTACGCGCCGACCGGGGCGATCGTGGCCGCGCCGACGACGAGCCTGCCCGAGGAGCTGGGCGGCGAGCGCAACTGGGACTACCGGTACGTGTGGGTGCGCGACGCGGCGTTCTGCGTCTACGCCCTGCTGCGGCTGGGCTTCACCGAAGAGGCCGAGGCCTTCATGGACTTCGTGACCCGGCACATCAGCCCGGGCGACGGCAAGGTCTCCGGCCCGTTGCAGATCATGTACGGCATCGACGGCCGCACCGAGCTGCCCGAGCGCACCCTGGACCATCTGAAGGGGCACCACGGCTCGGCGCCGGTACGGGTCGGCAACGCGGCGGCCGACCAGCTCCAGCTCGACATCTACGGCGCGCTGATCGACTCGGTCTACCTCTACGACAAGTGGGCCAAGCCCATCTCCAGCGGCCACTGGGACGACGTGTGCGCGCTGGTGGACTGGGTGTGCGCGCACTGGGACCAGCCGGACGAGGGCATCTGGGAGACGCGGGGCGGGCGCAGGAACTTCCTGTACTCGCGGCTGATGTGCTGGGTGGCGATCGAGCGGGCCATCCGGATGGCCAACCGGCGCGGCCTGCCCGCCGACCTGCCGCGCTGGCGGGAGTGCCGCGACACGATCTACCGGCGGATCATGAGCAGGGGCTGGTCCGAGGAGCGCAAGGCCTTCGTCCAGCACGAGGACGGCGACGTACTGGACGCGGCCGTGCTGATGATGCCGCTGACGAAGTTCATCGCCCCCACCGATCCGAAGTGGCTGTCGACGCTGGACGTGCTCACCGAGGAGCTGGTGTCGGACTCGCTGGTCTACCGCTACGACCCCCGCTCCAGCCCCGACGGGCTGCGCGGCGACGAGGGCACGTTCTCCATCTGCTCGTTCTGGTATGTCGAGGCGATGGTGCACGCCGGCCGGATCGACGAGGCACGGCTGGCCTTCGAGAAGATGCTGACGTACGCCAACCACCTCGGCCTGTACGCCGAGGAGATCAGCCACACCGGGGAGCAGCAGGGCAACTTCCCGCAGGCGTTCACGCACCTCGCGCTGATCAGCGCGGCCTTCAACCTGGACCGGGCGCTCGGCTGACACTCAGTGGCCGTGGCCGTCCTCCGCATGCTCCTCGGGGGTATCGGGGACGGCCGGCGCTCCCCCGGCGTGGACGGTGAAGGCCGCCGTGTGGACCTTTCCCCGGTGCTTGAAGTCGAGGAACAGGCGGTAGGAGCCGGAGCTGGGCGCCGTGGCCGTGAAGGAGATGTCCGGGCCGGGCCTGGTCGTGCCGTCGCCGGGTTCGCCGTTCGGGTGGACGTGCAGGTAGGCGAGGTCGCCGGAGCGCAGGGCGACCAGGTGGCCGTACGCTCCGAGGTAGGGCTCGAGGTCGGTGACGGGCCGGCCGTCGCGGGAGACCTTCAGTTTGAGCTCGCTCGCCGCACCCGGGCGCAGGGTGCCGTCCAGCTTCACGTCGTAGCCGTCGATCCGGGCCGTGGCGTTCGCGGGCGGCAGCTGCCGGGCCCGGTACGGGCCGGAGGCGGCGAGGTCCGCGCCGAGGGTGAGGTTCCCGGCGTCCTTCTCGGCGGGGGTGAAATCGGCGAAGACGCGGTAGCCGCCCGCGCGGGGCAGGTCCGCGGGGGTGCTCCAGGTGCCGTCGGCGGCGCGGGTGGGGTGCAGGTGGCGATAGGTGACCAGGTCGCGTGAGGCCACGATGAGGTGCAGTTCCTTGTCGTGCTCGCGCTGGTAGGCGGTGAGCGCGCGACCGGCGGCGTCCCGGACGGTGAAGCGCAGGTCGGCCCGCTCGCCCGCGGTGACGCGGGGGGTTTCCAGGTCGAGCGTGTAGCCGCCTTCGGAGATCTGCAGTCCGCCTGCCGGGGGCGTGTCGTGTCCGGCGTGGCCGCCGCCCTCCGTCTGCTCCGCGGTGGACCGGGCGTGTTCGTCCCCGTGCTTCGGCGGGCTCACGGCGACGACGGGGCCGACGCCCTGCCCGACGCCGTAAGCCGCGCCGAAGGTCGCCGCCAGGGCTGCGGCGAACGTGGTGATCCTCAGTCCGGTGTTCATGGCCGTCGACTCCTTCAGATACCGGGCCTCCCGCTCGTTGCGAGGCCTCCACGCAGTTCACAATACCCCTGGGGGGTATGCAGTCAAGTCGCTCTCACGCTTGCATCGTATACCCCGTGGGGGTATACCTGAAGTCGGCGAGGAGATACCCCCGCCCCCTATTGACCGCATATGTTGAATCGCCCGAAGGAGGCACCCGATGCCCGCCACCACCTACGCCGTCTCCGGAATGTCCTGCGGCCACTGCAAGGCCACGCTCACGAAGGTCATCGGCGAGCTGCACGGCGTCCGCGGCGTCGAGGTCGACCTCGACGCCGGCCATGTCACCGTCACCAGTGCCGCCGAGCCCGACGACGCCGCGATCGCGGAGGTCGTCGACGAGGCCGGCTACGAGCTGACCGGGAGGGTCTGAGCCATGAGCACCGGTACGACGGCCGGCACCGACGCCGAGGTGGAGCTCGCCATCGGCGGCATGACCTGCGCCTCCTGCGCGGCGCGCATCGAGAAGAAGCTCAACCGCATGGACGGCGTCACCGCCACCGTCAACTACGCGACGGAGAAGGCCAAGGTCAGCTACACCGGCGAAATCTCCGTCGGCGACCTCATCGCCACCGTCGAAGCGACCGGGTACACCGCGCAGGAGCCGTCTCCCCCCGTCGAGCAGGACCCGGGAGTGGAGGCCGACGACCTGCGGCCGCTGCGCGAGCGGTTGATCACGGCCGTGGTGCTCGCGGTCCCCGTCGTCGCCATGGCGATGATCCCGGCGCTGCAGTTCGAGTACTGGCAGTGGCTGTCGCTCACCCTGGCCGCGCCCGTCGTGACGTACGCGGCGTGGCCCTTCCACAAGGCGGCGTTCACCAACGCGCGGCACGGCGCGGCCACCATGGACACCCTGATCTCGGTGGGCACCTCGGCCGCGTTCCTGTGGTCGCTGTGGGCGCTGTTCCTCGGCACCGCGGGCACGCCGGGCATGACGCACCCGTTCGAGCTGACCATCGAGCGCACGGACGGCGCCGGGAACATCTACCTGGAGGCCGCGGCGGGCGTGACCGCCTTCATCCTGGCCGGGCGGTACTTCGAGGCCCGCGCCAAGCGCAAGGCGGGCGCGGCGCTGCGGGCGTTGCTGGAGCTCGGCGCGAAGGACGTCACGGTGCTGCGCGACGGCGGCCGCGAAACAACCCTTCCCGTAGCGGAGTTGAAGGCCGGGGACCGCTTCCTGGTCCGGCCCGGCGAGAAGATCGCGACGGACGGCACGGTCGAGGAGGGTTCCTCCGCCGTGGACGCCTCGATGCTCACCGGCGAGTCCGTCCCCGTGGAGGTGGGCGCGGGCGACCCGGTCACCGGCGCCACGATCAACGTCGGCGGGCGGCTCGTCGTCCGTGCGACGCGGGTGGGTGCCGACACGCAGTTGGCCCGGATGGCCCGGCTGGTGGAGGACGCGCAGAACGGCAAGGCCGCCGCGCAGCGGCTCGCGGACCGGATCTCGGCCGTGTTCGTGCCGGTGGTGATCGCCCTCGCGCTCGGCACGCTGGGCTTCTGGCTGGGCAGCGGCGCCGGGCTGACGGCCGCCTTCACCGCGGCGGTCGCCGTCCTCGTCATCGCCTGCCCGTGCGCCCTGGGTCTGGCCACGCCGACCGCGCTGATGGTGGGCACCGGGCGGGGCGCCCAGCTCGGCATCCTCATCAAGGGCCCGGAGGTCCTGGAGTCCACGCGCCGGGTCGACACGGTCGTCCTCGACAAGACCGGCACGGTCACGACCGGCCGTATGACGCTGCTGGCCGTGCACACCGCCGAGGGCGCGGACGAGGCCGAAGTGCTGCGGCTGGCCGGGGCGTTGGAGCACTCCTCCGAACACCCGATCGCCCGGGCCGTCGCCGACGGGGCGCTGGAGAAGCTGGGCTCGCTGTCCACGCCCGAGGGCTTCGCGAACATGCCCGGGCTCGGTGTGCAGGGCGTGGTCGAGGGCCACGCGGTGCTCGTAGGACGGGAGCGGCTGCTGGCCGACTGGGCGATGGAGCTTCCCGTCGCCCTGGCCCGCGCCAGGGCGACGGCCGAGGACGCCGGGCGCACGGCCATCGCGGTCGCGTGGGACGGCGAGGCCCGTGCGGTGCTGGAGGTGGCCGACGCGGTGAAGGGCACGAGCGCCGAAGCGGTCGGCCGGCTGCGGGCGCTCGGTCTGACGCCGATCCTGCTGACCGGCGACAACGAGGCGGTGGCCCGGTCCGTGGCCCGCGAGGTGGGCGTCGAGGAGGTCTTCGCCGAGGTGCTCCCGCAGGACAAGGTCGACGTGGTCAAGCGGCTCCAGGCCGAGGGCCGGACGGTGGCGATGGTCGGTGACGGTGTCAACGACGCGGCGGCCCTCGCCCAGGCCGATCTCGGTCTGGCCATGGGCACCGGCACGGACGCCGCCATCGAGGCCGGGGACCTGACCCTGGTCCGGGGCGATCTGCGGGCCGCGGCGGACGCCATCCGGCTCGCCCGCCGCACGCTCGGCACCATCCGCTCGAACCTCTTCTGGGCCTTCGCCTACAACGTGGCGGCCCTGCCCCTGGCCGCCTCCGGCCTGCTCACCCCGATGATCGCCGGGGCGGCGATGGCCTTCTCGTCGGTCTTCGTGGTCGGCAACTCGCTGCGGCTGCGCACCTTCCGAACCGCCGCCTGAGGTGCCGGCGGATCAACGGCGGCGCCACACCAGCGTGTAGCGCCAGAACAGCCGGCGCCGCAGGCGCACCCCGGGGAGGACGGCCCGGGCCTCGCGCACGATCTCGGTGAAGGTCAGGTCCGCCGGACGGGCGCGGGCCGTCATCGAGACCGGGCGCGGCGCCGTACGGCCCCCGTTCTTCAGCAACGCCATGACGATGTTGAGCGGGACCGACGCGATGCCGAGCAGGTGGTCGACGGGCGTCCGCTCACGGGCCACACCGACGATCACCAGGGTGCCGCCGGGGGCCAGACGGTCACGGAACGTCTCGAGGGCCCGGGTGAACGGCAGATGGTGGACGACGGCGACGCAGGTGATGACGTCGTACGACCGGTCACCGAGGCCGGTCGTCGCGTCGGCCGTCGTGTACGTCACCGGTGCCGCCACCGGAGTCAGCTCCCGCGCCCGGGCCGTGATCGCCGGGTCGGAGTCGATGCCGTACACCCGGGCGGACCGGCCGGTCAGCAAACGGGCCAGGTCGCCGCTGCCGCATCCCACGTCCAGGGCACTGCCCACCCGCTCGGGAAGCTGCCGCAGGATCCAGCGGTGGAAGTGGGCGTTGTGGTCCCAGGGCCGGTCGGCGTGAAAACGCTCCAGGGCGCGCAAGGCCCGGCGGGGCAGCAGAGTCATGTGCTCAGTATTCCGGCTCACCGGGGTGGTCGTCCGCCGTCTGGGCACTCGGGAGGTACCGGCTCGCAAGGGCGCCGAGCGTGCGCCGGGCGTGAGCCGGTACCTTGCTGGGAAGGCCACTGCGGGGAGAAGCACATGACCGATCCGACGACCACAGACGCGGACGCCCCCCGTCCGCTTCAGCACACCCGGGACTTCGTGAGTCGGCCCGGTCGGCTCCTGAGCGCCGTGTTCGCCGATCTCAGGGCCGTGGACGGCGCCCTGTACGCGGCGGTGGCCGCCACCCCCACGCCAACCCTGGACCGGACGCTGCGCCACCTGTCGCACGCGGCCGACCACTCGAAGATCTCGTTCACCATCGCCGCCGCCCTGGCACTGGCGGGGAAGCGACCGCGCAAGGCCGCTTTCGCCGGCGTCGGCGCGATCGCGGTGGCCTCGGCCTCCGCCAACCTGCTCGGCAAGCGCCTGGTGCGCCGGGCTCGGCCGGACCGGGAGGCGGCCCGGGTGACGGTGGACCGGCACGTCAAGATGCCGACCTCCGCCTCGTTCCCGTCCGGGCACACGGCGTCGGCAGTCGCCTTCGCCACCGCCGTCGGCGTGGTCCTGCCGCCCGCGGCGGTACCGCTCGGCGCGCTGGCGAGCGCCGTCGGCTACTCCCGTGTCCACACCGGCGTGCACTATCCGGGCGACGTGGCGGCGGGTGCGGTGCTCGGCATCGCGAGCGCGGCGGCGGCCCTGGCGGCAGCAGCGGCCACCCCGTCGGCGAGGGCCCACGCCCTTCTCACGGCGGCCCGTTCGTGGCCGCGGATCCGCGTCGGCGGGTTTGTACGCGGCTGAGCCGGGCGCTACGGGGCCGCGCCTCGTGGCGATGTGCACAGCTGATCGCGGTGGGCGTGCGCGGCGGAGCCGGACGGCGGGCACGACTCGGTCCCGAGCCGCGCCGCGCGTACGCGGCTGCGGCTGCGACGGGCCTCCTGTCTCTGTCCGGCGGCGGGCGGCTGGAGCAGACGGTTGTCCTCCCTCGGCCGCGCACGCGTGTGCCACAGGCCCGGCCGGGCGGGGCGGCGTCCGAACCCCGCACCCGGCGTCCCGTCCTGACGCCGTCAGCCGAGCGCCATCACGGCCCGACAGTACGTCCGGGCCGTGCTGTCGTGGACCGGCGTACGTCGACGGCCGTGAGCGCCAACGCCAGTGGCCCGGGAGCGAGAAAGGCGAGCGGCAGCAGCATCCAGGCGCACAGCACTGCCGTCGCCACGGCGAGCAGGACCAGGCCACTGCCCCCCATGTCCGCCACGGCGTCCCGGCCGGCCCCGCGCACCGCGGCCCGCCAGTCGGTCAGCGACTCGGGGCGCCCGCAGGCCCGCAGCCCGACCACCACCGCGCCCGTGCCGATCACCCCGGCCGCCACCGCGAACAGCGGCGCTCCCGGCAGCCCGGCCCGGGCCAGTGCCAGGTCGGCGGCGACCACCAGCAGACCCGCCAGGGCGACGGCTCCCACCGCCAGGTCGCCGGCGCGCAACCGCCGCCGCAGCAGGGCGAAGTACCGCCCCGCCGTGACGGGTTGATCCAGTCCAGCCCCCCGCAGCACGGCGCACGCCGTCGACAGCGCGGCCGGGACCGTGACCAGGGGCAGGCAGGCCGCTGCCGTGGCCAGGCCGACGCTCAGCACGTCGGCGAACAGCGTCATGCGCGGGCCGAACACCTCACCCGTGTCCCTCGCGGCCATGTCGCTCAGCCCTTCAGTCCGGAGCTCGCCATGCCCTCCACCAGGAACCGCTGGAAGGCGAGGAAGAACAGCACGATCGGCAGCAGCGCGATCACCGACAGGGCGAACATCGGGCCGAACGCGGAGGTGCTGGAGGCGTCCACGAAGGAGCGCAGCGCGAGCGTGAGGGTGAACTTCTCCGGGTCGAAGAGGTAGATGAGCTGGGTGAAGAAATCGTTCCAGGTCCAGATGAAGGTGAAGATGGCGGTGGTGATCAGGGCCGGCCGGGTGAGCGGCAGCACGACCTGGAAGAAGCTGCGGAAGGGCCCGCAGCCGTCGATCCGGGCCGCCTCCTCCAGCTCGCGCGGCAGGCTGCGCATGAACTGCACGATGAGGAAGACGAAGAACGCCTCGGTGGCCAGGAACTTCGGCAGGATCAGCGGCCAGTAGGTGTTCACCATGCCGAGCTGGTTGAAGATGATGTACTGCGGGATCAGCACCGCGTGGTGCGGGAGCATGATGGTGGCGATCATGAAGGCGAACAGCGGCCCGCGGAAGCGGAACCTCAGCCGTGCGAAGGCGTAGGCGGCGAGCGAGCAGCTGATGATGTTGCCGAGGACCGCGCCGCCCGCGATCAGCAGGGAGTTGCCGAGCAGCCGCCAGATGGAGACGTCGTTGACGCCGTCGAGGGCGGTCGCGTAGTTCGACCACTCCAGGTGGCTGGGCAGCAGGTCGAGGCTGGCTATGACCTCGTCGGCGGGTTTGAGCGAGGTGGCCAGCAGCCAGGCCAGGGGGTACAGCATGACCAGCAGGGCGGCCAGGCAGCCCGCGTGCAGGGCGACGCGGCCCCATCGAACGGACTTGCGCGCAACGGCGGTTGAGGTCACCGGTCCCCCTCGGAGGCGTAGAAGACCCAGGAGCGTGAGGTGCGGAACAGCACCGCCGTGACGACGCCGATCACGAGGAGCAGCACCCAGGCCATGGCGGAGGCGTAGCCCATGTGGGAGGCGACGAAGCCGCGGTCGTAGAGGTACATGGTGTAGACGAGCGTCGAGTCGGCCGGTCCGCCCTTGCCGGCGCTGACCGCGAAGGCGGGTGTGAACACCTGGAACGCCTGGATGGTCTGCAGGACCAGGTTGAAGAAGAGCACCGGGGACAGCATCGGCACGGTGACGGACAGGAACTGCCGCCACTTGCTCGCCCCGTCCACAGCCGCCGCCTCGTACAGCTCCGCGGGAATCTGCTGGAGCCCGGCGAGGAAGATGACCATCGGCGCGCCGAACTGCCACACCGTCAGCAGGGCCACGGCCAGCAGCGCCCAGCCGGGCTTGTTGACCCAGCCGCCGGTGCCCAGCAGGTGGTCCACGGTGCCGCCGTCGTTGAAGACGGCCCGCCACACGAGCGCGATGGACATCGACGCGCCGAGCAGGGACGGGGCGTAGAACGCGGAGCGGTAGAAGCCCTTGCCGCGCTTCATGCCCTTCAGGGCGAGGGCGACGGCGAGGGCGAGGGCGAGTTGCAGGGGCACGGCGATGACGACATACGTCAGGGTCGTCGCGACCGAACGCCAGTAACGGGGGTCCTCGGTGAACATCTGCACGTAGTTGCGCAGGCCCACCCACCGCGGCGGGGTGAACAGGTCGTAATCGGTGAACGACAGGTACAGCGACACGGCCATCGGCAGCAGCGTCAGGACGATCGCGCCGAGCACCCAGGGCGAGAGGAACACCCAGGCCGCACCCTCGCGTTCGCGCTGGGGGCGGCGCTTCGGTGCGGCGGCGGGGGCGTGCCTCGACTCCGCGGGGATCGCGGTGGTGGTCATGACCTCAGCTCCGCCTTCGCCTCGGTGACGTAGTTCTCGGCCGCCTCGCGGGGCGACATGCGCGCGTAGGACACCTGGTCGTAGTCGCGCTGGAAGGTGCTCTGCAGGGCGTTGTCGCCCGAGGGCGGCGCCTGGGGCGGATCCTTGAGCCTGCCCTCCAGGGATGCCTGGAAGTCGGCGATGGTCTTGTCGAAGTCCTTGAGCTGCGGGCCGAACTCGTCGCGGATCGTCTCGTTGACGGGGATGCCGCGGCTCGCGCCGAGGATCTTCGCGGCCTGCCGGTCGTTGATCAGGAAGTCGACGAGCCGCGCGGCCTCCTCGGGGTGGCCGGTGTCGGCCGAGACGCCCACGAACATGGACGGCTTGAAGTACTGGCCGGGTGTGCCGTCCTCACCGGAGGGCATCGGGGCGAGAGCGACGCCGCCCTTGACGAGAGCGGCGAAGCCGCTGGCCGGGGCGTCCCAGTTGGCGTCGGTGACCGACGTGCCGCGCCCCAGCGGGGTGTTCTCGACGGAGCCGTCGAGCTGGGTGGTCTGCTCGGCGGGCGAGACGGCGCCCTCGCGGCGCAGCCGGTCGGTGAAGGTCCACCAGCGTGCGAGGTCGCCGGCGGTGAAGCCCAGTCGGCCGCCCTCGGTGTAGAGGGACTTGCCCCGGCCGCGCAGCCACACCTCGAAGGCGTCCTCGCTCTGGCCGGGGTCGGTCGCCCCGGACTTGCCGGTCTTCTTCGCGAGGGCCCGCATGGTGTCGGCCCACTCGCTCCAGGTCCAGCTCGCGCCGGGCAGGGGGACGCCCGACTTCTTCCACGTCCGGATGTCGTAGGCGACGGTCTCGGTGCCGCGGCCCTGCGGGATCGCGTACTGGACGTCGTCGACGCGGCCGGTGGCGAGCAGACCCGGGTCGATCTCGGAAGTGCGCAGGACGGACTTCTGTTTCGCCAGGTCGAGCAGGACCCCGCCGGAGGCGTACTGGTCGATCTGGCGGTAGTCGAGCTGCATCACGTCCGGGGCGTCACCGCCGGCGGCCTGGGTGGCGAGCTTCTGCTTGTAGGCGTCGTAGCCGGAGAACGACGTCGCCACGTCGATGTCCGGGTGCTGTTTCTCGAACAGCGCGACGGCCTGCTCGGTGCGTTCCGCGCGGTCGGGGTTGCCCCACCACGTGTAGCGCAGCACGACCTTGCCGCCGCCCGCGGACTCCCCGGATCCTCCGCAGCCCGCCAGCACGGCACACAGTGCCAGTGCGGCGGCCGACGCGCAGAACCCCTTTGTCCTGTGTCCGGGCATGCCGAGGTCACTCCTCTCGACGGAGTTTCGGTTGAGCCCCCCTCAGACCCCCCTCAGGTCCCCTCAGGTCCCCTCAGGCCTCCCTGCTGCTACTCCCCCTGGTACGGCAGCGTGGTGCCGGGCAGCGTGTACTCGTCGCGCCGGCCGCACATGCCGAAGCCGCCCAGCCGGGTGGGCGCGGCCTCGTGGGCGGTGGCCCCGCCGAGGTAGGCGGGATCGCCGGCGGCCAGGGCGTCGAGCTGGGCGCCGGTGCGTTCCGCGGTGGCCAGCGCGCCCTCCCGCCACAAGGCCTGCCAGGTGGGCACCTTGTCGCGCACGATGCGGGCGGCGGCCCGCTGGAACTCCAGGTACGGGCCGTTGTCACCGGCGACGAGGGCCTCGCGCAGGGCCAGATAACCCTCGACGGCTAGGTCCCTGCGGCGTCGGGCGGCCGCGGCCGTCTCCGGTCCGGTGCCGGGCGGCAGGGCGGCCGCCGCGGCGTACTTCTCCGGGTCGGCGAGCACCTCGGGTGGGAAGGTGAACACGGCGTCCCCGGCCTCGGGCAGGCCGCTGTTCTGCATCAGTACGGTGATGCGCAGGTCGCCGCCCTGCACCATGCGGTGCACGGTGCCCGGTGTGAACCAGGCGAGGGAGCCGGCCTCGAGGGGGATCTCCCGGTAGCCGTCCGGGCTCAGGGTCTGGACCGCGCCCCGGCCGCCGGTGACGACGTACGCCTCCGTGCACACCAGGTGCAGGTGCGGGCTGCCGCCGCAGACGCCGTCGGCGGCCTCCCAGTCGTAGGCGCTCAGGTGGGACAGGCCGATCGCGCCGGGCAGCGGGTGCGGAAGGCCCGCCGGCTCGGGTTCGCTCACCACGCCAGGCCCTCCAGGTGCGCGCCCACCCGGTCGCGGTCCCAGGCGCCGTCGGCGACGACGATGCGGTACCGGTACCCGAAGGACTCCCCCGGCGGCAGTTCGAACTCCTCGAAGAACGCCCAGGAGAAGGCGGCGGTCGGGAAGGGCTCGGAGCGGACGAACCAGTGCGACTCGTGGATCGCGGACGTCTCGTCGAGGTTCTCGGGGGCGTGCGCGAACACCAGGGTGGAGTGGCCGTCGACGTCGTCGTGCTCGGTGGTGAAGGCCAGCCAGGGGCCCTGGGTGCCCATCAGCTTGCCCGCGTCGGCGTCGGTGTCCGGGGCGAAGACCGTGCCGCCGGTGAAGTCGCGGGGGCCGCGCCACTGGAGTCCGGTGTAGCCGGCCATCTCACGGCCCGCGGTGGTCGGGGAGCCGAAGGCCAGGGGCTCGGAGCGGGTGTTGGTGAGGCGGATCGACCAGTCCAGGACCCAGGACCCGGACTCCTCGTCGACCGAGTGGACGGTCAGTCCGCGCACCTCGCGCGCCCACTCCTCGCCGCCGTTCTCGATCCAGGTGAGGTTCTCGGTGAAGGCGAGACGGTCGTCCTCGACGGTGAAGTCCGCGAAATCGTCGTGCCGCATCGAGCCGACGCGCTCGGGCAGGCGGAGGTAGCCCTGGCCGTGGACGTAGCAGTTGCCGCCCCAGAAGTTCTGCCCGGACAGATGGCTCGCGGTCATCTGCAGGCCCTTGTGCCAGCGGTGGTCGTTCGGGCGGTAGCCGGTGACGGTGCGGCCCGAGAGGGTGCGCACGGGGTGGGCGTAGGGCTTGCGGGACTCGAAGGGATCCGGGTCGGGGCGGTAGACGTAGCGGAGGATCTCCGTGCCGCCTGCGGTGACGGCGATGTCCTCGCCGTGCGTGTGGGTGACGCGGATGGTCATGCGCGCTCCTTGGGGGCCCAGTCGGGGTACTCGCCGTGCATGGCCTCGTAGAAGGGATCGCCGGGGCCGATCTCCCCGGCCCGCACCGAGCGGCCGGTGAACGCCGCCTTGTACAGAGCGGCCGCGAACTCGAGGGTGGCCCGCGCGTCGTGGCCGCTGCCCGGTGGCCGGGTGCCGTTGTCGTAGGCGTCGAGGAGTGTGCCCAGCTGTGCGGTGTGCGAGCTGGGCACGTCGCTCGCCGGGGTGCGCCAGGCTGTGGCCCGCTCGGAGGCGACGTGCGGGGCCGGGGTGTAGGCCCAGCTGTCGTTGCTGTGGCCGTACAGATGGGTGAGCTCGACCGTGGCGTCGGCGCAGTCGATGCGGATGCGGCTCACCTCGTCCGGGGAGAGCACGCTGTTGACGACGGTGGCGAGGGCTCCGCTGCGGAAACGCACCAGGGCGGTGGACACGTCCTCGCTCTCGGTGTCGTGGACCAGCCGCGCGGCCATGGCCGAGATCTCCTCCCACTCGCCGAGCAGGTGCAGCAGCAGGTCGTACTGGTGGATGCCGTGGCCCATGGTCGGGCCGCCGCCCTCGCTGGCCCACTTCCCGCGCCACGGCACCGCGTAGTACGCCGCGTCCCGGTGCCATGTGGTCTGGCAGTGCGCCACCAGCGGGGCACCCAGCTCGCCGCTGGTGATCAGCTCGCGGGCGTGCACGGCGCCGGATCCGTAGCGGTGCTGGAACACGACCGATGCGTACCCGCCGGAGGCCTCCTCGGCGGCGGCAATCTCGTCGTACTCGGCGAGCGACAGGGTGAGGGGCTTCTCGCACAGCACCCAGGCGCCGGCCTTCAGCGCGGCCACCGTCTGCTCGCGGTGCAGCGAGGGCGGCGTGCCGATGAGGACCAGATCGGGGCGTACGGCGTCCAGCATCGCGTCCATGGAGGTGTACCCGGCGACCTGCTCACCGGCCAGTTCGCGGAAGGCGTCGAGGCGCTCCTGGTCCACGTCGACGGCGGCCACCAGTTCCACCCGGTCGGAGTGGGCCCGCAGGGCGGGCAGGTGACTGCCGCTGACGATGGCTCCGGTGCCGACGACGGCCACGCGGCGGCGGGTGGGGGACAAGGACATGCGGCGCTCCTCGGACAACCGGCTGACAGGCGCTTGGAAAGCGCTTGCACTCGGAAAGGACCCTAGGCGCGAGAGAATGTCTGGACAACCCCCCTGCAGCGACCTGCACAAGGTCTGCCCGAGCATTCTCCCAGCTTGGGGCGGAGATACGGGTAGTCGCCCTCGTCATGGAAACGGCATTCCCCCCTTCTCCGCGCTGGGGATGACCCCACCTGGAACCGGCCGTCAGCCGGAGTGATCGCGCGGCGCACCGTCCCTGGCGTTCTGTGGCACAGCCCCCTCTTTCTGCATGCCCCTGCCATGCCATCGAGGGGTAACAGCGAAGGCCCCGTGGCTCGCCGGGGTGCTCTAGTTCGTGCTCACGGGCGCCGACTCCCCCTACGGCGGCGCGCAGAGGGCGATCGCGTGCGGTGACAACACCGGGCCGCGTGATCCCGAGGTGTCCTGGCGCGACGTCCAGCGCTCCCGTGCCCAGGACCCGCTGTTCGGGCCCGTCAGGAACGACCTCAATCCCTGCGCGTTCTGGGACCGGCCGCGTGAGCGTCTGCGCTGCGCGCGCGGGAGGCTAGCCGGCCCGGCGGTTCGCGGGACGGGGCCGGGCCGCTCAGCACCTACAGTGGCCGTCTGCGATCACAAAGTGACCGTGCGGCCGCCGCGCCGACAGGCCTCTCACATACCGCGCGGGCGATGGGCCCGCTCCCGACGCCGGGCGGGACGAGCCCGTTGCCCGGCCCACCTCTTCGGAGTCACCATGGCCGCGCCCCCGCACCCGCCCCGCCCCCGCCGCTCCGGGGCGTCCGTCCTGGTGATCCTGCTTCCCCTCGCGGTCCTGATCCTGGTGGCGGTGTCCGTGGGGTCGTGGCTGCAGTTCACCGAGCGGCAGGCGAAGGACACGGTGCACACGGTCGGGTCGGGAGCCGCCGACCGGGTGGACGTGGAGGTCACCACCCAGAGCGTCGACGCCGCGGCCGGAGAACTCGTCCTGCGGGTCCGGGTCCGTCCACGCGGGGCTCTCGGCGAGGAGGAGGGGACCGCTCCGGTGGCCGATCTCCACCTCCAGACATCCGCGGCGACGCTGGGCGACCTGGCGTTCGAGGCGCACGAGCGGCTCGCGCCCAAGGATGTGCAGGTCGCGCTCACGGGCGGGTCGACCAGCGACTACCCGTTCGACACCTACGACACCGACATCGAGTTCTGGGCGGTGCTGGGTGGCGAGCCGGTGCCGGTGCGGATGCTCTTCTCCAACAACGACACCCTCTTCTCCATCGCCGTGACACCCCCGCCCTCCCGGCAGGAGGCCGTCCTGGGTCTGAAGCTGTCCCGCTCGGGCAGCCTGCTCGTCTTCGCGGTCTTCATGATGGTCGTGATGTGGGCGCTGGCGACGTCCGTGCTCCTCGGTGCCTGGTTTCTGACGACCCGCAGGCAGGGCCTGGTCTGGCCGGCCCTCGCCTGGATGGCCGCCACGCTGTTCGCTCTCGCGGCGTTCCGCAACACCGCCCCCGGCACGCCGCCGATCGGCTGCGTGATGGACTGGTTCGCCTTCTTCTGGGCCGAGACCATCATCGCCCTGTGCCTGATCGTCGTGGTCACGGCCGGCATCCGCACCGCTCTGCGCGCGAGCGACGACCGCCCCCCTTAGGAGTGCCACCGGGCCACCCGGGCCGCGACAGGCAACCGGCCCTGATGGTCACCGCCCGCGAGCGGTGTCCATCAGGGCCGGCCCCGCCGAGTCAGGACTCGACGATCTTGCGCACGTTCTCCACGGAGCCGCACCCGGCCTTCAACTGGCGCTCACGCTCCTGCCAGAACGCCAGCCCGAGTTCCTCGCGCCGCTCCATGGCCACGTTCTCCCGCGCACCGTTGAGGATGGTGCGCTCCTCCTCGTCGGCGTGATGGGTGACGGCCTCGACCAGCTCCTCGAGCTTCGAGTCCCACTCCTCGGAGCCGACCTCCTCGACCTCGAGGAGCTCCAGAAGGGCCTCGTTGCCCTCGTCGTGCTCGTGCTCGCCGTGCTCGACCTCTTCGTCATCGATGTTCTTGTACCGCTTGAGCGCCGGGTAGACCTTGGCCTCCTCGGCCTGGGCGTGCGCGATCAGCAGGTCCGCGAACTCGCGCAGGGCATCCGCCCGGTCGTCCTCTACGCTCCGCATCCGACGGAAGAGGTCTTCCATGCGCCGGTGATCCTGAAGGATGAGTTCTACGACGTCTTTCGTGTCGGCCATGGAAATGGAACGCCTTTCCTGGGAGAGCTTCGGGTTACTTTCGTCTACCTCATTCCTGACGGTTTGCTCGCCACCGACATGCGGTCGGCCTGCCGGTCTACCAGCGGTACCAGCGACCCTTGCGGCCACCACTGTCCGCGGTACGCAGCACGAAGCCGAGCAGCCACAGGACCAGCACGATCACCGCGATCCACCACAGGGCCTTCAGTGCGAAGCCCGCACCGAACAGGACCAGGGCCAGCAGCAGGACGAGAAGCAGGGGAACCATAGTCATCAACCTCCGCTCCCTCTGGTGCCCCACCCGCAGACGAACACACAGTCGAATTTTCATGTTTCTTCACAAGGATCACGGGCACGTGAACCGCTTGCGCCCGGCGGGGGCCAGGATCGGATCACGACCGAAGTCCCCCTCTCTGCAAGGGAGTTGTTCTTCACTCCGCGGGTATGCGGAGCGGCGGCCGGTGCACCGGCCCACTCCATTCGACCCGAGGGGGGTTTCCATGGGCAGTTCCGCGAGGCGCGTCCGGGCGAGATCGAGCTGCGTGACGGTGACGGCACTGGCGGTCCTGGCCGTCGGCGCCGGTCCCGGCGGTGCGGCCGCTCCGGCACCCGCGGCCACTCCGGCAGCCGCGGCCACTCCGGCGATCGCCAAGGCGAGGGCCAAGGTCACCACGGAGCCGGCGGACGCCACGCTGGGCTACCGCGCCAACGCCCGTCACGACAGCTTCGTCGCCGGGGCCACGGCGGCCCCACCGTTCACCAAGGCCTGGTCCGTCGACCTGGGCTCGGCCGTCTCCGCGCCGGTCGCGGTCGGCGGGAAGGTCTTCGTGGTGGTCAACGCGGCCGAGGAGGAGGGGAGCGACGGCCCGCGCATGGAACTGGTCGGCCTGGACGCGGCCACCGGCAAGAGGCTGTGGCCCCAGCGGCTGATCGCCGACAACGACCCCAAGGCCACCCTTGCGTACGGTGGCGGGCTCCTCTACACCCAGACCGGCAGGGGTGTCCTGACCGCCTGGGACCCGGCGACGGGCGGGCAGCGGTGGACCCGCAGCATCGGCTCCGGCTCCTGCGAGTACCCGCCGACGTGGTACGACGGCACGCTGTACACCCAGGACGGCCGGGGCACGGCGCTGGCACTGCGCCCGAGCGACGGAGCCGAGCTGTGGCGGGCTCCGCTCGTCGACTGGGGATGGTCGCCCGTGGTCGTCGACGAACTCGGCGTGTGGTTCGGCTTCGACAACGCCTCGTACCAGCTCCTGGACCGGCGCACCGGCCGGGAGCTGCGCCGCTACGACGTGCCCGACCTGCTCGCGCTCGGCGGCAACCCGATCGCGCGCGGCGCCGGGGCGCTGTGGCTGCGCAGCGACGACGCGGACGACGAGCGGACCATGGCGTACGACCAGAAGACCGGCGCGGTCCTGCGCTCCTTCCCCGCCGACGCAACGCCGGCGTTCGGCCCGGGACGGATCTACGTGGCGTACCGGGGCGTCGTGAAGGCGATCGGCACGACGACCTACGCCACCGCCTGGAGCTACCGCAGCCCGCGCGGGGCCGCGACCGTCCGGCTGGTCGCCGGCGGGTACGTGTACATCCAGGACGGCAACGGGAAGCTGATGGCGCTGAACGAGCGCACCGGCGCGGTGGTCTGGTCCTACCAGCGCTGGGCCGAGCCGCACCCGATGGAGAACGTGCTCGCGGAGGAGGACTGGCGCGGCTGGGTCAACCCCGGCATCGCCACTGCCGGAGGCCGCGTGTTCGCACCCGGGCAGAACGGCGTCCTGACCGCGTTCGAGGACTGACCCCCCAGGGTGCGCCGGGGGCCCGCATGGGCGACCCGGCGCCCCAGGCGTTCCGAAGGGCGCTCCCGTTCCGGCATCACGCCCCGTCAGTGCCCGCACCGGGATCTCTCAGTCCGTCCCCACGACGATCACCTCGTCGGCGGCCGTCCAACGGCGGCGCTCCGACTTGGGCGGGTTGACCCGCACGCCGTAACCCGGATGCGTGGAGGCGTCGTCGTGACTGCGGTAGCCGATGGCGCACTCACCGCGCCCGCGTGCCGCGGCCACGACGGTGGCGAAGGCCGTCTCGCACCCGGGCAGCACGTAGTCGCCGGCCGGCCTCAGGCGGATGCCGGCGCCGTCGGCGGAGAACAGTTCCTCGAAGACCGCCGCGAGGTGCCGGTTCTGGGAGATCTGTGCCATGAGCAGGCCGATGAGCTTGCCGCTGATGATCACGTCGGCTCCGGGCCCGAGGGGTGCCAGCGCTCGGTTGCGGTCGTCCACCAGCTCGGTGACGACGGGGAGTTCACGCCCCGAGGCTTCTTCCATCTGTCGTAGCAGCAGCAGGGTGACGAGCGTGCGGTTGTCGGGTTCGTCCGGGGGCTGTCCCGGAGCGGGGTCCTCCCCCACGACGATCACGCTGTCGTAGGAGTGCACGTCCAGACGACGGAGCGTCTCGGGGTGGGTGACGTCCCCCCGGTGGAGGGTGACGGCCAGGCCGGTGCCGTGGGGCCCTCCGGACTCACGCACCTGCCGGACCGTCGCTTCACCGCCGTCCGCCACGACGTCGACGACCGAGCCGGGCCGGGCCCGGCGGCGGAGCTGGTCGACCATGAGCGGCGCCCGGCGGTTCCAGCCGAGCAGGAGGACCCGCTCCGGCCCCGCGGGCGTCGCGGGGCCGGAGGCCATCGCCGCCTTCTCGACCCACTGCCCGCACTCCCCCGCCCAGGACGTGTCGTCGTCGCGGGAGATGACGATGAGCAGATCGTCCGCGGCGACGGTCGTCTGCGGCGGCGGGTTGAGCAGCGGGGTGCCGCCGCGCACCAGCCCGACGACGCTGGACGTCGGATAGGACAGCAGCGCGTCGCCGAACGGGCGGCCCGTCAGGGACCCTTCGGCGACCAGGTAGAACTCGTCGCCGGCGAAGTCGAGGAGCTCCTGGTGGACGAGGGAGAGCCCGGGGTGGCGGGCGGCCTGGACGATCAGCCGGGCCGTGACGGTGTCGCTCTCCAGGACGACACCGCCCGGGCCGGCGGCGAGGCCTGCGGCCGGCCGGTAGCGGTCGTCCCGGACGGCGGCGACGACGGGCGGGCGGTTCTCCACCCCGGCCAGGGCCGCCCGCAGCGCCAGCAGCGTCTTGACGACCTCGGCGTCGGCGTCGGGCTCGTCGCGGGGCAGGACCAGCACGACACCGGCCGTCGCCGGACTGGTCAGGGTGAGCACGGCCGGGTCGGCGGTGGGGCCGCTGCGGCAGATCAGCCGCGTCCGGCCGACGGGGCCCACCTTCGTGCCGAGTGCCTCCTCCATCGCGGTCTTGTCCCGGTCGGCCAGCACCACCACCGCCGCGCGTCTCTGGTTGGCGTTGGCGGCCACCAGCTCGCCGACGACCGTGAACACCTGCTCCGACCAGCCCAGGACCACGACGTGTCCTTGTTCGAGCACGGTCGACCGGCCGCGCCGCAACGCGGTGAGCCGCTCCGTGAGTGCCGTCGTGATGAGGCCGACCAGCGTCGAGACGTACAGCAGCGCGACCAGGGCCAGCAGCACCGACATCGTCACGCGCAGCGGCGTACCGGTCACCCCGCCCAGACGCAGGGTCTCCCCCGTCAGGCGCCACACCTGTGCCAGCCGGTCCGGCAGGGACTCCGGCGCGTGCGGGTCGGTCCACACCACCAGCGCGCTGGCCGGGACGACGACGGCCAGACACAGCAGCGCCATCCAGCCGACCAGGGCGGAGGCACCGCGGGTCAGCGTGCTGTCGAACCAGTAACGGACCCGGTCACCCCACACGGTGCGCCGCTGCGCCACCCTTCCCCCTCTGTCTCCCCGAGCTCATGTGCGGCCGGCCGGCGCCGCGTGCGCGGTGCGCCGGGCGGGACGGCCGGAGAGCTCGGTCGTGGATACGCAGTCGCAGTGTGGGGGCTCGTTCGCGGTGGCGGAGGCGGTTCGCCGCGCATTCATTCCTTCGGGTACGCCTGGCACGGCGTGAGTGGCGACCCCGTCGTGACGTGAGGGTTTTGCCCCTGATTCGCTCATTGGGGGCAACGCCCGGGCGAACGGCGGCGGCCCGTCACTGCCACCGTTACAAAGATCGCCATGACTGATGATCACGCGGTGGCCCGCTCCTCCGATTCCGGTGTCTCCCGGCGGGAGTTCGCGGCGGTGGCCGGCACGGCCACGGTGGCGACAGCCCTGACCGGCGGTACCGCCACGGCCCTGCCCGCGCCGGCCGCGCCGCTCGCCCCGGCCGCTCCCGGCGGCGGCCGCGGCGCCGACTCCGACAGGTGCCTGGCCGTCGCCCGTGCCCTGCTCGTCCTGGATTCCGACGACCGCCCCCTCGTCCCTCGCTACCGGCGCGTCCTGAAAGACGGACTGCCGGCGCGACGGACCCGCCCCAAGGACGTCCTCGTCATCGGCGCCGGCCCGTCCGGGCTAGTGGCCGCCTGGCTGCTGAAGGAGGCGGGGCACCGGGTGACGGTCCTGGAGGCCAACGGCAACCGGGCGGGCGGCCGCATCAAGACCTTCCGCAAGGGCGGTCACGAAGGCGCCGGGCAGCCCTTCGCGGACCCCGCCCAGTACGCCGAGGCGGGCGCGATGCGCATCCCCGGCAGCCATCCGCTGGTGATGGAACTCATCGACCGGTTCGACCTGAAGAAGCGGCGCTTCCACTACGTCGACGTCGACGAGGAGGGACGTCCCGCCGCACGCACCTGGATCCACGTCAACGGCATCCGCGTGCGGCGCGCCGACTACGCCCGCTCCCCCCGGCGCGTGAACCGGTCCTTCGGCGTCCCGAAGGCCCACTGGGACACCCCCGCCGCAGCGATCCTGCGTGCCGCGCTGGACCCCGTGCGCGACGAGTTCAGCCACGTCGGCCGGGACGGCAAGCGGGTCGACAAACCGCTGCCGGAGCGGCTGCGGGGCTGGGCGCGGGTGGTGAAGCGGTTCGGCGACTGGTCGATGTTCCGCTTCCTCACCGAGCACGCCGGTCTCGACGAGCGGACCGTCGACCTGATCGGCACCCTGGAGAACCTCACCTCACGCCTCCCGCTGTCCTTCATCCACAGCTTCATCGGCTCCTCCCTCATCAGCCCCGACACGCCCTTCTACGAGCTGGAGGGCGGCACGGCCGTGCTGCCGGACGCCCTGCTGGAACGCGTGCGCAAGGAGGTGCGCTTCGACCGCCGGGTGACGCGCATCCAGTACCACCACCCCGACCGGCCGTCCGCGGACGGCGGGCATGTGCGGAGCAAGGGCCCGCACGTGTGGGTGGACACCGTGTCCGAGGGGCGCGACGGCCCGGTGGTCCGCGAGCAGTTCACCGCCGACGTCGCCGTGGTCACGGTGCCGTTCTCCGGGCTGCGCCATGTGCAGATCGACCCTCCCCTGTCCTACCGCAAGCGCCGCGCGATCTGCGAGCTGCACTACGACAGCGCGACCAAGGTGCTGCTCGAGTTCAGCCGCCGCTGGTGGGAGTTCGACGAGGACGACTGGAAGCGCGAACTGAACGCCGTCGACCCCGGCCTGTACGACGCCTACCGCACCGGCAAGACCCCCGCGGACGGCAGCCTGCTCGGCGCACACCCCTCCGTGCCCGGCGGGCACATCACGCGGGCTCAGCGCACCCACTACGCCGCGAACCGCGCGATCGGCCGCGACCAGCCGGAGGCGGCCGGTGTCGTGGGCGGCGGCTCGGTGTCGGACAACGCCAACCGCTTCATGTTCAACCCGTCCCACCCGGTCCCGGGCAGCGCGGGGGGTGTGGTGCTGGCGTCCTACAGCTGGGCCGACGACGCCCTGCGCTGGGACTCCCTGGACGACGAGGCGCGGTATCCGCACGCGCTGTGCGGTCTCCAGCAGGTCTACGGCCGGCGCATCGAGGTGTTCTACACCGGCGCGGGGCGTACCCAGAGCTGGCTGCGCGACCCGTACGCCTACGGGGAGGCGTCGGTGCTGCTGCCCGGGCAGCACACCGAGCTGTTGCCCGTCATCCCCGAGCGTGAGGGGCCGTTGCACTTCGCCGGTGACCACACGTCCGTCAAACCGGCGTGGATCGAGGGGGCCCTGGAGTCGGCCGTGCGGGCCGCCCTGGAGGTCCACACGGATCAGTGACCGTTGATCGAGGGGCCCCGGCGCGCGCATGCGCCGGGGCCCCCGTGCGTTCGGCTCACCCGGCGGCGCTCGCGGTGACCGCAAAGACCAAAACCTCCGTTGTTTCCGGAACGCAGACAGCCCGCCGGAGCCCGGGCACCATGTGGCCCACGTCACCCTCCCTCACAGGGCCTTTACCTACCCGCATCGACGTACCGACAGGTGGTGGCACTCGTGCGCCTGCGCACCCCCCTCGCCCTGCTCGGGGCTGCCGTGCTCGTGCTCGTCGGCCCCCCGCTGCTGACCACCGGCAGCGGCTCCGAGACCGGCACACAGATCCCGGGCCTGCGCTTCATGGTCCCCAACACGCCCGGCGGCGGCTACGACATCACGGCCCGGACGGCCGCGAAGAACGCCGAGGACGCCGGACTCACTCACAACATCGAGGTGTTCAACCTGCCGGGCGCCGGCGGCACCGTGGGCCTCAGCCGGCTGGTGAGCGAGCACGGCAACGGCAAGCTCGCCATGTCCATGGGCCTCGGAGTCGTGGGCGCCGTCCGTTCCAACGACGCCCCGAAGACGCTCGGGGACACCACGCCGATCGCCCGGCTCACCGAGGAGCAGGACGTGGTGGTCGTGGCGAAGGACTCGCCGTACAAGACGATCGACGACCTGATCGGCGCCTGGAAGGAGAACCCGGGCAAGCTCCCGGTGGGCGGCGGCTCCTCGCCCGGCGGGCCCGACCACCTCGCGCCGATGCTGATGGCGCGGGCCGCCGGGATCTCGCCGAAGCAGGTCAACTACATCCCCTTCGACGGCGGTGGTGAGCTGCTCGCCTCGATCCTCGGCAACAAGGTCGCCTTCGGCGTCTCCGGGGTCGGCGAGTACCAGGACCAGATCAAGGCGGGCGAGCTGCGCCTCCTCGCGGTCACCGGCCCGCAGCGCGTCGAGGGCCTGGACGCCCCCACGCTGAAGGAGGCGGGCTACGACGTGAACTTCACCAACTGGCGCGGGATCGTCGCCCCGCCCGGCCTGAACGACGGAGAGCGCGACAAGCTCGTGAAACTGGTCGAGGAGCTGCACGACTCGGACGAGTGGCGCACCTCCCTGCGGCAGAACGGCTGGGACGACGCCTTCCTCACCGGCGATGAGTTCGGCGCGTTCCTCGACGCCGAGGACAAGCGCGTGGTTTCGGTGCTGAAGGAGCTGGGACTGTGACGACGCAGACCGACATACCCACCGCCGAGACCGGCGGCGAGCGGCGCTCATGGCTGCGGGAGCACTCCGAACTGGGCGTGTGCGTCCTGCTGCTGGCGCTCGGCGTCCTCGTCCTGACCGACGCGCTCACCATGGACGTCGACATCGCCCAGCGCGGCCCGGTCGGACCGAAGACCGTCCCGGTCGTGGTCGGGGCCGGCCTGCTGGTCATCGCCGCCCTGCTCGCCCTGGACGTGCTGCGCGGCGGCCGGGGCCAGGCCGAGGGCGGTGAGGACATCGACCTGTCCGAGCCCGCCGACTGGCGCACGGTGCTGCTGCTCGCCGGGGTGTTCCTCGGCGCGGCCGTCCTGATCGAGCCGCTCGGCTTCCCCATCGCCGGCGCGCTGCTGTTCTGGGGCGCGGCGTTCGCGCTCGGCAGCCGCCGGACCGACCGCGACCCGCTCATCGCCGCCGGGCTCTCCCTCGTCACCTACACCGTCTTCAACAACCTGCTCGGAGTGCCCCTGCCCGGCGGTCCGCTGATGGGAGTGCTGTGACATGGATGCCTTCAACTCCCTTCTGGACGGCTTCGGTACGGCCCTCACGCCGATCAACCTCCTGTGGGCCGTGATCGGTGTGCTCCTCGGCACGGCGATCGGCGTGCTGCCGGGCATCGGCCCGGCGATGGCGGTCGCCCTGCTGCTGCCGGTGACGTACGGGCTCGACCCGATCGGCGCGTTCATCATGTTCGCCGGCATCTACTACGGCGCGATGTTCGGCGGCTCGACCACCTCCATCCTGCTCAACACACCCGGTGAGAGCGCGGCGGTGGTGGCGGCCATGGAGGGCAACCCCATGGCCAAGTCCGGGCGCGGCGCCCAGGCCCTGGCCGCGGCCGCCGTCGGGCACTTCGCGGGCGGCCTGATCGGCACGCTGCTGCTGGTGGCGCTCGCGCCGACGGTCGCGAAACTCGCCGTGGACATCGGCGCGCCGGACTACTTCGCCATCATGGTGCTGGCGTTCATCGCGGTGACCTCGGTGCTGGGCTCGTCCCGCATCCGCGGTCTGGCCTCCCTGCTGATCGGCCTCACCCTGGGTCTGGTGGGCCTGGACCAGATGACCGGCCAGCAGCGCCTGACGTTCGGTTCGCTGCAACTGGCCGACGGCATCGACGTGGTGATCGTCGCGGTCGGGCTCTTCGCGATCGGCGAGGCGCTGTGGGTGGCGGCGCACCTGCGGCGCAGGCCGCCCGAGCCGATCCCGGTGGGGCGTCCCTGGCTGGGGCGCGGGGACGTGAGCCGGACCTGGAAGTCGTGGCTGCGCGGCCCGTTCATCGGCTTCCCGTTCGGCGCGATCCCGGCGGGCGGCGCGGAGATCCCGACCTTCCTGTCGTACGTGACGGAGAAGCGCCTGTCGAAGCACAAGGACGAGTGGGGCAAGGGCGCCATCGAGGGGGTCGCCGGCCCGGAGTCTGCGGCGTCGGCCTCGGCGGCGGGCACCCTGGTGTCGATGCTGACCCTGGGCCTGCCGACCACGGCGGTCGCGGCCGTGATGCTGGCCGCCTTCCAGCAGTACGGGATCCAGCCCGGCCCGCTCCTCTTCGAGCGCGAGCCCGACCTGGTGTGGGGCCTGATCGCCTCCCTGTTCGTCGGCATGGTGCTGCTGCTCGCGCTGAACCTGCCGCTGGCGCCGGTATGGGCGAAGCTGCTGCGCATCCCGCGGCCGTACCTGTACGCGGGGATCATGTTCTTCGCGGCGGTCGGCGCGTACGCCGTCGGCGGCGAGGTGATCGACCTGGTGATCCTGCTGATCATCGGTCTGATCGGCTTCGGCATGCGCCGTTACGGGCTGCCCGTGCTGCCCGCCGTGATCGGCGTCATCCTCGGCCCGAACGCCGAGCAGCAGTTGCGGCGCGCCCTGCAGATCAGCGACGGCAGTGTCACGGGTCTGGTCAACACGCCGTTCGCGGTGACCGTGTACGCGGTGATCGTGCTGCTGCTGGTGTGGCCGCTGCTGCGGAGGGCGGTGACGCGCGAGGGCGCCGAGGCCTGAGGTCCGGCCGTCGCGGCGCCCGATTCCCGGGGGTCGCACGGGCGGCGGGTCTGTCCCCACCGGTCGCGGCGACCCGTACGCGCGTTCCTGAACATCGCGCGTACGGGTCGCCGTTCGTCTGAGGATCGCGTCCGGCCCGGGTCCGAGCGTCAGGCGGAGAGCAGCCCTCTGCCCAGCCAGTCGGAGGAGTCCCGCACCCCGGGCAGAGCGAAGAAGTAGCCGCCGCCGGTCGGGGAGATGTAGTCGACGAGGGGTTCGTCGATCAGCCGGGTCTGGGTGGCTTCGAACTGGCGGCGCACGTCCTGCTGGTAGCAGCAGAAGACCAGTCCCATGTCGAGGTTCCCGACACTGTCGACACCCCGGTCGTAGTTGTAACCCCGGCGCAGGATACGGGAGTTGTCGGTCTTCCGGGTGCGAGGGTTGGCGAGCCGGATGTGCGCGTCGAGGGGGATCGCCGTGCCGTGCGGGTCCTTGGCGTAGTTCGGGCTGTCGGTCTCCCGGGCGCCGTCCAGCGGGGCGCCGGTGTCCTTGCGCCGGCCGAACATCAGCTCCTGCTCGGACAGCGAGACCCGGTCCCAGAACTCGACGAGCATCCGGATGATCCGGACGACCTGATAGCTGCCGCCGGCCGTCCACGCGGGCTCGCCCTGCCCGTCGCCGACCCACACGAGGTGGTCCATCTGGCGGGCCGAGGCGACGTCCGGGTTGGCGATGCCGTCCTTGAAGCCCAGCAGGTTGCGCTGGGCGCCGCTGGGCCGGGGCACGTTCTGGAAGCCGTCGACACGCCACCGGATCTGCAGCGCCCCCCGGGTGTGCTTGGCGATGTCGCGCAGCGCGTGCAGCACGGTGTCCTGGCGGGCCGCGCAGATCTGCAGGGACAGGTCACCGTGGCATTCGGCGGGGTTCAGGTTGTCGTTGGGGAAGGTCCGCATGGGCGTGAGCCGGTGCGGCCTGGCCGGGGCGAGTCCGTAGCGATCGTCGAAGAGGGAGGCCCCGACTCCCACGGTGACGGTGAGCGCGTCGGCCGGTACGACGGGTCCGAGGATGCCGTTGTCCGAGGGCGGGGCGCCGACACCGAGGTCCGCGGGCGTACCGCCGGACGTGAGGAAGCGGGCCCGGTCGGTGAGGGTCTTCAGCAGGTCCGCCAGTTCGGCACGGCGGTCGGCGATGACGTCGAAGGAGACGAAGGCGGCGGCCGGTGGGGCGGGGGTGAGGATCCCGGCCTGATGGATTCCGTGGAAGGCCACCGGCCCGGCGGTCTGTTGTCCGGCCGCCCGGGCCGTGCCGCTGCCGCTCTCGGCGAGCGCGAGTCCGCCCCCGGCCAGGACCGCTCCGGCGGCTCCGGCGCCGAGGGCCGTCTTCACGAAGGAACGGCGGCCGGCGTGGGCGGGGCAGCCCGTCGGCGGGGTGTCGGCGGACGGCATGGAGGTGTTCCCTTCGGGGTCTGCTGCGGGGTGGTGTCGTCGTTCGGCGCTCATGCGGACTTCCTGATCTCGAGCAGGTCCGGCACCGGGGAGAGGTCTTCGAGGAGCTGCCCCGTGGCCCCGTCGATCCGGGCCTTCGCCGCCGGGTCGAGCCGGTCGACGGGGGTCCAGCGGTTCCCGTGGTGTGCGGAGTCGAGCAGTCGCTGCAGGCGGGCGATGTCCGCGTCGACGGCGGGCAGCAGCCGCGGGGCACGCGGGGTGAGCAACGGCCGGAGCACGGTGAGCAGTTCACGTGTGCCGGCGAGGTTGGCGTCGGCGGTGGCGAGCCCGGTGCCGCTGCCCTGGTCGGTGTCGCCGGTCAGCTCGAACTGGAGGGTGTTCTCCAGGATCTCGTGGGCGCGCAGGGGCAGGTCGGAGGGATCGAAGTCCTGGTGCGGGAAGGCTTTCCGCAGCCCGGCGGCATCGTCGGCCAACTGCTGTGCCGGGCCTTTGAGTTCCGCGGCTGACTGTCCGTGCCACAGCCCGTACTCGATCCGGTGGAAGCCGGTGAAGTCCTGGTCGCGCACACCGCCCGGCAGCCCGTCGGGCCGTCCGTCGATCCTCTGGTCGAAGTCCTCGAAGGTGCCGTAGGCGGCGCCGAGGGAGGCGTAGGTGCGGTGGGCGGTCAGCCAGTCGGTGCGGGCGGTGTCCAGGTGCCCGGCCCGGATGTCGTCTCCGAGCTGCCGGGTCTGGGTGACGAGCGTCGACAGGCCCCGGTTCACGTACGCCTTGTACGCGGTGAGCGGTGCGGTGAGGTCCCGTTCGGTGACGGGGACGACGGCGTGGGCACCGGCGGCTCCGGTGACCCGGACCGCCTGCGAGGTGACGGCCTTGCCGTCGGCGGGCACACAGCGCCAGGCATAGGTGCCGCCCGCCACGGTGGCGACGAGGTCCTGGGTGGTGCCTGGGGCCAGACCCTCGATCTCGCCGTAGACCGCGTTCGAGGACGGGTCGATCAGGTACACCTCGGACGTCTGGTTCCCCGTGTTGTGCATCCGGAAGTCCTGCCGTCCCGGTTTCGGCGCGGTGAAGCCCTGACCGCAGTCCGTCCCGGAGACGGCGACGGTCTGACCGGCGGCGGGCTTGGGGTCGGCCAGTGCCACGACGAGACCGGCCAGCAGGGTGGGGACGGCGACGACGGCGACGGGGAGGAGCAGGCGGCGGGTCGCCGCCGGGCCGGCGGCCCGGTCGGATCGCGGGTTCGCCGGCGAGGGCGACGGGGTGGTGCCACGGGCTCCTCGCACAACGCGTGCTCCCCGGACGAACAGCGGCATCACCACAGCGAGATAGCCCGCGTATCCGGCCACTTGGAGCCAGGTCATCGCCGGAGTCAGATTGAGAACGCCCTGGAGCAGGGTGCTGTACCAGGAGCCTGCGTCGACGCTGCCGCTCAGGTCGAAAGCGAACGCCGTCCCGCCGGGCAGGACCCCGCCCTCCTGGAGGTCGCGCAGTCCGTAGCCGAGGACGCCCGCGGCGATGACGACGAGCACCGCGCCGGTGACGGTGAAGAAGCGGGTGAGGTCGATGCGCAGCACCCGGCGGTAGAGCCCCCAGCACAGGAGCGCCGCGAGGACCAGCCCGACACCCGCGCCCATCAGCGGTCCTGCCGACTCGTCGGCCGCTCGGGCGGTGGTCCACAGGAACAGGGCGGTCTCCAGGCCTTCACGCCCCACGGCGAGGAAGGAGGTGAGGATCAGGACTCCGGCGCCCATGGTCAGCGCCTCGGTGACCTTCTCCCTGAGCTCGCCCGCGAGGCTGCGGGCGGACCGCCGCATCCAGAACACCATCGCGGTGACGAAGGCGACGGCGACGATGCTCAGGGCTCCGCCGAAGGCCTCCTGCGCGGTGGTGGAGAGGGATGCGGCCGTGAAGGTCAGCACCGCGCCGAAACTCATCGACAGCGCGATCGCGGCCAGCACTCCGGTCCACACCTGCGCCAGCCGCGACCTGGCCCCCGCCCGCACGAGGGTGGCGACCAGCACGGAGACGATGAGCCCGGCTTCCAGCCCCTCCCTCAGCCCGATCAGAAAGCTCGGAAACGAGTCGTCCCACATGTAACGCGGCCCTCCCGGCCCAACGCCCGGCCCCCACAGAGCGAGTTAGCCAAGGCATGCCTTACCGACGCCGACCATCATGGACTCGGCTCTCTGGGCATCCGGTCATGAATGCCTCATGGCCCGGCAAAAGTCCTCAGGAGGCGCCGACGGCCCGCGCAGGGAGAGGAGTCGGTCGGCGGACACGCGCCCTGCGCGGCGCCGACGGTCCGTGGGGGGAGGAGTCGGCCGGCAGATCCACGCCCTCACGCGGCGCTCACAACCCGCGGAACGGGAGTGGGCCCGCGCCCCCATGCCGCACCGACGGCCCCTGCCGATAACGGGAATCAGCCCGCGGATTCGCCGAAGACCTCCGCGACAAGCGCTCGGTCGCCCTGGACCTGTCGGACGAGACCGGGCGGGAGCGGGCCCGGGCCCTCGTCGCCGAGTCGGACGTGCTGGGGGAGAACTTGTCTACCGCTCCGTCAGCGGCTTCGGTACCGGCGGTGGCGCCTCGATCCCCGGCTACGACCTACCGCTGGGCGCGTCACCGGCGTCGCCCGCTCCCGGGCTCTCGACCTTGACCACGCGGCGCCCAGATCGGCGAGGAGCATGGTCGCGTACGGCCCGGCCAGGACCCGCGAGAAGTCCGCGATCCGCAGCCCGTGCAGGGCGCCGCGCTCCGTGTCCACGTCCGCCTTCGAATGATCGTCGCTGATCGCCTTCGACCTCCGGATCTCACCCTCTCACCCTCCCACCCCTTGACGCGTCAATGACAACAATGGCTTGATGTGCTGGGAGCGCTCCCACCTCATCCAGGGAAGGGACCACCATGCACGAAACCCCCCACCCGTCCCCGCACTTACGGGTCATGTCCGTCCTCGGCCTCCTGGCCGCCCTGCTCCTCCCCCTCGGCATGACGTTCGCACCCCGCGCGTCGGCCGCACCGGCGGCGGACCCCGTCCGCGTCATGCCGCTCGGCGACTCGATCACCGGCTCTCCCGGCTGCTGGCGGGCCGTGCTGTGGAACCGGCTGGCCGACAGCGGATACACGGACGTCGACTTCGTCGGCACCCTCCCCCCGCAGGGCTGCGGGCAGGCGCACGACGGGGACAACGAGGGCCACGGAGGCGAGCTCGCCACCAACGTGGCGGACCAGAACCTGCTGCCCGGCCGGTTGTCCTCCACGCGCCCCGACATCGTTGTCATGCACTTCGGTACGAACGACGTCTGGAGCAGCATCGCCCCCGACCGCATCCTCGCCGCCTACACCAAGCTCGTGGCGCAGATGAGGGTTTCGAATCCGGACATGCGGATCCTGGTGGCGCAGCTGATCCCCATGAACCCCAGCTCCTGCGCGGCCTGCGCGCAACGCGTCGTCGACTTCAACGCGCGCGTCCCCGGCTGGGCCCGGGCGACCGGCACCGAGCGCTCGCCCGTCACCGTGGTCGACCAGTGGACCGGCTTCAGCACGGCCACCGACACCTACGACGGTGTGCATCCCAACGCCTCCGGCGACGCCAAGATCGCGGCCCGCTGGTTCCCGGCCCTGACGGCGGCGCTCGACGCCGGCGTCCCGCAGGACCCGGACGACCCGGGTGGCCCGGGCGGGGATCCGACCGCATGCACCGCGCGTTTCCGGGCCGTCTCCTCCTGGCAGGGCGGCTACCAGGGCGAGGTGACGGTGACGAACGCGTCGAGTTCCGCCGTTCCGGGCTGGACCGCGACCGTCGTACCGGCGGGCGGGGCGCGTCTGACCCAGCTCTGGAACGGCTCCCTCACCACGGCCGCCGACGGCACGGCCACCGTCACCAACGCGGCGTGGAACGGCGCCCTCGCGCCCGGCGCGAGCGCCACGTTCGGTTTCGTCGCCACCGCCCCGGCGGCGGGCGGCACGCCGACGGCCACGGTCACCTGCGCAGGGAAGGCACCCACCGGGTGACGGCCGTGCCGGGCCGGAAGCACCCCGGCACGGGCTGACCCGAACCCGGCCTACCCGAACCTGGCCCGTCCGAAGCAGGCCCACCCCAACCGGTCCCGCCTGAATCGTGCCCCGACAGCGGGACCCCGTTCAGCGCGACAGCGCGACCGACAACGAGTGTCACTCGACCCCCACTCCTGGAGCCGTCATGAGACACCGCCCCACCTCTCCACGCCCGGCCACCGTGGCCGCCGCCCTGCTCGCCCTCTTGCTGTCCTTCCTCGCTCTCACCCCGCCGGCCCAGGCGGCGCCCACCGGCTTCCGGGTGCAGAACGGCCGGCTGCTGGAGGCCGGCGGGAACGACTTCGTGATGCGGGGCGTCAACCACGCCCACACCTGGTATCCGGACCGCATCAGCTCCCTCGCCCACATCAAGGCCAAGGGCGCCAACACCGTGCGCGTGGTCCTCTCCAGCGGCGACCGCTGGACCCGCAACGACGCCGCCGACGTGGCGAACGTGGTCTCCCAGTGCAAACAGAACCGGCTGATCTGCGTCCTGGAGGTGCACGACACCACCGGCTACGGCGAGCAGAGCGGAGCCGTCTCGCTCTCCCGGGCCGCCGACTACTGGATCGACATGAAGAGCGTTCTGGCCGGCCAGGAGGACTACGTCATCGTCAACATCGGCAACGAGCCGCACGGCAACATCGGTTACGCGGCTTGGACAGCCGACACCAAGGCCGCGATCCAGAAGCTCCGCGCCGCCGGGTTCGACCACACGATCATGGTCGACGCGCCCAACTGGGGCCAGGACTGGGCGTTCACGATGCGCGACAACGCCGCCTCGGTCTTCGCGGCCGACCCCGACGCCAACACGGTCTTCTCGGTCCACATGTACGGCGTCTTCGACACCGCCGCCGAGATCACCGACTACCTGAACCGGTTCGTCACCGCCCGGCTGCCCGTCGTCATCGGCGAGTTCGGCCACGACCACTCGGACGGCAACCCCGACGAGGACACCATCCTGGCGGTGGCCCAGCAGCTCCGCCTCGGCTACCTCGGCTGGTCGTGGAGCGGCAACGGCGGCGGCGTCGAGTACCTGGACCTGGTGACGAACTTCGACCCGGACCAGCTCACCTCCTGGGGGCAGCGCCTCTTCAACGGCGCGAACGGCATCGCCGCCACCGCCAAGGAGGCCGCGATCTACGGCTCCGGCGGAGGCGACACCACTCCCCCGACGGCCCCCGGCACCCCCACCGCCTCCGGTGTGACCTCCTCGTCCGCCACCCTGACCTGGGCCGCCGCCTCCGACGCGACGGGCGTCACCGGCTACGACGTCGTGCGGATCAGCGGCGGCTCCGAGTCGGCCGTCACCAGCACCACGAAGACCACCGCCACCCTCACCGGCCTGTCCCCCGCGACCTCCCACACCTTCGCCGTCTACGCCCGGGACGCCGCCGGCAACCGCTCGCCCCGCTCGGGCACGGTGACGGTCACGACCCCGTCCGGCGGCTCACCGTCGGCCTGCGGTGTCGGCTACCGGGTGACGGGCAGCTGGCCCGGCGGCTTCCAGGGCGAGATCGTCCTCCGCAACACGGGCACGTCGGCGATCAACGGCTGGACGCTGCGCTGGACCTTCCCGGACAGCCAGCGCGTCACCAACCTCTGGGGCGGTACGGCGACCCAGAGCGGCTCCGCGGTGAGCGTGGCGGCCGCCTCGTACACCGCGACGATCCCCGCGTCGGGATCGGTCACCCTCGGCTTCACGGCCTCCCGGTCGACGGCCAACCCCAGCCCGACGGCCTTCACCCTGAACGGCGCCGACTGCTCCGTGAGCTGACCGTGCCCCGTGCGGCGGTGCCGCCGCGGCCCCCGGGCCGGGCGGCACCGCCGTCGATGTGATCCGCGCTACAGCTCCACGGAAAGCGGTTTACGTCGTTCCGCAGTGGTCAGGCGGCGGGGATGTCGCACCGGCACCCCATCGCCGCATCTCCGGCAAGACGCGTCTACGCCCGCCCGGGTTCCCCGCTCGCCGCGCGGGAGGCGTGATGAGCGAGGACACCCTGCGCATCCGCGCGGTCCCGAACGGAGCGACGGAACCGAAGACACCGCCCGTGCCCCAGGCGGCCGGCCGCCGTGACGCGTTCTTCGACAACGCGAAGTACCTGGCGATCGTGCTGGTGGCGATCGGGCACTCGTGGGAGCCCCTGCGGGACGGCAGCCGGGCGGCCTCCGCGCTCTACATGGTCGTGTACGCCTTCCACATGCCGGCGTTCATCGTGATCTCCGGCTACTTCTCGCGCTCCTTCGACGCGAGCCCGGGGCGGATCAAGCGCCTGATCACCGGCCTCGTCGTGCCGTACATCGTTTTCGAGACGGCGTACACCCTGTTCACCCGGTGGACCGATCAGGAACCGGACCGGCCGGTGACCCTGCTGGACCCCCTGTATCTGACCTGGTTCCTGATCGCCCTGTTCATCTGGCGGCTGACCACGCCGATCTGGCAGCGCGTGCGGTGGCCGCTGCCGGTCGCCCTGGTCATCGCGATGCTGGCGACGCTCTCGCCGTCCATCGGCAACGACCTCGATCTGCAGCGCATGCTGCAGTTCCTGCCGTACTTCGTCGTCGGTCTGCTGCTGCGGCCCGAGCACTTCCAGCTGGTGCGGCGCCGTGCGGCGCGGATCCTGGCCCTTCCGGTCTTCGCCGGTGCGCTCGTCGTGGCCTACTGGGCGGTGCCGCGGATGAGCGGGGCCTGGTTCTACCACCGCGACAGCGCCGAGGAGCTGGCCGCGCCCTCGTGGTACGGGCCCGTGATGACGCTGGTGACGTTCGGCTGCTCGCTGGTCCTGGTCGCCTGTTTCCTCGCCTGGGTGCCCGGCCGCCGCATGTGGTTCACGGTGCTGGGCGCGGGCACGCTCTACGGCTACCTGCTGCACGGCTTCGTCGCGCAGGGGTCCAAGTTCTGGGGCTGGTACGAGCCGGCGTGGGTGCACCGGCCCCCGGGCGAGATCCTCGTGACGGTCGTCGCCGCCCTGCTCGTGACCGTGCTGTGCACCCCGCCGGTGCGGCGGGTGTTCCGCTGGGTGATCGAGCCCGACATGGCGTGGGCGTTCCGCCGGGACGCACGCGATCAGGCCCGGGAGCGCAACGCCGTACGGGCGTGAGGCGCCGGGGGGCCGACCGCCGCACTCGCCCCGCGCCCGACCGCGGGGCGAGTGCGGCGCATCCGCGAGTCGCTCGTTACCCTCTCTTGACGATCGAGGTGTGACCGATCACAATTCTCGCATGAATGTGACCGGTCACACCAGACGCCCGGCGAGCATCCGGGATGTCGCCACGGCCGCGGGGGTCTCGTACCAGACGGTCTCACGGGTGATCAACGGTCATCCCAGCGTCCGGCCGTCCACCCGGGAGCGGGTGCAGGCCGCCATCGAGGAGCTGGGCTTCCGGCGCAACGCCACCGCTCTCGCCCTGGCGAGCGGACGCACCCGCACCGTGACCGTGCTCACCTCGAACACCACCCACTACGGGTACGCCTCGATCCTGCAGGGCATCGAGGAGTCCGCCCGTGCCGCGTCCTACGCGGTCGGCATCGGCGTGCTGGAATCCGCCGAGGACGCGGCCGTCGCCGCCGAAGTGCAGCGCGCGACGGACACCGGCGGCGGGATCGTCGTGATCGCCTACGATCCGGCCGGTGTGCGGGCGCTGGATGCCGTGCCCCCGGGGGTGCCGGTCGTGGGCGTGGTCGAGACCCCGGCGAGCCCGCCCGGCGGCGAGAGCCCCTGGGTGTGGACGGACGACCGCGAGGCCGCCTACCAGGCGACCCGCCATCTGCTCTCCCTCGGCCACGAGACCGTGCACTACGTCGCCATCCCCTCCAGCACCCGCCGCACCAGCGCCCGCACCAGCGGCTGGCGGCAGGCGCTGAAGGAGGCGGGCGCCCCCGAACCCCGTCCGGCGCAGAGCAGCTGGGGACCGGCGGGCGGTCACGCCGCGGCGCTGAAACTGGCGCGGGACACGTCCGTCACCGCGATCCTGTGCGGCAACGACGACCTCGCCCTCGGCGTGCTGCGCGCCCTGCACGAGTTGGGCCGCCCGGTGCCCGGCGAGGTCAGCGTGGCCGGGTTCGACGACGCCCCGCACTCCGCCTTCCTCACTCCGTCCCTGACCACCGTGCGCCTGGACTTCACCGGCCTCGGCCGGGCCGCCTTCGCCCTGCTGCACGGCGCCTTGGAGGAGTCCGCCCCGGTCGCCCCGCATCCCGTGTCCGAACCGGAACTGGTGGTGCGGGAGAGCTCGGGCCCACCGCCCGCCCGTGTCTGAACAGCCCCTGTGCGCACCGTAGCCGCGCGTCCGGTCTTCTGAACCCCACCGCGTGCGGCGAAAGATCGTGTCCGGAATCACCAGTGGAGCCGTCAACCGACCGGAGGTCCAGCAGCGTGATCACCCCCACCCCCACGAGATCCCGCACCAGAACCGCTCTGTTCGCAGCACTACTTGGAGCAGCCGCCATGGCAGCCACCCTTCCCGCGACCGGAGCGGCGGCCGCGGCCGCCGCTCCGCAGCGCCTGACCGTCGACCTGGACTCGTCCGAGGGCCCGGTGATGCTCGGCGCCAACGGCTCGCTCTACGGGCTCAGCGACGACGGGGTGCCCAGTGACGCCGTGATGGAGCCGCTGAAGATCACCAGCGTCTCCCAGAAGCCGGAGGGCGGCGCCCAGCATCCCAACGGCGACGCGCTCACGGTCTCCCGGTCGTTCTTCCGCACCGGCGGCGGCGAGATCAACGTGATGATGCAGGACATCTACGCGAAGTGGCCGTACGAGGACCTCGGCATCGACGACTACCTCCCCAAGGTCGACAAGATCGTCAAGGAGATAGCGGCCGACCCGAACAGCGACCGCTTCGTCTACATCCCGTTCAACGAGCCCGACCAGATCTGGTACAAGCTCGACGTCAAGGACCAGGCTCAGTACGAGAAGAACCGCGACCGGTTCTTCGAGGACTGGAAGACGGTGTACCAGCGGATCCGCGCGATCGACCCGGACGCGAGGATCGCCGGGCCCAACGAGGCCGGGTACCACACCCGCCTGCTGAGGGACTTCCTCGCCTTCGCGAAGCGGGAGGACGTGCTGCCCCAGGTGATGACCTGGCACGAGCTCGGTTCCGGTTCGCTGCGTGACTTCCAGGCGCACCACGACGACTACCGCGCGCTGGAGCGCGAGGCGGGCATCGCCCCGCTGAAGATCAACATCGACGAGTACGCCAACCGCCGCGACCTGTCCGTGCCCGGGCAGCTCGTGCAGTGGGTGTCGATGTTCGAGCGCAACAAGGTGTACGCCAACATGGCGTACTGGGACGCCGCCGGCAATCTCAGCGGCCAGATGGTGCGCACGAACATCCCGAACGGCGGCTGGTGGCTGTTCCGCTGGTACGCGGGCCTGACCGGGAACACCGTGAAGGTGACGCCGCCGCGGCCGAACACCGTCGACACCCTCCAGGGCCTCGCGTCCCTGGACCCCTCCCGCCGCCAGGCCCAGGTGCTGCTCGGGGGCGCGGACGGTGACGCGGACGTGGTCGTCGAGAACGTCCCGCGGTCCGCGTTCGGGCGTACGGTCACCGCGACCGTCGCCGAGGCCGCCTGGTCGGGATACGAAGGGCAGCATCCGGCGCCGCGGGTCCTCGCGCGCACCAAGGTGAAGATCGCAGAGGACGGCTCCGCGACCGTCCCGCTGCGCGGCCTGCACAAGATGTCCGCGTACCGGATCGTGCTCACTCCCGGCGGCTCGGGCAGCCCGTCCGCCGTCTCCGTCCCGTGGTCGGCGTCGTACGAGGCCGAGGACGCCGCCATCACCGACGGCAGGGTCTACACCCAGGGCACGGTGAGCAACGCCAACGGCTACGCGGCCTCCGGCACCAAGGACGTCGGTTCCCTCAACCAGCCCGGCAGCCAGGTCGCGTTCACGGTGGACGTGCCGAAGGACGGCACCTACGACCTGTCGATCCTCTACGGCAACCAGTCCGGCGGCCCCGCCACACAGAAACTGATCGTCGACGGCGCCGACCCGGTGACGGTCACCTACGCCTCCACCGAGAACTGGACCTACCGCGCCAAGAAGGACGTCGGCGTCCGGCTGACGGCGGGAACGCACCGACTGGTGCTCGCCAAGGGCGCCGCCGAGGTCACGCTCGACCGGATCGACCTGACGGCCCGCACGGGCCCGGCCTCCGCGTCGTACGAGGCGACCCTGGCGGACATCAGCGGCACGCCGTCCTACGACTACACGTCCTCGGCCGGCGTGGGCACCGGCGCCCTGGTGCTGCGCCCGGGTGACAAGGCCGTCTTCGACGTCTATGCGCCGCGCGACGGCTACTACACGGTCACGCCGCGGACCTCGGCCGCGGTGAAGCTCGTCCTGCACGGCGAGAGGGTCACGGCGACGCCCGGCCGCCCGCTGCGGCTGTACCTCGTCGCGGGCAACAACCGGGTCGCGATGACGTCGGGCCACGCCGCAGTCCGCTCCCTGGACGTCTCGGGCGACGGCTCGGCCGCGGGCACCCTCTCCTACGAGGGCGCCTCGGCCACGCTCGCGGGTGGCGCGAAACTCGTCGACTCCCCGCACGCCTCCGCCGGCTCGTACATCGGCGAGCTGGGCAACAGCCCCTCCAGCACCGCCGGGTTCACGGTGGAAGCCCCCAGGTCCGGCCGGTACGTGCTGGTCGTCCACTACGCCCACAACGACCGCCGGGACAACGGCCACGCCTACAACACGGACATCATGTCCCGGACGGCGGACATCACGGTCGGGAGCGCCGCACCGCGGAAGGTCACCTTCAAGAACACCTGGAGCGAGGACGACTACTGGACGGTCGGCGTCCCGGTCGATCTGGCGAAGGGAGCGAACAAGGTGACGTTCGGCAACGCCACGGCCTGGGCGCCGGACATCGACCGGATCGAGCTGGGCCGCGTCGTGGGCTGAGCCGTGCGGTGACGGATGACTCCGGTGCCGCAGTCCGCCGCGGAGGCGGGCTGCGGCACCGTCGCGTCCGGGGTGATCCCTTTTCAGCCAATCCCGGCGCGCGGGCACCCACAACACGGTCTCCCGCCGCTCGCACCCCTTATGCTTCTACAAGCTTGTAGAAGACAGCACACGCACATGAAGGAGTGGACGCCACCATGGTGTTCAAACGACTGCTCGGCGCGCTCGGTGTCGGCGGCCCCACGGTCGACACGGTCCTCGACCCCGCTCCCGTCCGGCCCGGCGGCACCCTCACCGGTCAGGTTCACCTCGCGGGCGGCAAGGCCGTCTTCGAGATCGAGCACATCACCCTGGAACTGGTGGCCCGGGTCGAGGCGGAGCACCAGGGCGGTGAGAGCGAGGGCGTCGTGGCCTTCGACCGGTTCACCGTCGGCGGCGGCTTCCGGCTCGCGGAGGGCGAGCGGCGCAGCCTGCCGTTCAGCGTGGTGCTGCCGTGGGAGACGCCGGTCACCGAACTGCACGGGCAGAGCCTGGGCGTGGTCCTCGGGGTGCGCACCGAGCTGTCGGTGGCGGGCGCGAAGGACAAGGGCGACCTCGACCAGCTGAACGTCTCGCCGCTGCCCGCGCAGGAGGCCGTGCTGGAAGCACTCGGCGGGCTCGGGTTCGGTTTCAGGTCGGCCGACCTCGAGTACGGACGCATCGGCGGTACGGGCCAGCGACTGCCCTTCTACCAGGAGATCGAGCTCCTCCCCGCTCCGCGGTACGCGCAGCAGATCAACGAGATCGAGCTGACGTTCCTGGCGAACCCAGGCGGGATGGAGGTGGTGCTGGAGGCGGACAAACGGGGCGGCTTCCTGTCCCCCGGCCACGACGCGCTCACCCGGTTCACGGTCTCCCACGACGCAGTGGGGCAACAGGACTGGCCCTCGCTCGTCGACGGCTGGATGCGGCAACTGGCCGAGCACCGGGCGTCGTACGCCACCCCGTCCGGGTACGGCTCGCCCATGACCCACGGCTCCCCCACCCCCTTCGGCCCGGGCGACCACGCACACAAGGCGGAGCACCACGACGGCCGCCGCTCGGGGCCGGGCATGGGAACGGCCGTCGCCGCGGGCGCGGCCGGGCTCGCGGTCGGAGTCGTCGGCGGCATGGTCGCGGGCGAAGTCGTCGACGAGGTCGGGGACTTCTTCGAGGGAGACGAGGAGGACGAGGGCTGACACCGGGGTGTCGCGCCCCCGGCCCCTCACAGCGGTGTCGCCGCGTGCAGGATGAGGACCATCGTCACCGCCGAGTTCGCCGACGACATCGCCGAGGCGGCCGTGCCCGCGGCCGCGCCCCACGCCGCCAGTCCGACCGCCGTGAACGCCGGCGGCCAGTGACGCACGGCGGGGGCGGGGCCGAGCAGCGCCGCCACCCGGCGCGGTACCGGTCCGGGGGCGGCGAGCCCGGCGAGGGTGGGATGGGGGGTGCCCCGCGAGACGAGTGCGGCCGTGCCGATCGCCCGTGCCACCGTACGGCGGCTGCCGATCGCCCGGGCCGCCTCCTCGTCCGCCCACCGCTCCGCCGTGTACGCCACGGCGGTGCGCAGCGGCCGCAGGAACGGGTTGGCACGGGCCGCCAGTTGCACGGCGAGCAGGAAGCGGTCGTGGCGTGCGGCGAGGTGCGCCCGCTCGTGGGCGAACAGCGCCCGCCGCTCGGCCGGCCGCAGCCGGTCCAGCAGGGCCGTGGTCACCACGACCCGGCCACGCCCCCGGCGCGGACCCGGGCCGTCGCCACCGGCACGCGGTACGGCACCACGACGGCGGCCTCCGGGCGGCAGCGCGTACGCGTAGGGCTCGGCGTCGGGCAGTACCGCCACCTCCGTCCCCCGCAGCCCGGCCAGGGCCAGATGGGCCCGGCGGCGCACCCGTCCGTGCCGCCGCACCGTCCGGGCACAGGCGACGACCACCGCGCACAGCGCGGGAATCGCGGCCTTGCCCACGACCTCGTCGTGGGGCACCGCCGCCCGCACCTCGGGGTCGGACCAGCCGTCCGGCAGTGGGTTGCCGGGCAGTTGGGCGGTGCCGACGACCATCACCAGCGCGAGACACACCGTGCTGCACAGCGCCAGCACCACGGCCATCACCGTCAGCAGCCGGGTCGCGGTGCGCGGATGCAGATGCTGTTCGGCCAGGCGCGCCACCGGCCAGGCCGTGAGCGGCAGGACGAGTGGCAGAAAGACGAAGACCCCCATGAGGCTTCAGTCGTCCCCTTCGCCCTGGGCCTGATCGAGCAGGTCACGCAGCAGCCGCTCCTCGTCCGGACCGAGACCGGTGACGAAACTGGCCAGCACGGCCCCGCGGTCGCTCTCGGCGTCCAGCACCTTGCGCATCTTGCGGGCGGCCAGGCCCGCCTGGTCCGAGGCCGGTGTCCAGGCGAAGGACCGGCCGACCCGCTCCCGGGTGACCGCGCCCTTGCCCAGCAGCCGGGTCAGGATCGTGATCACGGTCGTGTACGCGAGGTCGACGCCGAGGCGTTCCTGCACCCAGCCGGCCGTGGCCGGGCCGTCCGCCTCCCGCAGCGCCGACAGCACCAGCGCCTCCAGCTCGCCCTGACCCCTCCGGGGACGCTGCCCGGGATCCGTCACCGCCCTGCCTCCCTTACGCCGCCGTGTGTCGCCCTCGCGGCCATCGTAACGATCCACCGGCCCGGCCCCCACCTACTTCTACAGTGCTGTAGATTTCAGATGGGCATCACACCGCACACGCCAAACGCTCAAGAAGGAGTACCCCGTGGGAGTTTCCCTGTCCAAGGGCGGCAACGTCTCGCTCAGCAAGGAGGCGCCCGGTCTCACCGCCGTCCTGGTCGGACTGGGCTGGGACGTGCGCACGACGACGGGCGTCGACTACGACCTCGACGCCTCCGCCCTGCTCCTCGACGCCTCCGGCAAGGTCCCCTCGGACCAGCACTTCGTCTTCTACAACAACCTCAAGAGCCCGGACGGTTCGGTCGAGCACACCGGCGACAACCTCACCGGAGAGGGCGAGGGCGACGACGAGTCCGTCAAGGTCGACCTCGCCGCCGTCCCCGCCGACATCGACAAGATCCTGTTCCCGGTGTCGATCCACGACGCCGGCAACCGCGGCCAGAGCTTCGGACAGGTCAGCAACGCCTTCATCCGGGTCGTCAACCAGGCGGGCGGTCAGGAGATCGCCCGCTACGACCTGTCCGAGGACGCCTCCACGGAGACCGCGATGGTCTTCGGCGAGCTCTACCGCCACGGGGGCGAGTGGAAGTTCCGCGCGGTCGGCCAGGGATACGCCTCGGGCCTGGCCGGTATCGCCTCCGACTTCGGCGTCAACGTCTGACACGGACCGACCGCGCCGCCGGACCCGACCACGTGTGGCCGGGCCCGGCGGACGCATCAGCAACCGACCGGGAGACCCTGTGGCCGACCTGTCCCGCCTCCGCCCGGACGACCGCGCGGACTTCGAAGCCGTACTGCACCACGCGCTGGGCACCGCGGACATCCGTGGCGTCCTGGGCGCCGACCCGACCGGCCGGGCGGCAGCGCACCTGCGCGCCCACGCGCTCGCCCACGCCGACGACATCGCGGCGGCGGCCGAGCAGCCCTACCGCTCCTACCTCGCCGTGCGCCGGGCTGCCCGGCGAGAGGCGCGACACCCACTCGGCAGGGGCGAGCTGCTGCCGGCCCTCGCGGTGCTCACCCCGCTCGTGTCGGGCACGTCCGCCGCGGCACTGCTCCTGACCGGCGGCCTGCTCCACATCGCCGACGCCCTCGGCCCCCTGCCCGGATCGCTGATCGCGGCCGGCTGGACCCTGGCGCTCGTGGCGGCCCTGACCGGCCTCGCCGCGCTGGCCGCGCTGCTGCACACGGCCCTGCGCCGGCGCGGCGGCCCCCCGGCCGCCGACCAGGTGGAGCACGCCCGGCTGGTCTGGCGGCAGGAGCTGCTCGACCGCGGAATGCTGCCCCACCTGCACCGGCACCTGGTGCCGCATCCCGGGACGGCGGTCACGCCGTGCTCCGCGCCCGATACGCTCACGCCGTGCCCGGCCCGGGCGAGAGAGGACAGGACACCATGTTCGGACTGAGCGAGCTCGCGATCATTCTCATCGTCGTCATAGCCGTCATCGGGATGAAGAAGCTCCCCGAGCTGACCCGCTCGGCCGGAAAGGCGGCCCGCATCCTCAAGGCCGAGGCACGCGCGGCGAAGGACGAGGAGACCGGGACGGCCCCCGCTCCGCGGGTGGTCCAGGGCGAGATCGTCCCGCCGGGCACCGGCACGCCCCCGCCCGGCACCCGGGCGGCGGGCGCCCCGGACCACCCCTGATATGACGCCGATTACAGCGTGCGCTCCAGGCGGTCCGCCACGAGCCTGACGAACCGCGCCGGGTCCTTGGGCTGACCACCCTCGGCGAGGACCGCCAGGGTGTGCAGCAGCTCGGCGGACTCGGCGAGCTGGTCACGGTCCTCGCTCGCCAGGTACGCCTGGTGCAGGCCCTTCACCAGCGCGTGGCCCGGATTGAGCTCCAGGATCCGCTTGGTGCGCGGCACCTCCTGGCCCATCGCCCGGTACATGTTCTCCAGGGCCGGGGTCAGGTCGTGCGCGTCGGAGACGATGCAGGCCGGGGAGACGGTGAGCCGCGTGGAGAGACGAACCTCCTTGATGTCCTCCTCGAGCCGCTCCCGCATCCAGCCGAGCAGTCCGGCGTACTCCTCGGCCTGCTTCTCCCGCTCCTCGCCGGCCTTCTCCTCGTCCTCGGTGTCGAGGTCGATCTCGCCCTTGGTGACCGACCGCAACGTCTTGCCCTCGTACGTGCCGACGGCGTCGACCCAGACCTCGTCGACGGCGTCGGTGAGCAGCAGGACCTCGATGCCCTTGTCCCGGAACGCCTCCATGTGCGGGGAGTTCTCGACGCTCTGCCGGGACTCTCCGGTGATGAACCAGATGTCGTCCTGGCCGTCCTTCATCCGCTCCACGTACTGCGCGAGCGTGGTCGGCTCGTCGTCGGAGTGCGTGGTCGCGAACGAGGAGACGGCGAGGATGGCGTCGCGGTTCTCGGAGTCGGTGACCAGACCCTCCTTCAGGGCGGTGCCGAACTCCCGCCAGAACGTGGCGTAGCGCTCGGCGTCCTTGGTCCTGATCTCCTTGACCGTGGACAGCACCTTCTTGGTCAGCCGGCGCTGCATCATCCGGATGTGCCGGTCCTGCTGGAGGATCTCGCGGGAGACGTTGAGCGAGAGGTCCTGCGCGTCGACGACGCCCTTGACGAAGCGGAGGTAGGGCGGCAGCAGCGCCTCGCAGTCGTCCATGATGAACACGCGCTTCACGTATAGCTGGACCCCGCGCTTGAAGTCCCGCGTGAACAGGTCGTGCGGGGCGTGCGAGGGGACGAAGAGCAGCGCCTGGTACTCGAACGTGCCCTCGGCCTGGAGCCGGATCGTCTCCAGGGGCTCGCGCCAGTCGTGACTGATGTGCTTGTACAGCTCGTGGTACTCGTCGTCGGACACCTCGTCGCGCGAACGGGCCCACAGCGCCTTCATGGAGTTGAGCGTCTCGGGCTCGGGCGCGTCCTGCCCGTCCTTCGCCTCGGGCACCATCCGGATCGGCCAGGTGATGAAGTCCGAGTAGCGCTTGACGATCTCCCGGATCGTCCACTCGGAGGTGTAGTCGTGCAGCTGGTTCTCGGGGTCGGCGGGCTTGAGGTGAAGCGTCACGGACGTGCCCTGCGGCGCGTCGTCGACCCGCTCCAGGGTGTACGTGGCCTCGCCGCGCGACGTCCAGCGGGTCCCCTGGCTCTCGCCGGCGCGGCGGGTCACCAGCGTCACTTCGTCGGCCGCCATGAAGCCCGAGTAGAAGCCGACACCGAACTGGCCGATGAGCCCCTCGGCCCCGCCCGCGTCCTTGGCCTCCTTCAGCTCCTGGAGGAACGTGGCCGTTCCCGAGTTGGCGATGGTGCCGATGAGCCGGCCGACCTCGTCGTACGACATGCCGATGCCGTTGTCCCGCACCGTGAGGGTGCGGGCCTCCTTGTCGACGTCGAGCTCGATGTGCAGGTCCGACACATCGGCGTCGAGGGAGTCGTCCCGCAGCTTCTCCAGACGCAGTTTGTCGAGCGCGTCGGAGGCGTTGGAGACGAGCTCCCGGAGGAAGACATCCTTGTTCGAGTAGACCGAGTGGATCATCAGCTGGAGCAGCTGACGTGCCTCTACCTGGAACTCAAACGTTTCGGTCGTCATGGTTCGCGAATCCCTCACAGGTCCCACAGTCGCCTGAACTGGTGACAGTCACTGTAAAACACCAAGTCAGGCCGGGGCCCCGGAAGTCAGACGAGGTGGGCGAAGACGACCAGGTTCTCGGTGTAGTCCCGCGCCTTGCGGTCGTAGGAACCGGAGCACGTGATGAGCCGGACCTGGGCCCTCGGTGTGTCGCCGTACACGCGCTCGCTGGGGAAGTCGTCCTTCTCGAACGACTCCGTGGCGTCCACGGCGAAGGTCGCCTTGCTGCCGTCGGCCCGTGCGACCTGGAACCGGTCGCCCTTCCGCAGCGCGCTGAGCCCGGCGAACACGGCCGGTGAGGTCGCGGTGTCCACGTGCCCGGCGATGATCGCGGTGCCGACCTCTCCGGGCGTGTGGCCCTTGGCGTACCAGCCGACGAGGTTGATGTCGTTCGGCGGCGGGGGCTCCAGCTGGCCGAAGTCGTTGAGGGCGAGGTCGGTGAAGGGTGCGTCGACCGAGATCTTCGGGATGAGCAGACGCACCGGCCGGGACCGCGGCAGGTGCGGGCCGTCGGACCGGTTCGGCGCCGTGGACGCGGGCGTGTCGGGCAGGTCGGGGACGGCCGAGGGGGCAGCGACGGCGGGCGGCGCGTGCGGCGGGCCGGCGTCGTCGGGCGACTCACCGCTGCCGCCGAACAGGTTCACGGTCAGCACGAGCGCGGCCACCGACCAGACCACCGTCATGACGGCGCGGAAGCGCCGCTTCGACGGTGCCTGGCCGAGGCCGGAAAGAGCGGGGGGAGGGGCTGCCATCAGGGACCACCTCATTCGGGCACGGCAGCGGGCACGGCACGCGGGGGGACGAGCCGGGCCGCCGCGACGTGAGAGGCACGTGCGGCGGCCACGGCGGCTATCACGTCAGGCATCGGTCATACGGCGCCCTGCGTGGCCTTCCGGCGGCGCAGCGCGTACATGCCGGTGCCGGCGACCGCCAGCGCGGCCAGCCCGCCGGCGGTCACACCCGGCGCGGAGGCGAGCCCGCCGCCACCGGTGTGCATGCCACCGCGCGGCTTGTCGTGCTTGCCCTCCCAGGAGCCCTTCTCGTGCTTGTCGCCCCAGTCGCCCTTCTCCTCCTTGCCGCCCCAGTCGCCCTTGTCGCCGTAGCCGTCCTCTTCCTGCTTGCCGCCCCAGTCGTCCTCGTCCCGGTACGTGTCCGGGTCGTGCTTGGGGTTGTCCCAGTCGTCCGAGTTCACCGCGGCCAGCGCTCCGCCGCCGGTGTGCACGCCGCCGTGCGGCTTGCCGTGCTCGTGGTGCTTGCCCTCCCAGTCGCCCTTCTCGTGCCCGTGCTCCTTGCCGTGCTCCTTGCCGTGCTCCTTGCCGTGCTCCTTGCCGTGCTCCTTGCCGTGCTCCTCGTGCTTGCCCCCTTCGTCGCCCTTGGCGGCGTCGGAGTCCTTGTCGTGGGAGCCGTCCCAGTCGTCGGCGGTCACAGCGGCCAGCGCTCCGCCGCCCGTGTGCATGCCGCCACGCGGCCCGTCGTGGTTGTCGTCCTTGTGGTGCTCCTTGCTGTAGGAAGAGGTGGTGTCGTGGTCCCAGTCACCCGTCGCCTCGGCGTAGGCGGCAGGTGCGGCGATCGCGAGGGCGGCCGTTGCCGTGGCCGTCGCGAGCAGCATGCGGGCAGAGCGCATCGGTGAGTCCTTCCGTCGCGGTCCGGGCAGCTGACGCCTCGCCAGCTCACGAGACCCGGTCTCGACGTGAACCACCGTCAGTCATGCCGGTCCGTCCCACCATCCGGGGCGATCACACGGGTTACGACAACACTCCGACGGCGGCATACCCCGGCCGTGCGCCCGTCGCCCGGGGCCCTCGGTGTGCGCTCCCGTCAGCGGCGTCCGAACCCCCGGTGAGTCATACGGGCCGGGTCCGGGTCCGCCAGCTGGGCCGCCATGCCGACGAGGACCAGCCCGCCCGCGATGAGCAGGCCCTCGGCCAGGGCGATGCCGGATCCCAGCACGGCGACGCCGAACGCCAGCCCCCACCAGGCTCCGGTCCGCCGGTACTCGCGGGGCCGGGCGGGGCGGCCGGATCTCATCGCCCGGGTGAACCGGGGGTCCTCCCGCTCGAGTCGTGCTTCGAGAGCGACCAGACGGTGGTCTTCGGACTGGGGCACGGCTTCTCCTTCCCGGAGCCCGAGCGCTTCGAGGCAGTGCATGGCCGAGGCCATGACAAGTCCTGGGGTGTGGGGCCCTGTGACGGCGCGGAGGGAGACAGGCCGCCTTCGCGGTGGTGCGGCGTGCCACGGCTGTCTCACCCGGGCTTCAGCTTCTCCCCCCTCCAGCGGCTTCCACCATCGGGCCCCACCCTCATCCTTCCCGGTGGCCGTCCCCCACGAACGCCGGTCCGAACGCGGCGTGTTCGGTCCGAGGATGGGTGCTGTCACGGATGGCGGCAGGACCCGGCAGCGCACACCGCGGGAGGTGAGGTCTCCAGGAGGGGCACGCGGTGCCTTGTCCCGGCGGATCTTCCTGCCGGCGGCCGGACTCGCCGCGATCCGCCGGGGCCTGCCTCACCGTCCCCGTCCCGCCCTCGTACCCGATCCCGACCGGAACGGCCGACCATGAGCGATTCCCCCACCCGCATCCTGCTCGCCGACGACCACGCCCTGGTGCGGCGCGGTGTCCGGCTCATCCTGGACGCCGAGAACGACCTCACCGTGGTCGCGGAGGCCGACGACGGTGCCGAGGCCGTCGCCCGGGCCCGGGAGCACCGGCCCGACCTGGCCGTCCTCGACATCGCCATGCCCCGCCTGACGGGGCTCCAGGCGGCCCGGGAGCTGTCCCGGACCTGCCCGCAGACGCGGATCCTGTTCCTGACGATGTACGACAACGAGCAGTACTTCTTCGAGGCGCTCGGTGCCGGGGCCTCCGGCTACGTCCTCAAGTCCGTCGCGGACCGCGACCTGGTCGAGGCGTGCCGGGCGACGATGCGGGGCGAGCCGTTCCTGTATCCCGGTGCGGTCGAGGCGCTGATCCGCGACCATCTCGACCGGGCCCGGGAGGGCGGCGCGGGGTCCTCCCGGGGCCTCACCGACCGTGAGGAGGAGATCCTCAAGCTCGTCGCCGAGGGCCACACCTCGCAGCAGATCGCCGACCTGCTGGTCATCAGCCCCAAGACGGTGGAACGGCACCGCGCGAACCTGCTGCAGAAGCTCGGCCTGAGGGACCGTCTGGAAATGACCCGCTACGCCATCCGTGTCGGGCTGATCGAACCCTGAGCGCGTCCGCGACCGGTCACCGGCGCAGGCGCCCGCCCTCGGCGGGCCGATTGCTGTCCGGAGGGCGTCCGCGGCCGGTCGCCCGCTAGCGCTCGGCCTCGGCGGGCTGACGCGCGGACGGTGTGCTGTCGCCCGCGGGATCGGCGTCGTACGCCGGTGCCGTGCGGCGGGGCAGGAAGCCCTGACCCGCCCGGAGCGCGCGGGCGAGCAGATGTGCGCGTCCGGCTGCGATGGGGCCGAGGACCGCGAGGACGAGGACGTATCCCGCGATGAACGGGGCGAGCCGGGCGTCGAGACCGGCACCGGCGGCCATGGCGGCCAGGATCAGTGCGAACTCCCCGCGGGCCACGAGGGTGGTGGCGATCTCGGCGGCGGGATCGAGGCCGTAGCGGTAGACACGGGCGACGAGGAGGCCCGCGGCGACGTTCATGACGAGCGTCAGCGCGGCCGCCGCGGCGACCGGTCCGACCACGGAGACGATGTCGCCGGGGTCGATGGAGAGTCCGAAGGCGAAGAAGAAGATGGCCGCGAAGGCGTCGCGCAGCGGATGCACGAGGTCCCGGATACGCGGGCCGGAGGGGGTGCCGGCCAGGATCAGGCCGACCATGAACGCACCGATGGCGTCGGCGACTCCGAGGACCTCGGCGACTCCCGCCACCAGCACGGCCGCGCCGAGGAAGCTGATGACGAGCAGTTCGTTGTCGCGGGTCGCGATGAGCCGCCCCACCGGTTTGGTGCCGTAGCGGGCCGCCGCGGCCAGCAGCAGCAGGAAGCCGAAGGCCTTGGTGCCCTGCAGGAACATGTCGCCGACGCCCTGGGCGCCGCCGATGACGGGCTGGAGGGCGGCCAGGTACAGCGCGAGGAAGATGTCCTCCACCACGATGACGCCCAGGATGAGGCGCGTCTCCGGGCGGCCGATGCGGCCCAGGTCGATGAGGATCTTGGTGACGATGGCGGACGAGGAGATCCCGAGGACACCGGCGAGGACCAGTGCCTCGCGGACGCCCCAGCCCAGGGCGAAGCCGAAGGCCAGTCCCGCGCCGACGTTGAGCAGCAGGTAGATCCCGCCCGCCGTCAGCAGACGCCGGCCGCCGCTCTTGAGGTCGTCGAGGTGGAACTCCAGGCCCAGGTAGAAGAGCAGCAGCACCAGTCCGAGCGCCGAGAGCATCTCGAAGTCGTGGGCGTCCTGGACGATCACGAGGCCAGGAGTGTGGGGGCCGAGCAGGATGCCCGCGAGCATGAACAGCGGAATCGTGGGGAGCCCGATCCTGCCGCCGAGGCGGGCGAGGAGGGCGGCGGCCAGGAAGGCTCCGCCCATGGCGAGAAGGCTGTCAGCGTGTCCCACGGATCACCACCTTCGTGGACGCGCAGGCGGATCGTTTCACCGAACGGGGATGGATAGGGGCTCCTCCTCCAGGGGCTGTGACGGGCAGCGTCGTGCGCCGGGGGCGCGGACCCGGGACGCGGCCATGATCATCGGCGCGTCGGCCCGGGCGGTGCTGCCAGCCTCACACGGGCACCGGTGGCGTCACCATCGGTGCCCGCACCCACATCCGGATGGGGACGACACCCATCCCCGGCGAGGCGGTGCCGGTCACACCTGCCGGTGGTCGATGCCCAGCAGGCTCGCGGCCGCCCGGAAGTCGGCCGTGCGGTGGCCGACCGCGAGGGACCAGTGATGGCCGACGCCCGTGGCGCTCCAGGCGTCGACCCATTCGCCGGGGTCCCGGCCGAAGTCGACGCGGCTGGTGGTGTTGCCGATCTCCAGCAGCGGTCCCGGTACGACGGTGCCCTCGGAGGTGACGAAGGACAGACTGCCATCGGCGTCCTGGCCGAGGCCGAGCAGGGTGACGGGCCCGTGCCGGACGTCGAACTCGACGCTCACGCCCCAACCGCGTTTGCCGTGGTACACGCCGAGCCCGCGCAGCAGCGGGTCGCGGGCGCCGACCGCGAGGTGGGCGGGGCCGTCGTGGCCCATCTCCACCACGCCGTCCTCGAAGTTCAGGGCCTGGATCTCGGTGAAGGAGCCTCCGGCGCCGACACTCTGGGATGCCAGCTGGGCCACGGACGTGCGCAGTTCGTATTCGCCGGCCGCGGGCACACCCCGGGCGGTGAGCAGCGAGGCGCCGAGGATCATGCCGGCGCCGAGCCGCTCGTGCAGCTCACCGTCGAGTCCGCGGTGGTAGTAGGCGAGACTGTCGAGTTCGAAGTCGGCGACCAGGCGGTCCACGGCGACGGACACGGTCGCGCCCCAGGCGAAGTCCTCCTCCGCCACGCTCTCGTCGAGGGTGAAGATCTGCCGGGCGAGAGCCATCCGATCGCGGGTCTCCGTCTCGGTCACCCGTTCCACGCGGTGCCGGAGATCGTCGAACTCCAGTACCTCCACGTGCGAGCCGAACGTCGTGGCGAGCAGCGTCGGATCGGTCTGCACGTCGAGCATGCCGGGGTACACGTGCCCCATGAGACCGTGCCGGGCGTGCCGGAGCGCGGCACGGATGTGCGCGGCCCGGATCCACTGTTCGATGCGCCGCCAGGCGGACTCCTGGCGCAGCCAGCCCGACACCGAGCGGAAGGGGATGCCGGCGCGCCGGAAGACGTTGCCGACCTCGGGGACGGAGCACTGTGCGCAGTAGGCCAGCCAGTCCCCCGTGCCGAAGGCCGCGTGGTCCATCCTCTCGGACGGCTGGAGGTCGATGACCAGCACGGGTGTGTGCGAGCGCCGGGCGATCGGCAGCACCATCGACGAGGTGAGGTAGGTCGTCAGGAACAGCACGATCAGGTCGCAGTCGGCCCTGCGCAACTCCTCGGCGGCGCGGGCGCCTTCCTGGGCGTCGGAGACGAACCCGGCGTCGGTCACCTCCGCGTCCATCTCCCGGAAGCGCTCGGCGACATAGGCGGCCGACTCCTTCAGCTGCGGCAAAAGGCCGGGGAACTGCGGCCAGTAGGTGCCGAGTCCGCCGGCGACCAGCCCGATGCGGGTGCGGCGCCGGGTGACCGGCGGGAGCAGGTCGTGCAGGGCGGCGGTCCGTACGGCCGTGCGGTCCGCGGTCGTTGCCATGGTCGGTGCTCCTTTTCGGGGTGCTGCGGCTCAGGTGCTGGGCACGCGCAGGTCGGCCCGGTCCGGCACGGTGCTCGCGGAACGCGGGACCAGGACGCGGATGATGAACACGCCCGCGAACGCCGCCGCCGTCATGCAGGCGGTGATCGTCCAGAGCAGGACGGAGGGGCTGTGGTCGGCCAGGGCCGGGGTGAAGAACGCGGCGACCGCGAAGACGCCCCGTGCCAGGGCGTAGGTCAGGCCCTGGGTGGTGCCGCGGGTGTCCGCGGGCAGCGTGAGCTGCGACCACACCTTGTAGTTGGTCTCTCCGGCGAAGGGGTGGGAGAGCTGGTAGAGCACGAAGAAGACGAGCATGCCGACGAGTGCGCCCGCAGTCAGGGACGCGATGACGAAGGCGAGGATCTGCACCACCGCGGCCACATGGAACAGCCGGTCGCGCCAGGGGCTGTCGGCGACGCGTACGAAGGCGAACGTGAGCAGCACGCCGACCGGGATGAAGGCCAGGTTGATCCCGGTGGCCAGGCTCTGCGAGGCATCGCTGACGGTGACGAGCAGATAGGTGCCGAACTGGCCGAAGGTGTTGGCCCCGAGCCCCCACGCGACGTAGAAGACGAAGGTCGCGGCCATCGGCAGCATCGCGGCGCGGCTCCACACGCCTTTCAGGGAGATGCTCTCGGGGACGGTCCCGGTGTCCGTGTCCGAGGGCCCGTCGGACAGCTTCAGCCGGGACCTCAGGGCCCAGGTGACGAGTGCGGCGACGGCCAGTTGCCCGGTGACGATCCGGGCCCCGGTCATGCCCGTGGTGGACAGGGCGAAACCGAGGAAGATGGCGACGGCGATGCCCAGCATCCACATGACCTGGGTGAAAGCCACCAGTCTTCCCCGGGCCCAGGAGGGCGCCGCGTCCGAGACGACGGCCAGGGAGGTCGGCAGGTCGGCCCCGGCCGCGAGCCCCGCGACGAGCACACCGGCCAGCAGGGTGATGTCGTCCGGCGCGAGGGTGATGACGAGGGCGCCGATCGCGAAGCAGAAGATGTCCCAGTTGTAGACGCGGCGGCGGCCGAAGAGGTCGGCGAGGCGTCCGCCGACGAGGGACCCGACGGCGATGCAGCCGGTGACGATCGCGCTGATCGCCCCGGCCATCCACACACCCATGTCGTAACTGTCGCGGTAGATGGCCAGGTTGACGGAGATGCTCACGATCAGCCCGGCGTCGAGGTAGGAGGCCATGCCCGACAGGGCGGCGGCTTTCCAGAGCGGTCTGGGGATGGGGCGGGTACCGGCCATGATGCGACTCCGTCGTCTGGTGACATCGCGGTTCCGGGGGCCTGGTCGCAGCGAATATAGGGCGAGAAAAACGTTGCAACAAGGTGTCGCGCACGTATGGCTGACATGACGTCGCATTGTGGGATCCCGTACCGGCGCTATGGCGTGGCCGCTCCAGCTCACCTACGGTGACAGGGGTCTGAAAACGTTTCAGGGGAAGGACCGCCTCCGTGATCTCCCCCGAGCTCCGGCGACTGTTCGACGCCCCGCCCCGCGACTTCGGCCCCACTCCCCTGTGGTGGTGGTCGGGTGCGAAGGTCACCCGCGAGCGGCTCGCCTGGCAGTTGCGGGCGTTCGCGGAGGGCGGCGTCCACAACCTCGTCGTCATCAATCTGGCTCCGGCCGGCCCGACGTTCGGGGCCCGGGCCGACGATCCGGTGTGGTTCGGTGAGGAGTGGTGGGCGCGCTTCACGGACGCCTGCGAGATCGCGGCGGAGCTGGGCACGCGCCTGTGGTTCTACGACCAGATCGGCTTTTCCGGGGCCAATGTGCAGGGCGGTGTGACGCGGCGTCACCCCAAGGCCGCCGGACTGGCGTTGCGCTGTCGTGAGGTGCGGGTCTCCGGGGGCACGGTCGCCCTGGCGGACACCGAGACGCCGCTGGCCGCGTACTCCCGGCGAGGCCGGCGGCTCGAACTCGCCGCCGGCGGGACCGTCGCGGCCCCGGACGGAAGCGCGGTGCGGCTCGTCACCGCCGTCCCCACGGCGTTCGACTACCTGGACCCGCACGCCGTGGGCCTGCTGATGGACGCCGTCCACCACGAGTACGACCGCCGCGTACCCGAGTACCTGGGCACCGTCATCCGGGGCAGCTTCCAGGACGAGCTGCCCGGCACCAACGCCTGGAGCCGCCGTTTCGCCGACGAGTTCCGCACCCGGCGCGGCTACGACCTGCTCGATCACCTGCCGGCCCTGTTCGGCACCGACGCCGGCGTGCCGGAGGGGAAGATCCGCGCCGACTACTACGCGGTCCGTGCGGAGCTGACCGAACAGGCCCTGTTCCGGCCGCTCGCCGCATGGCACCGCGAGCGCGGTCTGCTGCTGGGCAGCGACCAGAGCCACCCCGCCCGCGCGGGGTACCCGGCCCAGTCCACGCAGCTCTACACCGACTACTTCCGCACCCACCGCTGGTACAGCGCCGCGGGCAGTGACCACCACGGCGACGCCAAAGTGCACTCCTCCATGGCCCACCTCCACGGCCACGAGCGGGTATGGATCGAGGCGTTCCACTCCTCCGGCTGGGGCGGCACGCTGGAGGACACCTACGGCTGGCTGCTGCCGTTCCTGCGCAGCGGCGCCAACCTCTACAACCCGCACGCCAGTTACTTCGGTACCGCGGCCGGCTGGTTCGAGTGGGCGCCGCCGTCCACCGACTGGCGCCAGCCCTACTGGCGGCAGTACCCGGCGTTCTCCCGGGCCGTGGCCCGGATCTGCTCGATCATGTCGTGGGGCGGCTACGCGGCCGACGTGGCGGTGCTGCACCCCACCGCCACCATGCAGGCCCTCGTGCCGCTGGACGCGCCGGTCCGGCACTTCGGCGACGGCCGGCTGGGCGAGGGCCACGCCCTGGCCGACGAGACGCAGCGGCACTACCTGGACCTGTGCGGCACGAACAACTGGCTCCGGCCGCATGCCGGTGCCCTGGACCGGCACGGCATCTCCTTCGACGTCGTCGACGACGCGTCGGTGCAGCGCGCCGAAGCCGCAGACGGTGCCCTGCGGATCAGGGACCTGGTGTTCAGGGCGGTGCTGCTGCCCTCGGCGAGCGTGCTGGAGGAGGAGACCGCCCGGCGGCTGGCCCAACTGCTCGACACGGGAGGGCGGGTGGTGGTCGTGGGCCGTGCGCCCGCGACGGCGGCGGGCCGGTCCGGTGACGACTCGGTCGTGGCGGCGCTGCTCGCTCATCCCCGGCTTGAGCGGGTGCGCGACCCCGAGGCCGCCGCCGCGGCGGTGGCCGACGCGGCCGGACACGCCACCGGCGAGGTGCCGTTGCTCGTCCGGCGCAGCGGGAACGACGCGGTGGCTCTGGTCACGGCTTCCTTCCCGGAGATCGGCGCGCATCCCCTGCGACCGCCCGGCTCCGTGCCCGAGCCCATGCCCACCTCGTCCATCACCGTCCGGGCCCGCGTCGCGGAGGCCGAGGTCTGGAACCCGGCGACCGGCTCGCGCGGCCCCGCCCGCGTCACGGTCCTGGAGGACGGCACCCTGTCGGCCATCGAGGTGCCTCTGGACGGTGCCCCGGCGGCGTTGGTCGTCTGGCGCGAGGGCCGTTCGGCACCGGCACCCTCCGCGCGGGGCTCGGAGACGCGGGTGCTCGACGTCTCGTCCGGCTGGCACGGCCGGCTGGTCCCGACGATGGACAACGCGTGGGGCGATCTCGCACTGCCCCCGGGTACGTCCGTGGCGGAGCCGCAGATCTGGACCATGGACTGGACCGAGGGGGCGGCGTGGGAGCAGACCCGGGTCACCTACGGCAACCGGGTCCGCGTCCTGCCCCCGGTGCCCCTCGACCGGGTTCCCGAGCCGCTGGACACGGCGTGCGCGGAGCGGGTCCTCGCCGGTGAACTGCCCCTGGTGCCGCCGGACTCGGCCTGGGGCGCCGGGGTGTACTCGGCGAGCCGGGGGATCCTCGACCAGGGCGGCCTGCTGGGTACCAAGGGGCTGGTGAACGAGGAGTTCGTGCATGTCCCGGTACCTGGCGGCGGCACGGCCGCGCGGGTGCGGGCGATCGTCGAGACCGCTCAGCGGGGGGCTGCCGAGCTGCACGTCGGCGCGGAGGCGGTCAAGCGGATGTGGTGGAACGGGGAGCCGCTGGACCCCTGCGACGGCGGCTATCTCGCCTCCGCGCCGGTCAACGTGGAACGGGCCCGGAACGTGCTCGAGTACGAACTGTCGGACGCCCAGGACCGGCCTTCGACGATCTCGGCCGCCGCGGGCACCCCGCTCGGCAGCTTCTTCTGCCTGTCCGAACCGGGCGGGCTCGGGCCTCGGCCGCGGTTCATGCGCCCACCGGACCGGGTCCGGCCCGACGGCCGGGTCGTCTACCGCGCGCGGTTCCCGGTCCCGGCCGGGGGCACGCGGACGGTGCTCGTCGTGGGTGCCGCCTCGGCGGTGACGGTGCTGCTCGACGGGCACGTGGTGGCGCGGCAGGAGAAGGTGGAGTACTACGAGGCGGACTGGGGCGCCGTGCCGATGTTCTTCCGTCACGAGCCGGAACTCGGGGCGGGCGAGCACACGCTGGAGATCGTGGCCGACAGCGCCGACGCCCGGGACGCCGTGTACGTCGACCTGGTGGCGCGGTCGGTCGCGGGGGTGACGGCCCTGGTCGGTGGCGCCGGCTGGGAGGCCGAGACGGGCGGGTGGCGGGGCCGGACGGTCGAAGACGTCCGCAGGCGGGGCGAGTTGCAGCACTGCCACGCCGCCGTGCGACCGCACCCGCTCCCGGAGACCGCGTGGCTCGCCGGCCCGCCGGTGGCCGGCGGTGCCGTATGGCCGTCGCGGTCCACCGATGACGTCCGGGCGGCACCGCAGCGTTTCCGGTTCACGGTTCCGCCGGGAACGGTGTCGCTGGAGCTGCCGTTGGCGCTGGGCGCGCGGGTGCGGGTCGGGGACGGGAGGGAAACGGCCGTGACCGGCGGGTCGCTGACGCTCCGTGGGCCGTTGACGGAACCGGCCCGGGTCGAGGTGGTCACCGAGCCCACCGCCGTGCTGCGGGGCGGCTCGGCCTGGCGCGGGCCGGTCAGGGTACGGACCGTGCCGGCGCCGCTGGCGCTGGGTGACTGGCGCGAGGTGGGGCTGGGCGGATGGAGCGGGGGCGTGACGTACGCGCGGTCGGTGGAGGTGCCGCAGGGGCCCGATCCCGTGCTGGATCTGGGGCGGGTGCGGGGCAGCGTGGAGTTGTCGGTCGACGGGGAGTTCGCCGGTGAGGCGTTCTGTCCGCCGTACCGATTCCCGCTGCGCGGTACGGCGGGGCGTACCGTCCGGCTGGAGGTGACGGTACGGGGCACGCTGGCGCCGTATCTCGCGGAGGCCACGCCGACCGCCTGGGCGTTCGCGTCGCAGCTGTCGTCGGGGTTGTGGGGGCCGGTGACGCTGCGGATCACGACCGACGGTTAGGAGTCGGCGGGCGGTCGGGTGGAGTCGCGCAGGACGAGGCCCGGGGCGAAGACGCGGGCCTCGTGGAGGTGGTCCGCGCTGGCCTCGATCTCGTCGAGCAGTATCTCCACGGCCGCCCGGCCGAGTTCCTCGACCGGCTGGCGGACCGTCGTCAGGCTCGTCGCCCCGAAGGTCGCGACGTCGAGGTCGCCGTAGCCGACGACCTGCACGTCCTCGGGGACGCGCACGCCCCGTTCGGTCAGGCCCCGGCACAGGCCGGCGGCGAGGAAGTCGTTGGTGCAGAACACCCCGTCGGGCAGGTCCTTCAGGCCGCGGGCGATCTCCGTGCCGTACGCGACGGTCATCCGCTCGGCGACGACCTGGCCGAGCCGGGCCCCGCGACGGCTGCGCACGGCCTGCCGGGCGCCCTGGTAGCGGTCGGAGCACTGGCGTATGCCGCGCTCGCCGTTGACGACGAGGAGGTCGCGTGCTCCGCTGTCGAGGAGGTGCTGCACGGCGATGCGGCCGCCGGCGATGTCGTCGACGGAGGCCGAGCAGCCCTCCCGGTCGGGCATCGCGCGGTCGGCCAGGACGAGCGGGATGCCCCGCTCGCGCAGCCGGGCCAGCCGGCCGGGGTCGGCGCTGAGCGGCACGACCACGACTCCGACGGCCCGCTGCTCGACGAGCATGCCGAAGTAGCCCTGCTCCCGTTCGGGGGCGTCGCCGCTGTGGCACAGGACGAGGGAGTAGCCGTGGTCGTAGGCCGCGTCCGCGGCGCCTCGAGCGATGCGTGCGTAGAAGGAGTTGGTGACGTCGGGCAGGACGAGCCCGATCGCGGAGGAGTGGCCCGTGCGCAGGCCCGCGGCTCCCGGATGGGGGACGTAGTCGAGCGCGGCGACGGCGACGCGGACACGCTCGGCGGTCCGGGCGGTGACACGCTCGGGCCGGTTGAGGACGTTCGACACGGTCGACACCGAGACACCGGCGGCCGCGGCGACGTCCTGGATGCGGGCGGGGCGTGCCGGAACGGCGTCCACCCCCTCGCTGTTGCGGCCGCGCGACCAGGCACGACGATGGCCTTCATGGGCGCCGGAAGTATACCGTGACCGCGTGTGGAACGTTTTTTCCCGCGGAGTGTCGGTGGACAAGCGGGAACAGGGCGTTGTCGGGCCGCTCCTGCGTCACGACTGCACCGTGCCGGCCGCCGCACCGCTGGGCGCCGCCGCCGAGCCGCTCCCGAAGCGGACCCCCTTGGCCTCCTTGCCGAGCGCGCTCAGCAGGATCACCACGGCCAGGGTGGGCACGATGGTCCACGCCATCGCCGAGGGGTACCCGTGGCGCTCGGCGAGGGCCTCCTGGATCGGCAGGTTGAGTGCGGCGATGAGGTTGCCGAGCTGGTAGGTGACGCCCGGGTAGAAGCCCCGGACGGCGTCCGGGCTCATCTCGGTCAGATGCGCCGGGATGACGCCCCACGCGCCCTGCACGCACACCTGCATCAGGAAGGACGACAGCATCAGCCAGCCGACGGTGGTGGACAGCACGAAGAACGGCACCACGACCAGTCCCCCGGCTGCCGCGATCATGATGGTCCGGCGGCGGCCCAGCCGCTCGGAGTACGCACCGAGCAGCACCCCGCCGATCATGGCACCGATGTTGTAGACCACCGCGATCGCGATCGACGTGTTCGCCGACAGGTCGAGGCCCTTCTTCACGAAGGTGGGGTAGATGTCCTGGGTGCCGTGCGACATCCAGTTGAAGGCGGTCATCAGCGCGACCAGGTAGACGAAGCGCCGCAGCACCGCCGGGTTCCTGAACACCTGGTGCGCGGGGGTGCGGTTGAGCGCGACGCTCTTCTCCCACACCTCGCTCTCCTCCACCCTGCTGCGCACCCACAGCGCGACCAGGGCGGGCAGCAGGCTGAACGCGAACAGGCCGCGCCAGCCGAAGACGGGCTCGATGACGAAGAAGGCCACGGCCGCCAGGAGATACCCCAGCGAGTAGCCGCTCTGCAGCAGGCCCGACCAGAATCCGCGCCGTTCGGTGGGGATCTTCTCCATGGCCAGGGCCGCGCCCAGACCCCACTCGCCGCCCATACCGATGCCATAGAGCAGGCGCAGCACCAGCAGCACGGTGTAGTTGGGCGCGAAGGCGCAGGCGAAGCCGACGATCGAGTAGAAGACGACGTCCACCATGAGGGGGACGCGGCGGCCCCGGCGGTCCGCCCACATGCCGAACAGCAGCGCGCCGACCGGCCGCATGACCAGGGTCGCGGTGGTGAGGAACGCCATGTCGGTGAGGGAGACATGGAAGTCGTCGGCTATCTCGCTGTAGACGAGCACGACCAGGAAGTAGTCGAACGCGTCCATGGCCCAGCCGAGATAGGCGGCCACGAAGGCGTTGCGCTGGTCCTTGGTCAGACCCGCTGCCTGGCCCTTCACGGTCTTCAGCACGGCGGCCTCCCGAAGTTCGCAGCCGAGGCTAGGCACGCGGCGACGGGAATCGGGCAAAGGACGACCCAGTTTTGGACCAAGAGCGCCGACGACCGGTCAACGGCGTTCGGGCGGCCGCCTTCCCGGCGCCGTGACACCACCGGACGCCGCCGCGTCGATCAGGCCGCGGAAGGTGGGGCATTCCAGGTGGCTGCGCGCGGGGCACGCGGCGGCATGCCGCAGGGAGTCACGCAGGGCACCCAGTTCGCGGATCCTCCGGTCCAGTTCCTCCGCCTTGGCCGACAGCACCTGCCGGTCGATCAAAGGCCGCCCGTCCGGCGCGAACATCCGCGCGATCTCGTCGAGCGAGAAACCAGCCGTCCGCCCCAGCGCGATCAGCGCCAGCCGCTCCAGCACCCCGCTGTCGTACTGGCGCCGCAGGCCGCGCCGGCCGGTCGAGGCGATCAGCCCCTTCTCCTCGTAGAACCGCAGCGTCGAGGCGGGAACTCCGGCGCGGTGCGCCACTTCTGCTATGTCCAGGTCTGTCATTGTCTTGACCTCAAGTCGACTTGAAGTAGAACGCTGTCATCCCGTCCCGGCGAGGGCAAGCGGGACGAGGCAGAGCAGAGGGAGAAGAAGCCGATGAATGACGCACACAGGTCCTACGACGAGCAGGCCGCCCGCTGGAACGGGCCCGCCGGCCACGCCTGGGTGGACCTCCAGGAGGTGCTGAACGGGATGTTCAGGCCCATCGAGGAGCTGCTCGTCGACGCCGTGGCCGCCGACCACGCGGCGAGCGTGCTGGACGTCGGCTGCGGCACCGGCGCCGTCACCCGGGCCGTCGCACGCCGGGCCGGTCACTGCGTCGGGGTCGACATCTCCGGGCCGATGATCGAGGCGGCCCGGGCGCACGCCGAGCGAGAGGGCGTGGCGGCGTCCTTCATCGAGGCCGACGCTCAGGAGTACACGTTCGAGCCGGCCGCCTTCGACGCGGTCGTCTCGCGCTTCGGCGTCATGTTCTTCAGCGACCCGGTGCGGGCCTTCGCCAATCTCCGCAGCACGGTGCGGGACGGGGCCGGACTGCGGTGCGTCGTGTGGCGGGGCGCCGAGGAGAACCCGTTCATGACGACGGCGGAACGCGCCGCGGCCCCGTTCCTGCCGGAGCTGCCCGTGCGCCGGCCGGACGAGCCGGGCCAGTTCGCGTTCGCGGACCCGGAGCGGGTCCACCGCGTACTGGCGGAGAGCGGCTGGGCCGGCATCGACTTCCAGCCGGTCGACGTGGTCTGCACCCTGCCCGAGAAGGACCTCGTCACCTACTTCAGCCGGCTCGGTCCGCTCGGCACGGTCCTGCCCGAGGCCGACGAGCGGACCCGGGCGGAGATCGTCGAGGTGGTCCGCCCCGCCTTCGACCCCTTCGTGGAGGGCGCGGACGTCCGCTACACAGCGGCCTGCTGGATGGTGTCGGCGCGGGCCGCCGGCGCGAAACTTTCGTGAGGTCCGGCCCTCTTTTCCGAACGCGGGCCACCGGCGCATAGTGAGATCACGATGACGCAGAAGAGAGCGCTGGTGGTCCGGGGCGGCTGGGAAGGTCATCAGCCGGTCGAGGCCACGGAACTGTTCCTGCCCTTCCTTCACGGCAACGGGTACGCCGTCCGGGTCGAGGAGTCGACCGGGATCTACGCGGACGACGCCGAGATGGCCGCCACCGACCTCGTCGTGCAGTGCGTGACGATGTCGGAGATCACGCGTGATGAGCTGGCGGGCCTGAGCTCCGCCGTGATGGCCGGCACGGGTTTCACCGGCTGGCACGGCGGTATCGCCGACTCGTTCCGCTCCTCCTCGGACTATCTGCACCTGGTCGGCGGCCAGTTCGCCACGCACCCCGGCAAGGAGCCGTGCGAGCGGCGGGGTGAGGCATCGGACAACTTCCTGCCCCACACCATCACCCTGACCGAGGCCGGCCGCGCGCACCCGATCACCGCCGGCATCGAGGACTTCACGCTGGACACCGAGCAGTACTGGGTGCTCCACGACGACCTCATCGACGTCCTGGCCACCACCACGCACCCCACCCGGCCGTGGCAGCCCTGGCACCGGCCGGTCACCTCCCCTGCGGTCTGGACCCGCCGATGGGGCGCCGGGCGGATCGTGGTGACGACGCCAGGGCACAGCGTCGACGTGCTGGAGAACCCCCACGTCCGCACCATCGTCGAGAGGGGCATGCTGTGGGCGACGCGCACCGCATCGGAGTCGTAGGGCTCGGCGTCATCTCGCGCGCGTACCTGGACACGCTCGCCGGCCATCCCGCTGTGCGGATCACCGCGGTCGCCGACCTCGACCCCTCCCGGTCGGCCGCGGCCGCCGCCGAACTGCCCGGCGCCCGGGCCCTGAGGGTCGAGGAGCTGCTGAGCAGCCCGGAGGTGGACACGGTGCTGAACCTGACCACCCCGGCGGCGCACGCCGGGATAGCGGTCGGTGCGATCCGGCACGGTAAACACGTCTACGGGGAGAAGCCGCTGGCAGCGGACCTGGAGGACGGCCGGGCCGTCCTGGAAGCCGCCGCGAAGGCGGGCACCGGTGTGGGCTGCGCCCCGGACACCGTGCTGGGCACGGGAGTTCAGACCGCGCGGGCGGCCGTCGAGGCGGGGACCATCGGACGCCCCCAGTTCGCCTCGGCCGTGATGGTGACCCCGGGCCACGAACGCTGGCACCCGAACCCGGACTTCTACTACACGGCGGGCGGCGGCCCGCTGCTGGACATGGGGCCGTACTACCTCTCGTCCCTGGTCCATCTGCTGGGACCGGTGCGTGCCGTGACCGGGGCGGGCGGGCGGCTGCGCGCCGAGCGCGTCATCGGATCCGGTCCGCGCGCCGGCGAGCGCATACCGGTCGAGGTGGACAGCCATGTCTCCGGAGTGCTGGAGCACGTGGACGGAACGCTGACGACGCTCACGACGAGCTTCGACGGCGTGGCCACCACGGCCGCGCCGATCGAGGTCCACGGCGAGAACGGCACCCTCTCGGTCCCCGACCCGAACCGCTTCGACGGCGAGGTCCGTCTCCACACGCTCGGCGACACCCGCTGGCGCCCCCTTCCGGCGTCGGCGGGCTACGCGGACGGTGCCCGCGGTGTCGGCCTGCTCGACTTCCTCACCGCCGACGGTGACCGGGCGCCCCGCGCGAACGGCGAACTCGCCCTGCACGTGCTGGAGACGATGACGGCTCTGCTGCGTTCGGCGGCCGAGGGACGCCGGATCGAGCTGACGACGTCGGCGGAGGTGCCCGCGGCCGTGCCCCTGACGACCGCGGCGCAGTGGCTCGGTCGGCAGGAGTGACGTCAGTCCACGGGCCATGTGTGCGCGGGCACGTTCATGTGCATGTAGTCCATGTACGTCCTGGTCATCTGCCGCAGCGCCTCACGGCGGTCTGAGATGCCGGCCTTCTCCAGGTGGTGCACCGTCTCCGCCTGCCACACGGCGCCGTTGCGGCCGGTGACGCAGCGCTGCTCGATGATGCCCAGCAGGGGCTCGCGCCACTCGGCGTCCATGCCGGTCAGCTCCAGGCCCCGGTGCGCCAGGGGCAGCAGGCGCCGCAACACCAGTTCCGTCACGGGCACCTCGCCCACGCCGGGCCAGTACAGACGGGCGTCGATGCCGTCGCGGGCCGCGGTGTGCAGGTTCTCCTCGGCGACCGAGAAGGACATCCGCGACCACACCGGCCGGTCCTCGTCGACCAGGGCGCGGGTCAGACCGTAGTAGAAGGCGCCGTTGGCGATGATGTCGGCCACGGTGGGGCCGGCGGGCAGGACCCGGTTCTCGATGCGCAGATGGGGGCCGCTCTCGGTGACGGCGTAGATGGGGCGGTTCCAGCGGTAGATCGTGCCGTTGTGCAGGGTCAGTTCGCTCAGCTGGGGAACGCCGCCGCTGTCCAGTTCCTTCTGCGGGTCCTCGTCCTCGCACAGCGGCAGCAGGGCCGGGAAGTAGCGCACGTTCTCCTCGAAGAGGTCGAAGACGCTGGTGATCCAGCGCTCCCCGAACCACACCCGGGGCCGTACGCCCTGGGCCTTGATCTCCTCGGGGCGGGTGTCGGTGGCCTGTTCGAACAGGGGGATGCGGGTCTCGCGCCACAGCTCCTTGCCGAACAGGAAGGGCGAGTTCGCCGCGAGGGCGATCTGCACGCCCGCGATGGCCTGGGCCGCGTTCCAGTAGTGCGGGAACTCCCTCGGGTCGACCTGGAGGTGGAACTGGGTGCTGGTGCAGGCCGCCTCGGGAGTAATGGTGTCGGCGTACGTCGACAGGCGCTCCACTCCGTCGACCTTGATCCGCAGGTCCTCGCCCCGGGCCGCGAAGATCTGCTCGTTGAGGAGGCGGTAGCGCGGGTCGCCGGAGAGCGCGGACTCGCTGACGTCCGACTCGCCGAGGGTGGGCAGGATGCCGACCATGATCAGGTGCGCGCCCACGGCGGCGGCACGGTCCTCGGCGTGGTTGAGGGCGTCCCGGATCGCCTGCTCCCAGGAGCCCGGGCCGCCGGTCGTCAGCAGCCTGGGCGGGATGTTGATCTCCAGGTTGAAGCGGCCCAGCTCGCTCGACCATGCGGGATCGGCGATCGCCTGGAGCACGTCGGTGTTGCGCATCGCGGGCAGCCCGGAGTCGTCCACGAGGTTGAGCTCGATCTCCAGCCCGACCTGAGGGCGCTCGCTCTCGAAGCCCGACTCGCTGAGCATCCGGGCGAGCACCTCGAGGTCGGTGTGCATCTTCTCGCGGTACCGACGGCGGTCCTCCCGGGTGAACACCAGGGCCGGCACGTCACGTCCCATGTGCCCTCCTGCGCTCCTTCGGCGGATACGTCCGCTCCGCGGCGTGCGGGTCTCGTCCCAGAGTCGCACCTTGTCCTCGACCCCGCACCCACCTAGCCTGATTTTGTGCCGCAAATAAACAAATTCCGACCGCACAAGGACGTGTCGGCCGACAGCAGCTCCCTGACCCGGCTCCGGATCGCCCTCACCGTCTTCTTCGCCCTCGACGGCTTCGTCTTCGCCGGCTGGGTGGTGCGCATCCCCGCCATCAAGGCGCAGACCGGCGCATCCGCCGGCACCCTCGGCCTCGCCCTCCTGGGCCTCTCCGCCGGCGCGGTCATCACCATGACGCTCACGGGCCGCCTGTGCCGCCGCTACGGCAACCACCGGGTCACCGTCGTCTGCGCCGTCCTGCTCTCCCTCAGCGTCGCGCTACCCCCGCTGACCCACTCCGCCCTCGCGCTGGGCCTCGTCCTGCTGCTGTTCGGGGCCGCGTACGGCGGGATCAACGTGGCCTTCAACAGCGCGGCCGTCGAACTCGTGGCCGCGCTGCGGCGGCCGGTCATGCCGAGCTTCCACGCGGCGTTCAGCCTCGGCGGCATGGTGGGAGCGGGGCTGGGCGCGCTGGTCGCGGGGGTCCTCTCCCCCACGCGCCACCTGCTGCTGCTCACGGTCGTCGGGCTGCTCGTGACCGCAGCGGCGGGCCCCACCCTCCTGCGGCACGAGCCGCCGGTGCCCCCGGAACGGGAGCGGCCCGCCGAGGGATCCCCGCGCCGCCCGGACCGCCGTACCCGGGGACTGGTCCTCGTCTTCGGCCTCATCGCGGGGTGCACCGCGTACGGCGAGGGGGCGCTGGCCGACTGGGGCGCCCTGCACCTCGAACAGGACCTGCACGCCTCGGCAGGCGCCGCGGCCGTGGGCTACTCGTGCTTCGCGCTCGCGATGACGGTGGGGCGGCTGACGGGCACGACCCTCCTGGAACGTCTGGGGCGGACCCGGACCGTCGTCGTGGGCGGCACCACCGCGGCGGTCGGCATGCTGCCCGGCTCCCTCGCCCCCTCCCTCTGGGCCGCTCTCGCCGGCTACGCGATCACGGGCATCGGCCTCGCGAACCTCTTCCCGGTGGCCGTGGAGCGCGCGGGCGCCCTGGCGGGCCCCGGCGGCGTCGCCACGGCCTCCACGCTGGGGTACGGGGGCATGCTCCTCGGCCCGCCCGCGATCGGTTTCATGGCGGACTGGTTCACCCTGCCGGCCGCGCTGACCAGCGTGGCGGTACTGGCCGGGGTGGCGGCGGTCGTCGGGGCCCTGGTGGGGGCGGCCGCCCGGCGGACGGCAGGGGACTGAAACGCGTGGAGCCACCAGGGGGGATGCCGGTGATCCTGGGTACCCGTGTCCACGCCCGTGGTGATCACCGGGCCGTACCCCGTGCACGAGGAGGCAGACCCGTGACCGAACAGCAGCACCCCGGAAAGCAGCACCCGACGCCGGAGTTTCCCTCCCAGGACCAGCCGCACCCCGGCTGGACGGGGCCGATGGACCCGCCCCCGGACCATGGTGAGGAGTCCTACCGGGGCAGCGGCAGGCTGGAGGGCCGCAAGGCCGTGATCACCGGCGGGGACTCCGGGATCGGCCGTGCGGTCGCCCTGGCGTTCGCCCGCGAGGGTGCCGACGTGCTGTTCACCCATCTGGATGACGAGAAGGACGACGCCGCCGAGACGGCCCGGCTCGTCGAGGAGGCCGGCCGGCGCGCCGTGCCCGTCGCGTGCGACGTACGGGAGGAGGGGAACTGCCGGGCGCTGATCGACCGCGCCGTGGACGAGTTCGGCCGGATCGACGTGCTCGTGAACAACGCCGCGTACCAGATGTCCCAGCCGGACGGCATCGAGGCGATCACCACCGAGCAGTTCGACCGGGTGCTGCGCACCAACCTGTACGGCATGTTCTGGCTGTGCAAGCTGGCCCTGCCGCACATCCCGGAGGGCGGCAGCATCATCAACTCCACGTCCGTGCAGGCGTACAAGCCCAGTCCGCATCTGCTGGACTACGCGACGACGAAGGGCGCGATCGTCACCTTCACGCAGGGGCTGGCGCAGATGCTGATCGAGAAGGGCATCCGCGTCAACGCGGTGGCGCCCGGCCCGGTGTGGACGCCGCTGATCCCGGCGACCCTGCCGGACACACAGACGTTCGGCAAGCAGGCCCCCATCGGCCGGCCCGCACAGCCTGCCGAAATGGCTCCGGCGTACGTCTTCCTCGCCTCGCAGGAGGCGTCGTACATCACCGCCGAGATCGTCAACGCGACGGGCGGGACGCCGCTGCCGTAGGCACCGCGGCCGGCCTCCGGAAACTCCCGGGCCTGGAGAGCGCTTCATGCGGCAGACTCGGCGCCATGGAGACCGCCGAGTTCCTTCAAGCACTGGAGACGGAAGGCCGGCTGCTGGCCGCGGCCGCCGAGGAGGCGGGGACCGACGCGAAGGTGCCGACCTGCCCCGAGTGGCAGGTGCGCGACCTGTTGCGGCACACGGGCGCGGTGCACCGCTGGGCCGCCGCCGTCGTCGCCGAGCGGCTCACCGAACCGCGCCCGCCGGCCGAACCCACCGATCTCGACGGCGGGGAGCTCGTGGCCTGGTACCGCGCCGGCCACCGGGACCTCGTCGACACGCTGGCCGGCGCCTCGCCGGATGTGGAGTGCTTCGCCTTCCTGCCCGCGCCGTCCCCGCTGGCGTTCTGGGCGAGGCGGCAGGCGCACGAGACGGCGGTGCACCGGGTCGACGCGGAGTCCGCGCGCGGCGGCGCCCCTGCCCCCGTGGCCCCGGAGTTCGCGACCGACGGCATCGACGAACTGCTGCTCGGCTTCCACGGCCGCTCCAGGAGCCGGGTACGCACCCCGCGACCGCGCGTCCTGCGGATCCGCGCGGAGGACACCGGCGCGGTGTGGACGGTACGGCTGTCGCCGGAGCCGCCCATGACCACACGGGACGCGTCCGGGGAGGCCGAGTGCGAACTGTCCGCCGGGGCCGAGCAGTTGTACCTGGCGCTGTGGAACCGGGCTCCTCTGCCGACCGCGGCGGGTGACCAGGCGCTCGCGAGCCTGTGGCGGGAGACGTCGGCGATCTGAGCAGACCGCCGACGGGCGATCAGTCGTCGGCGAGCGTCCTCGCCAGGACCGCGCGCTGCACGGGAAGCACCTCGCCGTGCAGCGCGCGCCCCTTGGCGGTGAGACACACCTTCACGCCGCGCCGGTCCTCGGAGCACATGCCGCGCTCGACGAGTCCCTCCTTCTCCAGCCGGGCGATCAGCCGCGACAGCGCGCTCTGGCTCAGGTGAACCCGCTCGGAGATCTCCTGCACGCGGTAGGACGGCGTGCCCTTCGGCGTCCGGCACCCGGCGAGGACGTCGAGCACCTCGAAGTCGCTGGCGCACAGGCCGTGGCCGTGCAGCGCCCGGTCGAGTTCGCACTGTGTCCGCGCGTGCAGCGCCAGGATGTCCCGCCACTGTTCCACGAGGGCCTGCTCGGCCTGCTGAGCCGTCATGCGCCGCACCGTAACAGAGCACGGAGATTGTTGCACCTGAATTAAATGCGTTTGCATCCCATGCATACGCATGTAGTGTCCAGGGCATGACCTCTCCGCTCATCTCCCCCACGTCCGAGGGGCGTTGGACGCCGCGACTGTGGGGCACCCTGCTCGTGCTCTGCGCCGCGATGTTCCTGGACGCCCTGGACGTGTCCATGGTCGGCGTCGCCCTGCCGTCCATCGGCGCCGACCTCGGCCTGTCGACCTCGGCACTGCAATGGATCGTCAGCGGCTACATCCTGGGCTACGGCGGCCTGCTGCTCCTCGGCGGACGCGCCGCCGACCTGCTGGGGCGGCGGCAGGTCTTCCTGGTGGCGCTGGGCGTCTTCGCACTCGCCTCGCTGCTCGGCGGTCTCGTCGACTCGGGGCCGCTGCTCATCGCCAGCCGCTTCGTCAAGGGCCTGAGCGCGGCCTTCACGGCCCCCGCCGGCCTGTCGATCATCACCACGACGTTCCCCGAGGGCCCACTGCGCAACCGCGCCCTCGCCATCTACACCACCTGCGGCGCCACCGGTTATTCGATGGGCCTGGTCTTCTCCGGCCTGCTCACGGAGGCCAGTTGGCGCCTCACCATGCTCCTGCCCGCCCCGATCGCGCTGATCGCCCTGGCCGTGGGTCTGAAGCTGCTGCCGCGCAGCGAGCGCGAACGCGGCCGGGGCGGCTACGACCTCCCGGGCGCCGTGCTGGGCACCGCCTCGATGCTGCTGCTCGTCTTCACCGTCGTCGAGGCGCCCGAGGCGGGCTGGGCCTCGGCCCGGACCGTCCTGTCCTTCGCCGCCGTGGCCATGCTCCTGGCGGCCTTCGTGGCCGTCGAGCGGCGCAGCCCCAGCCCGCTGATCCGGCTCGGCGTGCTGCGCTCCGGGCCGCAAGTGCGGGCACAACTGGGCGCGTTGACGTTCGTCGGCAGCTACATCGGCTTCCAGTTCCTGGTCACCCTGTACATGCAGCAGCTGCTCGGCTGGTCCGCGCTGCACACGGCCCTGGCCTTCCTGCCGGCGGGCGCTCTGGTGGCGCTCTCCGCGACGAAGGTCGGATCCGTCATCGACCGGTTCGGCACCGCCCGGCTGATGGTGCTGGGCTTCGCCCTGATGGTCACCGGGTACGTGCTCTTCCTGCGCATCGACCTCGACCCGGTCTACGCGGCGGTGATCCTGCCGACGATGCTGCTGGTCGGCTCCGGCTTCGCGCTGACCTTCCCGTCCCTCAACGTCCAGGCCACCAACGGCGTCGACGAGCACGAGCAGGGCATGATCTCCGGGCTGCTCAACACCTCGGTCCAGGTCGGCGGCGCGATCTTCCTCGCCGTGGTGACGGCGGTGGTGACCGCGAACTCCCCCCAGGGCGCCCATCCCTCCCCGCAGGCCGTGCTCGACAGTTACCGGCCCGGCCTGCTGGTCGTGACGCTCGTCGCCCTCGCCGGACTGCTGATCACCCTCACGGGTCTGCGTCCCCGCCGGGACCGGACGTCCGCCGGGCAGTCCGTCATCGTCGCCAGGTCCATCCCCGAGGAGGCGGAGCGCGTCGCCGTACGCGACTAGCGCGACCGGGGGGCGCCTCCGACCGTGCGCCCGGCGGGCTGCCTTGCCCGCCGGGCGCACGGCTGTTTGACTCGCCGTATGACCAGTCACGGGGGACGGCGCAGTCAGGCCGAACGGGATGCCATCACCGTCGAGATCGGGTACGCGCTGTGCAGTGCGGCCTTCGCGGCGGCGGTGGTCTTCGGAGCCGTGGCCGGGCCCGCGTTGCTCTTCGACCTGCCGGAGACGCCGGAGCGGCTGCTGGTGTGGGCCGCTCTGGTGCTGGCGCCGGTGCTCTTCGCCGCCCGCGTCGTCAGCGTGCTGCTCCGGTTCCGGAGGGCGGATCAGCCCAGCCAGCCCGGCCGCACCAACCCCGACTCGTAGGCCAACACGACCAGTTGGGCCCGGTCGCGAGCACCGAGCTTCACCATCGTGCGGCTGACGTGGGTCTTCGCGGTGAGCGGGCTGACGACCAGACGACGGGCGATCTCCTCGTTGGACAGGCCCATCCCCACCAGCGCCATCACCTCGCGCTCCCGCTCGGTGAGCCGGTCCAGCACGCCGGCCGCCGCCGGTTCCCTCGAGCGGGAGGCGAACTCGGAGATCAGCCGCCTCGTCACCCCCGGCGACAGCAGTGCGTCTCCCGCTACCACCGCCCGTACGGCGCGCAGGAGTTCGTCCGGCTCGGTGTCCTTGACCAGGAAGCCGGAGGCGCCGGAGCGGATCGCCTCGAAGACGTACTCGTCGAGCTCGAAGGTGGTGAGCATGACCACCTTGACGACCCCAAGGTCCGGGTCGGCGGTGACCTGACGGGTCGCGGCAAGGCCGTCGAGCACGGGCATGCGGATGTCCATCAGCACGACGTCGGGCCGCAGTTCACGGATCCGGCGCACCGCCTCCGCGCCGTCGGCGGCCTCCGCGACCACCTCGATGCCGGGCTGCGCGTCGAGCAGCGCCCGGAATCCCGCCCTCACCAGTGACTGGTCGTCGGCGAGCAGTACACGGATCACGGGTCCTCCTGGTGCGGTCCGGCGGTGCCGGCGGATGCCGACAGCGGCAGCACGGCGAGCACCCGGAACCCACCGTCCGGGCGGGGTCCCGCCACGATGGTGCCCCCCAGGGCGGCGGCCCGCTCCCGCATCCCGGCGAGCCCGTTGCCGCTGCCGCCCGCGTCGGCGCCGGTCGCGGGCCCGTCGTCGTCCACGCGCAGCCGCAGCATGCCCGCGTCGTGCGCGAGGTGCACGCGCGCGTGCCGTGAACCCGAGTGCCGTACGACGTTGGTCAAGGCCTCCTGGACGATCCGGAAGGCGGCCAGGTCCGCGCCCGGCCCGAGGCGCGGCGGCTCCCCCTCGACTTCCACTGTGAGGCCTGCGCTCGCGGCCTGCTCCACCAGTTCGGGCAGCCGGTCGAGGCCGGGAGCAGGCGTGCGGGGCGCGTCGCCGGGGGCGCGCAGAGTGTGGAGCACTTGGCGCACCTCGCCGAGCGCCTCCTTGCTCTGGTCCTTGATCGTGGTGAGGGCGGTGCGGGCCTGCTCGGGGTCGGTGTCGAGCAGAGCGAGGCCGACGCCCGCCTGGACGTTGATGACGGAGATGCTGTGGGCGAGGACGTCGTGCAGCTCCCGCGCGATCCGCAGCCGCTCCTCGTCGGCCCGCCGCCGGGCGGCCTCGGCCCGCTCGGCCCGCTCGCGTGCCCACTGCTCGCGCCGGACACGGAACAGCTCCGACACGGCCGCGACGGCCACCACCCAGGCGGCGACCACGATCTCCTCACCCCAGGAGACGGCGGAGTCCCCGGACGGCGGCAGCCACCTGAAGAGCCAGTGCGCCACCAGGACGTGCCCGGCCCAGAGCATGCCCATGGCGGTCCACGCCGCCCGGCGGTGCCCTGCGACGATGGCGCTGAAGCAGGCCAGAGCGACGGTGAAGAGCACCGGCCCGTAGGGATACCCGGCCCCCAGATAGACCATGACGGCGGCCGCCGTGCCGAACACCACGGCCACCGGATACCGCTTCCGCCACAGCAGCGCCCCACAGGCCGCCAGCAGCATCACCCGTGCGAAGAGATCCGGCTCCGCCCGTTCGACCTGCTGTCCGTGGGCGGCGAAGCTCGATCCGGCCAGGACGAACACGGTCACAAGGACCGTGGACCGCCAGGGCCACCGCGGCTCCCGCCCATCCCACCGGTCCCCGGACGCGGGCCCGTGCCGCCACCACTGCGGCGGACCGCCCCGCGCACGCTGCTCGTCCATACCGGCCACGCTAGACGCCACGGCCTCGCAGCCGCGTCAGCCCCGCGTGGTGATCACGCGTACTCCCAGGAGAGTACGCGTGATCACCGGGCCGGCGGCCTACCCGGGCCGGGCACCAGCCCCACCCCCCTGGCCAGTTGCTCCGCCGCGTGCCGGAAGAACGTCTCCCGGTCCTCCACCACCCGGTTGAACTGGCCGAACAGTTCGAAGCCGACCAGCCCGTACAGCTGGGCCCAGGCAGCGACGAGTGCGGTCACCACCTCCGGGGGGAGATCCGGGGCGAGATCGGCGGCCATCCGCTCGGCCTCCGGGCGGAGGGCGGCCGGCAGGGAAGGCCGGGCAAGGCCCGGACCGTGGTGGGCGTCGCGCGTGATGCCGATGAGCAGGAGGCCGACGCGGGCGGCGGCCGGGACGGTGACCTCGGGGGCCGTGTAGCCGGGCACGGGCGATCCGTAGATCAGCGCGTACTCGTGCGGATGGTCCAGCGCCCAGCGCCGCACCGCCTCGCAGACCGCGATCCAGCGCTCGAAGGGGCCGGCCGCCGCCTCGCCGGCGGCCTCTGCGCTCTCGCCGAGGGAGTCGTAGGCGTCGATGATGAGTGCGGTGAGCAGGTCGTCACGGCTGGGGAAGTAGCGGTACAGCGCGGAGGAGACCATGCCCAGTTCACGCGCGACGGCCCGCAGGGAGAGCCGGGCGGCGCCCTCCGCCGCCAGCTGTCTGCGCGCCTCGTCCTTGATGGCCGCGGTCACTTCGATCCTGGCCCGGGCACGGGCGCCGTGTGCGGTGCTCATACGGAAAAGTGTGCCACGAGAGCAGAGCGGTGCACACAAAAGAGAGCACTGCTCTTGCTTGGGGCGCCGATCGCAGGCAGACTGAACCTCAACAGAGAGCAGTGCTCACAAAGAGGGGGACCTCATGTCCACGCACGTCCAGAAGCCCGGCTGGTTCACCGTCAACGTCCTCAACCGCTCCGTGGCCTGGCTGACCCGCCGCGGCATCAGTGTCTGGGGCTCCCGGGTCCTCGCCGTCCGGGGCCGCAAGAGCGGCCAGTGGCGCACCACCCCGGTCAACCTGCTGACCCTGGACGGCAGGCAGTACCTGGTCGCCCCCCGCGGTCATGTGCAGTGGACGCACAACATGCGCGCAGCGGGCGGCGGCGAACTGCACCTCGGCAAGCACGTGGACGCCTTCACCGCGGCCGAGGTGGGCGACGACGACAAGACCCCCATCCTGCGCGCCTACCTCAAGCGCTGGAAGGCGGAGGTCGGGGTCTTCTTCAACGGCGTCGGCCCCGACTCCCCGGACGACCGGCTGCGCCGCATCGCACCCGACCACCCGGTCTTCGAGATCACGGTGCAAGGCTGATCACGGTGCAGGGGCGAGCACGGTGAAGGGAAGATCACGGCGAGCGGCCGATCACTCCGCCGGGCCGGCCTCGCCACCCGCGGCGGGACGCCGGTCCAGTGCGGTCAGGACCCGCTGGGCCACCGGGTACGTACGGACGATCTCGCCCAGCGACGTCGAGCCCTGCGTGATCTCCTTGAACGCCCTCCACGCCGGGCGGAAGCCCGTCAGCGCCGCGTGGAACAACCCGGGGCGGCGCTCGAACACCGTCAGCAGCCGCCTGCCGACGCTCATCTCCACCCCGAGTCCGGCCTTGATCGCGAACGCGTAGTTGAGAGCCTGCCGGCGCGTGTCCACGGCGTCGTGCGCTTCGGCGATCCGCACCGCCCACTCCCCCGCGAGCCGGCCGGACCGCAGCGCGAAGGAGATGCCCTCACGGGTCCACGGCTCCAGCAGCCCCGCAGCGTCGCCGCACACCAGCACCCGCCCGCGCGAGAGCGGCGAGTCGTCGGCGCGGCAGCGGGTCAAGTGCCCCGAGGAGACGCTCGGTTCGAACCCCGCGAGGCCCAGTCGGCCGATGAACTCCTCCAAGTACCGCTTGGTCGCGGCGCCTTCGCCCCGAGCCGAGATGACCCCGACGGTCAGGGTGTCGCCCTTGGGGAAGACCCAGCCGTAACTGCCGGGCATGGGACCCCAGTCGATGAGCACCCGGCCCTTCCAGTCCTCCGCGACGGTGTCCGGCACCGGGATCTCCGCCTCGAGGCCGAGATCCACCTGGTCGAGCTTGACCCCGACGTGCGCCCCTATCCGGCTGGCGCTGCCGTCCGCCCCGACGACGGCCCGCGCGAGCACGACCTCGCCACCCTGCAGGACCACGGCGACCGTGCGCCGGTCCGGCACCGTCGAGCCGTGCTGCTCGACCCGCTGGACGGTGACGCCCGTGCGCAGCTCGGCGCCCGCCTTCTGCGCGTGCTCGACCAGCTGCTGGTCGAACTCGGGCCGGTTGATCAGCCCGAAGAGCATCTGCCTGGAGCGGCGCGTGCGCGTGAAGCGGCCGTTGCTGGAGAACGTCACCGCGTGCACCCGGTCCCTGAGCGGCAGCTCGAAGCCGGGCGGGAGGGCGTCGCGCGAGGGGCCGATGATGCCTCCGCCGCACGTCTTGTACCGCGGCAGCTCCGCCTTCTCCAGCAACAGCACGCGTCTGCCGGCCACCGCCGCCGCGTACGCGGCCGAAGCACCCGCGGGTCCCGCGCCCACCACGACGACGTCCCACACCTGCCGCACGTCGTCCGCCGAAGAGTTCTCGCTGCTCACGATGGTCTGTTGCTCCCGATCAAAGCCGCCTGCCGCTGACTCCCGCATCCTACGGCGGCGGTCACCGCAGGCCGCTGTGGGAGGATCGGCGGCGTGGGTGGCCCTTACAAGGGGACGCGCCCACACCACACGATCACGCGTACCGAGAGGTACGCATCCTTACAACGTCGCACCCACGAGGAGCGTGCCCATGTCGTCGAATCCGGTCGCCGAGACCGTCGCCTCGCTGATGCCCAGGGCGAAGCAGGAGCTCACCGAACTGGTGGCCTTCCGGTCGGTGGCGGACTTCGACCAGTTCCCGAGGAGCGAGAGCGAGGGCGCCGCCCGCTGGGTCGCCGATGCGCTCGCCGCCGAGGGCTTCGAGGACGTGGCCCTGCTCGACACCCCCGACGGCACGCAGTCGGTCTACGGCTACCTGCCCGGCCCGGAGGGCGCGAAGACCGTCCTGCTCTACGCCCACTACGACGTGCAGCCGCCGCTGGACGAGGCCGCCTGGACGACCCCGCCCTTCGAGCTGACCGAGCGTGACGGGCGCTGGTACGGGCGCGGAGCCGCCGACTGCAAGGGCGGCGTGATCATGCACCTGCTGGCCCTGCGCGCGCTGAAGGCGAACGGCGGCGTGCCCGTCCATGTGAAGGTGATCGCCGAAGGCTCGGAGGAGATGGGCACCGGCGGTCTGGAGCGATACGCCGAGGAGCACCCCGGCCTGCTGGAGGCGGACACGATCGTCATCGGCGACGCGGGCAACTTCCGCGTCGGCCTGCCGACCGTCACCTCCACCCTGCGCGGCATGACGATGGTGCGCCTCCAGGTCGACACCCTCGCGGGCAATCTGCACTCGGGCCAGTTCGGCGGTGCCGCACCCGACGCCCTGGCCGCGCTGATCCGGGTGCTGGACTCGCTGCGCGCCGAGGACGGCTCGACGACCGTCGAGGGGCTCTCCGCCGACGCGGGCTGGGAGGGACTGCAGTACGACGAGGCGCAGTTCCGGCAGGACGCCAAGGTCCTGGACGGCGTCGGGCTGATCGGGTCCGGGACGGTCGCGGACCGTATCTGGGCACGCCCCGCCGTCACCGTCCTCGGCATCGACTGCCCGCCCGTGGTCGGCGCCACCCCGTCCGTGCAGGCCGGTGCCCGCGCGCTGATCAGCCTGCGGGTGCCGCCGGGCGTGGACGCGGGCGAGGCGACGAAGCTGCTCCAGGCGCATCTGGAGGCGCACACGCCGTGGGGTGCCCGGGTGAGCACCGAGCAGATCGGCCAGGGCCAGCCGTTCCGCGCCGACACCACCAGCCCGGCGTACCAGGCGATGGCGGCCGCGATGGCGGTGGCCTACCCGGGTCAGGAGATGCAGTACGCGGGGCAGGGCGGTTCCATCCCGCTGTGCAACACGCTGGCCGCGCTGTACCCGCGTGCGGAGATCCTCCTCATCGGTCTGAGCGAGCCCGAGGCGCAGATCCACGCGGTGAACGAGAGCGTGTCCCCCGGGGAACTGGAGCGGCTGTCGGTGGCTGAGGCACTGTTCCTGCGCAACTACGCGGCGAGCTGACCGCTCTGCCCACAGCGGAAGGCCCTCGTCCCGGACGGGGGCCTTTCCTGCGGTCCGTGCGTGGACGTCATCGAGCTGCTCCCCCGTCTGCGCCTGCTGCGCTTCCCGGCCGGCCAGGCCTACCCGTGGCGCGACGGCGGCGAATCGACCCTGGTCGACGCGGCCCGGCAGGCTCCGGAGCCCCGGTCGCCGGGGTTGTGACGGCCCTGGGCCGGCATCCCCGGCACGTGCACGCCGGCATCGCGCTCCATCTCCCGCTTCCGCCGGAATTGTTCGTTCGAGGCCCGGCGGAAAGGTATGCGTTGGGAAATCGCTGCGGCGTTCGTCTCTACGCGCGGACGGAGTGCACCGTCGTCTCTCGCGTATTGGGGCTAGATGCTGGATCCGCCACCGGAGGTGTTGCTCCACCAGGCGCTGTAGGTGTTCAGCGAGTACCGCTTCTGCGCACCGCTGGTCGAGGTGATCTCGAGGCCGAACTGCATCGTGTCGAAGGTGGTGTTGCGCAGGAGGTTCTGCGATGCGGCCCATCGCCAGACCGCCGAGGCGTCGATGGTGCCGGTATTGCTCTGCCGGGCGGGAATGAGCTGCAGGACGTTCCAGCCCGGATCGGCCTGCCAGACCGACGCGTACAGGACGCCGCCGATGGTCACGTTGGACGCGATCTGCCTTCCCCAGCCGCCTGCCGTCCCGGACCAGCTGGTGAAGACCATGATCTCGTCCTGGTTGCCGGCCGACCAGATGTCGCTCGTCCAGTTCCAGTGGTCACCGCCGGCGACGGGAGCCGACGACGTGTTGTACCAGAAGCCCGCCGAGTTCAGCTGCGACAGCGGCGTCTGGGGCCGGACCGAGGTGTTCGGGTAGGACTTGATCCCGCCGCCGGAGTGATTGGCATCGACGTACCAGGACTTGACGCTGTTGACGGTCAGGCACTGCGTGCCGTGGCTTTCGCCCCAGATGTTGTTGTAGATCGTCCAGCTGCCCTGGGTGTACTGACCCCACTGGTCGCAGGTGGCGTACACCTGGGCCTGCGCCGGTGACGCGAAGCTCAGGAACCCGGCGATCACGGCGACGATCAGGGCCAGCCGACCGAAGCCGGCCGGCTTGCTGCTGATGGATTTACCGGCTTGCCATCTCATGTGTCCCTCCAAGGACGGCGATGGGTTGTTCCGGACCCCCCGGTCTGGTGGCGGACTCTGACGCCGGAACGGTGCTCGGTCCCCTTACTTCCGAGCACCCGGCTTGCCAGAGCAGGTGCGAAGTGTCGAAGCGCTTGCGTCTGCGGACAGTAATGACGGAGCGTTTGAACAGCAAGGCTCTGCGCAGGAAGACACACTTCTTTCACCAGCCGACCTGATCGTCGAAGCGCTTCGATCACGCACGGCGCTCCGGAACACGACCCGGGGCAGCGCCACACGAGCCCCGGTGGGCGGGCACACAGCGGCCGTCACCGCCGCGACACGAGCGCCCGGAGTTCAGCCACGGTGGTGGCTGCCGCGACCACCGCCGGAGAGCTGTTCGGCGCCGGCGGCGCGCACCGGCATCCACCGGTCCCGTAGTGGTGTCGCGGCAGCCGGGGCGGCAGGCCACCGGCTCCACATCGCGGGCATCTTCCTGGTCCGCCCGATGATCCAGACGAAACGGCCTAGCCGAGGGCCGGGTCCAGGACGATGTCCTCCTCACGTGCCGTGACGGACGGTTCCTCCGGGAAGTGGCAGGCGGTCAGGTGCCCCGAAGGGCTGCCCTCGACGCGCACCAGCGCCGGCTCCTCGAGGGCGCACTTGTCCTGCGCCTTCCAGCAGCGGGTGCGGAAGCGGCACCCGGAGGGCGGGTCGATCGGGGAGGGCACGTCCCCGGCCAGCCGAATGCGTTCACGCCGTCCGACGGCGTCCGGGTCGGCCTCGGGCACGGCGGACAGCAGCGCGTGCGTGTAGGGGTGCCGGGGCCGCGTGTAGAGCGACTCCCGGTCGGCGACCTCGACGATCTTCCCGAGGTACATGACGGCGACCCGCTCGGAGAAGTGCCGTACGACGGCCAGGTCGTGGGCGATGAAGACGAAGGCGATGCCGAACTCCCGCTGGAGGTCCTGGAGCAGGTTGACGACCTGCGCCTGGATGGAGACGTCCAGCGCGGAGACGGGCTCGTCGGCCACGATCAGCTTCGGCCTGAGGGCGAGGGCGCGGGCGATCCCGATGCGCTGGCGCTGACCACCGGAGAACTCGTTCGGGTAGCGGTTGTAGTGCTCGGGGTTGAGCCCGACCGTCTCCAGGAGTTCCTGGGCGCGCTTCTTGTGGCCCTGCGGCGGGTTGATGCCGTTGAGCCGCATCGGCGTCTCGACGATGGTGCCGACGGTGTGCCGGGGGTTCAGCGAGGAGTAGGGGTCCTGGAAGATCATCTGGAGGTTGCGGCGGGCCTCCCGCATCCGTGCGGCCGACTGGTGCGTGATGTCCTCACCGTCGAACACGACGGAGCCGCCGGTGGGTTCGAGCAGCCGGGTGATCAGGCGGCCGGTGGTCGACTTGCCGCAGCCGGACTCACCGACCAGGCCCAGCGACTCGCCGGGGCCGACCGAGAAGTCGATGCCGTCGACGGCGCGGACGGCCCCGATCTGCCGCTGGAAGATGATGCCCTGCCGGATCGGGAAGTGCTTCTGCAGACCGCGTACCTCCAGCAGGCTCTCGCCGGGGTTCTCGCCGGCGGGGCGGTCGGTGCTCTGCCCGGTGCGGGGCTCGGTGGTGCTCACGGCATGGTCCCTTTCGTCCGCCGGCGTCACTGCGCGGCCCGTGCGGCCGCGGCGTCGCGGTCGGCCGGACCGGCCCCGCCGCGGATCTCCTGCTTGGCGTCATCGCTGAGATGGCAGGCGGCGAGGTGCCCTTCGCTGCCGGAGACCAGACGCAGTTCGGGCCGTTCCGCCGTGCAACGGCCCTCCGTCGCCCAGCCCTTGTAGGCGCAGCGGGGGTGGAAGGAGCAGCCGTCCGGCAGGTTGATCAGGCTCGGCGGGGTGCCGGGGATCGGGTTGAGCCGTTCGCCGACGTCGCCGCCGAGGTGCGGCATCGACTGCAACAGGCCCCAGGTGTAGGGGTGCTGGGGCTGCTTGAGCACTTCGCGGGTGGTGCCGTACTCGATGCGGCGGCCGCCGTACATCACCAGGATGTCGTCGGCGACGTCGGAGACCACGCCGAGATCGTGCGTGATGATGACGACGGCGGAGCCGAACTCCTCCTGCAGGTCCCGGATCAGGTCCAGGATCTGCGCCTGGACCGTGACGTCCAGGGCGGTGGTCGGCTCGTCGGCGATGAGCAGCGCCGGGTCGCACACCAGCGACATGGCGATCATGGCGCGCTGGCGCATACCGCCGGAGAACTGGTGCGGGTAGTCCCTGACCCGGCGCTCGGGCTGCGGGATGCCGACCCGCTTCAGCATCTCGACCGCGCGGTCCTTCGCCTCCTTCTTGGAGACCTTGTGGTGCACCCGGTAGGCCTCGGCGATCTGGGAGCCGACGGTGAAGAAGGGGTGCAGCGCGGACAGCGGGTCCTGGAAGATCATGGAGACGGTACGGCCGCGCAGGGCACGCATCCCGGCTTCGGGCAGGGCGACGAGTTCCCTGCCCTCCAGCCAGATCTCGCCGGAGACCTGGGCGCGGGTGCCCTTGTGGAGTCCGAGCAGGGCCAGTGAGGTCACCGACTTGCCGGAGCCGGACTCGCCGACGATGCCGAGGGTCCGGCCCTTCTCCAGGGTGAAGGAGACGCCGTCGACGGACTTGACGAGGCCGTCCTCGGTCGGGAAGTGCACCCTCAGGTCGCGTACGTCGAGGAAGGGCGCGGGCGCGGGGGCGACGTCCGCGGGCTGCGGTGAGGTCTGAACGGACACGGATGTTCCTAAAGGACGAAGAAGGGCTCAGGCGAGGCGCACGCGCGGGTCGACGAGGCCGTACACCAGGTCGACGACGACGTTGGCGAGGACGACGAACGTCGCGGCGAAGAGCGTGGTGCCGAGGATGACCGGCAGGTCGGAGTTCTGGACGGAGTCGACGGCGAGCTTGCCGATGCCGTTGATGCCGAACACCGACTCGGTGATGACCGCGGAGCCGCCGATCAGGGAGCCGACGTCCATGCCGAAGATGGTGATGATCGGGGTGATCGCGGCCCGCAGTCCGTGCTTGAGGACGACGGTGGCGGCCGGCAGGCCCTTGGCACGGGCGGTGCGCATGTAGTCCTCGGCGAAGACCTCCAGCATGGAGGAGCGGGTGAGCCGGGTGTACATCGCGAGGTAGACGATGACGAGGGTGGCCCAGGGCAGGATCAGCCCCTGGAACCAGCCGGCCGGGTCCTCCGTGAACGGCGTGTAGCCGGAGGTCGGCAGGATCTGGAACTTGTCCACGAAGAGGTACAGCAGCAGCAGACCGATGAAGTAGATCTGCACCGACACACCGAACAGGGCGAGTCCCACCGCCGCCTTGTCGGCGGCCCGGCCCCTGCGCACCGCGGCGACGGTGCCGAGGCCGACGCCCAGGATCAGGAACGCCACGGCGGCGCCGAGCCCGAGGGAGAGGTCCGCCGGGAAGTCCTGGAGCAGCGTGGTCAGGACGGGGGTGTCGGTCTGGAAGGAGATGCCGAGGCAGGGCGCGCCGCAGTGGATGCGGACGCTCTGGTCGCCGTAGTCGCGGCCCACGACCAGCCCCTTGACGAACTCCCAGTACTGCGTCAGGTAGCTCTGGTCCAGGCCCAGCGAGTGCTTGATCTCCGCGAGGCGGGAGGGCGAGCAGGTCTTTCCGCAGGCCAGGAGCGCGGGGTTGGACGGCAGCGCGAAGAAGATGAAGAAGGTGATCGTGGTGATCACCAGCATGATCACGGCCGCTGCCAGCAGGCGTCTGATGAGGTAACGAAACATGGGGTGCCGGGACCTGACGTGAGTGGGGTGCCCGCCGGCGGCCGAGGCCGCCGGCGGGGTTCAGAGGAGAGGTGTCACTGCTTGATGTAGGCGTGCACCAGGCTGGGTTCGGCCATGATCGAGTCGTCGATGACACCGCCGACCTTCGAGCCGCTCACCTCACTGAAGTTCATGTACATCAGCGGGACCACGGCGGCGTCCTTGAGGATCTGCTCGTCCAGGTTCCCGTAGGCCGCGTTGCGCTGCTTGATGTCGGTCATCTTGCCGATCTTGTCGATCTGCGCGTTGACCTTCGGGTCGTTCAGGTAGGAGAGGTCGTTGTTGGACTGGGGGAGCTTCTTGATCTGCCGCCCGTCGAAGAGGGTGGGGAGCACCGTGGAGGCGTTCGGCCAGTCCGCGATCCAGTCGCCCCAGGTCAGGTCGTACTGGTTCTTCACGTTGTCGACAGTGCTGAAGTAGTTGTTCTTGTCGATCGGGGTGATGTTCACCGTGATGCCGATCTTGGAGAGCGCGGTCTTCACGGCCTCCGCGAAGTGCTCGTGGGTGGGGACGTTCTCCACCGCGATGGACATCGTCGGCTTGGGGTTGCCGGCCTGCTTCATCAGGGCCTTGGCCTTGGTGAGGTCACCGGCGGGGTTGCTGCTGTAGAGGTTGAAGTCCTTGTGGCCGTCGATGCCGGGGGCCAGCATCGTGGTGGCGTAGTTGCCGTAGGCCGACCCGCCGAAGGCGCCGCGCACGGTGGTCTTGTCGATGGCGTACTCGATCGCCTGGCGGACCTTCAGGTCCTTGACCCGGTTGAGGTTGATCGCGAGGTAGTTGATGCCCGGGGCCGGGATCTTGTAATAGCGCGACTTGAGCGACGGGTCGCCTGCCAGCGTCGTCAGGTCGGAGCCGGCGATCGGTGTCTGGGTGATCGCGGTCTGGGCGGCTCCGCCGTCGGCCTTGATCTGCTGGTCGATGGCGGCCTGGTCCTGCCCGAACTTCGCGTCGATCTCGTTGAGGTTCTGCTGCCGGATCGGGTCGTTCGACTGGTTCCAGTTCTTGTTCCGGACGAGGACCAGTTCCTTGCCCTTGCTGTACGACTTGATCATGTAGGGCCCGTCGGACCAGACGTGCAGGTCGTACGTGGCGCCCGTGTCGTGGGCCTTGGGGACCGCCGACCATCCGGTCATCGCCGTCGTCTCGTCGAAGTCGGCGACGGGCTGGTTGAGATGGAAGACGAGGGTGTACTTGTCCGGTGTCTGGATCGAGGCCAGCTGCTTGCCCTGGTACGGGCCCTTGTAGGAGTCACCGCCGACCAGCCACTGACTGGCGTACGGCGGGCCGCCGTTGATGTCCGGTGAGAAGGCCCTCTCGACGCCGTACTTCACGTCCTGCGCGGTGACCTCGCTGCCGTCCTGCCACTTGACCCCGTGGCGCAGGTGGAACGTCCACACCGTGGCGCCCTTGCTGGGCGTTCCGGTGTCGGTCGCCAGGTCACCGACCAGCTTGGGCTGGGAGCCCGTCTCGTCCCATCCGGTGAGGGTGCGCACGAGTTCGTAGTCCATGCTCGAACCCTCGGTGGTGTACGTCCGCTGAGGGTCGATGTGGTTGAAGTCGGCGTCGTCGAGGATCGTCAGCGTGCCGCCCTTCGACGGGGAGCCGCCGGCGCTGCTGCCGGAGGACCCTCCGCATGCGGTGGCTCCGAGGGCGATCACCACGGCGGTTGCCGTGAGAGCGACCGTGCGCGATCTGCGCGTGGTACGCGTGGTGCGCATCATGGGGGAAACTCCGTTTCTTGCTACGGGCTCGGCGGCCGTTCGTGGGACCGCCGGGGCGACACTCGGGGGGGGGTGGCTTGTCAGCCGCGCCGGGCGCGGGGATCCAGGGCGTCCCGGACGCCGTCCCCGAGCAGGTTGAGTGCCAGCACGAGGAGGAAGAGCAGGACGCCGGGCACGAAGAGGTACATCGGGTCCTGCAGGAAGAACTGGGAGGCGTCCGAGAGCAGCGCTCCCCAGTCGGGGTTGGGCGGGATGACGCCCACGCCCAGGTACGACAGCGCCGCCTCGGTGGTGATGTTCTGCGGGACGGCGAGCGCGAAGGAGATCAGGATCGGCGCCCACAGGTTGGGCAGCAGCTGCCGGAACAGGATGTGCCGACGGCCGGCGCTCATCAGCCGCGCGGCATCGACGAACTCCCGCTCGCGCAGGGACAGTACCTGCCCGCGCACCAGGCGGGCGGTGTACGCCCAGGCGAACACCGCGATGTTGAGGACCAGGACGAGCAGCCGGAGGTTCTCGTCGGTGCCGCCGTGGCTGTTGGTCTGCAGGGCGTTCTGGATCACCGGGGTGAGCGCGATGATGAACAGCAGCTGGGGGAACGCCAGCATCACGTCCATGATCCGGGACAACAGGGAGTCGACCCAGCCGCCGAAATATCCGGCGGCGAGCCCGGCCACCACACCGACCGCGGTGGACAGCAGGGCCGAGGCGAAACCCACCCAGAGCGAGGTGCGCAGGCCGTAGACGATGCGGGCGAACAGGTCGTAGCCCGTGCCCGGCTCGACGCCGAGCAGGTGCTTGGCGCTGATGCCGCCCAGCGATCCGTAGGGGAAATTGCCCGTGTCCGGATTGATCGCCTTGTTGTCGGGAGTGATCGGCCCCCAGCCGGTCAGTGCGGTGAGCACCGGGGCGAGGAGCGCGATCGCGATGAACAGGAGGGTGGCCGCCAGGGCGATCGTGGTGACCTTGTCCCGCCTGATCCGCCGCCAGGCCATCCGGGCCGGTGAGCGGCCGGCGACTGCCGTGCCGTCGGGTCTGGAGCCTTGGGCCGACGGCTCGGTCAGCAGCGCGGTGCCGCCGCCGGTGTCGACCGGCTGGTGTTGCGTGGTCATCGTACGGACATCCCGGATCTGCCCCTGGGGCAAGGAAATTGAGTGGCGGTCGTTGCTTCCGCCGTGAGACTCTGCGGACTTTCGCAACCGTGTGCGAGCCCGGTCAAGCCGCGCAGGGGCGAGAAAAGGGATTGTTTGCTGAGATGGAAAAGTGTTGACGAGTGCAGGGAATGTGATTACCCGGGGCGTGAGCGTTCGCGGGAGATTCCTTGGGCAGCGATTGGCCGTGGCCACGCCGTTGTTTCCTTTTGCTTTTCCCTCGGAATCCCCCGTGCCGGGTAAAGGGGACGGGCGGCGGGCCCGGCGTCAGCCGACCGGCACTCCGGCCTCCAGATAGAGCGCGGCTCCCCGTTCACGTGCGCGCAGGGCCCAGCGCAGCCGCTCGTAGCGCACGGGGGGCAGCAGGTCGGCGGCCTCGGCCTCGGTGACGAACCGCCAGGCGCGCAGTTCCGGGCCGGGGAGCAGCAGCCGGCCTGCCTCGGCGGAGTGCAGCAGGCCGCCGTCGAAGAGGAGACGCAGACCGCCGAACGCGGGGGGCGCTGGGCGCTCCCAGTCGACGACGAGCAGGCTCGGCACCTCGTCGAGGTGGATGCCGGTCTCCTCGGCGACCTCCCGCATGCCGGCGCGCGCGGGTGCCTCACCGGGTTCGACGACACCGCCGGGGAACTCCCAGCCGGCCTTGTACGTGGGGTCGACGAGCAGCACCCGGTCCTCCTCGTCGAAGAGGAGCACCCCGGCGGCGACGGTCTCGGCGGTGGGCTCGGGCGTCTGCACGATGTCGCAGACGGGCACGGACCCGTCGGTCACGGCCCCGGCGATGCGCACGGCCGTCTCGTACGGAGTGAGGTCGCTGGTGTCGACCGGGTGGGCGTCGGCGGTGAGCCAGGAGGCGAGGGCGGTCCGGTACGGCTCGATGTGGTCGAAGGACCACTGGCGTATTCGCATGTCCCCGTCGGGAAGGTCCCGCGGCACCTCACGACCCGCTATTCGTTCCCGCAGTATCGTTTCGGCCGGGGCGAGCAGGATGTGGCTGACCGGAATCCTGCGCGCGGCGAGGCCGCCGAAGATCTCGTCGCGGTACTCCTGGCGCAGCAGGGTCATGGGCACGACGAGGGTCCCGCCGAGCTCGGCGAGCATCGCGGCCGCGGTGTCGATCACGAGCCGTCGCCAGATCGGCAGGTCCTGGAAGTCGCCGACCTCGGCGAGGCGTTTGGGCGGCAGCAGGTGGGCTAGCGCGCCACCGATGACCTCCGGGTCGAAGAGCGTGCTGTTCGGGATCAGTTCGATCAGTTCCCGAGCGGTGGTGGTCTTCCCCGCACCGAACGCGCCGTTGATCCAGACGACGGTCACAGGTCCCCCTCTTCTGTTGGCCCCCTGAGGCTTGCCCGCTCCACCCTGCCACGGAAACCAGCCGCAGTTGAGGGCGCATGACGACGGCGCCGACGCCCCCCTCTCACACAGGGAGCGCCGGCGCCGTGGGCCGCGGCCGGGGCGACTCGTCAGCCCTTCTTGTGGGCGGCCTTCTTCGCGCCCTTCTTCTGAACGCCCTTCTTCTTCTGTACGCCGTCCTTCCCGTCCACGGACAGGCCCTCTCCGCCGACCGTCTGGTCGAGCGTCTTGAGGGTCTCGTCCACGTTGATGGCGGGGATCTTCTCTCCGATGGCGTGCGACGGGGTGATCGCCGCGACGGCGAAGCCGGTGGCCAGGGAGGCGATGGCGAGCATGCTGCGCTTCTTCATGCCCCACCCAACTGCCGGACGGGCCCCGGGGTCACGCCACTGGGCCGTTCGGGCGAAGCGGCGGCTTCATTCGGGGCCGGTGCCCCAGGTGCCGGAGCCGCCGCCGCGCCACTCGATGAGCCCGGACGCCGCCACGTACGCCGCGTCCGCGTCCTCGATCCCCGCCCGCCGCAGGAACTCGGCGACGTCGAGCGGCCCGTAGGCGATGCCGAGGAACTGGTCGTCCACACGGACCCGGCGGCCGCCGTCCGCGGCGGGCGGGTAGACCACGACGGGTTTCACGGACGCCATGGCACCAGGGTGCGCGGCGACGGTGCCGGCCGCGCGCCGGGATGGGCCGTTCAGCCCGCCTTCCGCGTCGGCCGGAACTCGTGGACGTCGGCGGTGAGGGTGCCGTCCTGCTGCTCGTAGTGGGACAGGGCGAGGCCGAGACCGAAGAAGGTGGGCGCCCATTCACCGACGAAGATGCCCCAGCGGTCGGCGCGGGCGAGGCCGGTGCCGCCCTCCACCTTCATGGAGCCCATCCAGGCGACGACGCTGAGGCCGATGGAGGCCATGCCGGCCATGTAGGCGTGCTCGCTGCGGACGCCCATCTCGTGCATCTTCCTGATGATCATCTGCGGCTCCGTTCCGTGGGGGATTCAGGAGACGGAGTGCCCGCGACAGGTGCCGATAATCACCGCATTTGTACTTTATATCTGACATGGAGGCCGTGAGGCGAGTAATGCGGGGCTCGCCTCACGGCCTCCGAAGACCCCGTCAGGCGCCCACGTAGGCCGCCAGGTGCTCGCCGGTCAGCGTGGAGCGGGCCTCGACGAGATCGGTCGGGGTGCCCTCGAAGACGATCCGCCCGCCGTCGTGGCCCGCGCCGGGGCCGAGATCGATGATCCAGTCGGCGTGCGCCATGACCGCCTGGTGGTGCTCGATCACGATGACCGACTTGCCGGAGTCGACAAGCCGGTCGAGGAGGCCGAGCAGCTGCTCCACGTCCGCGAGGTGGAGCCCGGTGGTCGGCTCGTCGAGGACGTACACGCCGCCCTTCTCGCCCATGTGCGTGGCCAGCTTGAGCCGCTGCCGCTCGCCGCCGGACAGCGTGGTGAGCGGCTGGCCGAGGGTGAGGTAGCCGAGCCCGACGTCCGCGAGCCGCTGCAGGATGCGGTGCGCGGCGGGCGTACGGGCCTCACCGCCGGCGAAGAACTCCTCGGCCTCGGACACGGGCATCGCCAGCACCTCGCTGATGTCCCGGCCGCCGAGGCGGTACTCCAGCACCGACGCCTCGAAGCGTCTGCCCTCGCACTCCTCACAGGGCGTGGCCACGCTCTGCATGATCGCCAGGTCGGTGTAGATGACGCCGGCGCCGTTGCAGGTGGGGCAGGCGCCCTCGGAGTTGGCGCTGAACAGGGCCGGCTTCACGCCGTTGGCCTTGGCGAAGGCCTTGCGGATCGGATCGGCCAGTCCGGTGTACGTCGCCGGGTTGCTGCGCCGGGAGCCGCGGATCGGAGTCTGGTCGATCGCCACCACGCCCTCTCCCCCCGCCTGCCGGGGCAGTGCGCCGTGCAGCAGGGAGCTCTTGCCGGAGCCCGCGACGCCGGTGACGACGGTGAGGACGCCGAGCGGGATGTCGACGTCGACGTCGCGCAGGTTGTTCGCCGAGGCGCCCCGGATCTCCAGCGCGCCGGAGGGCTTGCGGACGGTCGCCTTGACCTTGGCCCGGTCGTCGAGGTGACGGCCGGTGACGGTGCCGCTGCCCCGCAGTCCTTCCAGACTGCCCTCGAAACAGACGGTGCCGCCCGCCGTGCCGGCGCCGGGGCCGAGGTCCACGACATGGTCGGCGATGGCGATCGTCTCCGGCTTGTGCTCCACGACCAGCACGGTGTTGCCCTTGTCCCGCAGGCGCAGGAGCAGGTTGTTCATCCGCTCGATGTCGTGCGGGTGGAGGCCGATGGAGGGCTCGTCGAAGACGTAGGTGACGTCCGTGAGAGAGGAGCCGAGGTGGCGGATCATCTTGGTGCGCTGCGCCTCGCCGCCGGAGAGCGTGCCCGACGCCCGGTCGAGCGAGAGGTAGCCGAGGCCGATCTCCACGAACGAGTCGAGGGTGTGCCGGAGCTTGGTGAGCAGCGGCGCCACCGAGGGCTCCTCCAGCCCGCGCACCCACTCCGCCAGGTCGCGGATCTCCATGGCGCAGGCGTCGGCGATGTTCACCTTGCCGATCTTCGATGAACGGGCGAGCTCGCTGAGCCGGGTGCCGTCGCACTCGGGGCACCGGGAGAAGGTGACCGCCCGGTCCACGAAGGCCCGGATGTGCGGCTGCATCGACTCGCGGTCCTTGGACAGGAACGTCTTCTGCAGCTTCGGGATCAACCCCTCGTAGGTGAGGTTGACGCCGTTGATCTTCACCTTGACCGGCTCGCGGTACAGGAAGTCGTGCCGCTCCTTCTTGGTGTACTGGCGGATCGGCTTCTCCTTGTCGAAGAAGCCCGACTCGGCGATGACCCGCACCACCCAGCCGCCCCCGGTGTAGGTGGGGATGGTGAACGGGTCCTCGGACAGCGACTTGGAGTCGTCGAAGAGCTGGGTGAGGTCGATGTCGGAGACCGTGCCCCGGCCCTCGCAGTGTGTGCACATGCCGCCGGTGCGGCTGAAGGACACCTTCTCGGTCCTGGTCTTGTCGGCACCGCGGTCCACCGTGAAGCCGCCGCTCGCCGAGACCGAGGCGGTGTTGAAGGAGAACGCGCCGGGCGGGCCGATGTGCGGGGTGCCGAGCCGGCTGAAGAGGATCCGCAGCATCGCGTTGGCGTCGGTGGCGGTGCCGACGGTGGAGCGGGGGTCGGAGCCCATGCGCTGCTGGTCGACGGCGATCGCGGTCGTCAGCCCGTCCAGGACGTCGACCTCGGGCCGGGCCAGGTTCGGCATGAACCCCTGGAGGAAGGCGCTGTAGGTCTCGTTGATCAGCCGCTGCGACTCCGCGGCGATCGTGTCGAACACCAGCGAGCTCTTGCCCGAACCGGAGACACCGGTGAACACCGTGAGCCGGCGCTTCGGAATCTCGATGCTGACGTCCCTGAGGTTGTTCTCGCGCGCACCGTGCACACGGATCACGTCATGGCTGTCGGCAACGTGCGGCCCGGGCGACTGTCTGTCCGTCGTCGTGGCCTTGCTCATGGGGTCTCCATCTGTCGGGCGGCGCTGCCGCGCTCGGGCGATCTCGTTCCCCCGCGCCGGCTCCCGGGGAGCGGCGCGGGGAAGGTGCGGTTCGGGGGCTGCTACGGCGCCTTCAGCTGCTGGATGCGGACCATGTTGCCCGCGGGGTCGCGGAAGGCGCAGTCGCGAACGCCGTAGGGCTGGTCAACCGGCTCCTGGACCACCTCGGCGTCGCCCGCCTGCACCCGCTCGAAGGTGGCGTCGACGTCGGTGGTGGCCAGGACGATGCTGGCGTAGGTGCCCTTGGCCATCATCTCGGCGATGGTGCGGCGCTCGTCATCGGTGACACCGGGATCGGCGGCCGGCGGGTGCAGCACGATGTTCGTGCCGGGCTGGCCGACGGGGCCGACCGTGATCCAGCGCATGCCTTGGTACCCGACGTCGTTTCTGACTTCGAAGCCGAGGGTGTCGCGGTAGAACGCCAGGGCGGCGTCCGGGTCGTCGTGCGGAAGGAAACTGGCGTGAATGCGAAGGTCCATGGCCATCACGCTAGTTTCGGCCCGGGGTGGGCGCTTCTCGATTCCTGATCGGTCTGGTCACCTGCTTCGCCACGCACGACGGAATCCCCGACGTCGCGCGCGCCGCCTCGCGCCGGTAGGCACTGGGCGGCATGCCCACCAGCTCGGTGAAACGGGTGCTGAAGGTGCCCAGCGACGCGCAGCCGACCTCGAAGCACACCTCGGTGACGCTGAGGTCCCCTCGGCGCAGCAGCGCCATCGCACGCTCGATGCGCCGCGTCATGAGATAGCTGTACGGCGACTCGCCGTACGCCTGCCGGAACGCGCGGCTGAGGTGCCCGGCCGACATGTGCACGCCCCGCGCGAGCGCCTCGACGTCCAGGGGTTTGGCGTACTCCCGGTCGATGCGGTCCTTGACGCGCCGCAGTCGGGCGAGGTCGCGCAGATGCTGCGCCGAGGCGGGTCTGCTGCTCACAAGCGCGATCGTGCCACATCGCACGCACGTGCGGCCGAATTCCGGCTAAACGGACCGGACCGGTCCGTATCGCCCCGACCGGGGTGACCGTCCCGCCGATCCCGCACCGGCCCGCATCACGCCACCGCAGGATGAACGTTCCTGCCGGATCGGTCCGGTCTCACACCCCGGCCGCCGCCGTGTCCGTCCGCTTCGCCAGTGCTGCCGCCGCCGCGCCCACCAGCCCCGCGTCGGTGCCCATCTGCGCCGGTGCCACGGTCAGGTGGCGGACGAAGGACAGCGTCGCGTAGGAGCCCAGGGCCTTGCGCAGGGGGTCGAACAGGACGCCGCCCGCCTTGCCCACTCCCCCGCCGATCACGGCGATGTCGATCTCCACGAGAGTCGCCGTGGCGGCGATCCCGGCAGCCAGGGCCTGGGCGGCACGCTCGAAGGAGGCGACGGCGACCGGGTCGCCCGAGCGGGCGGCGGCGGCCACCGCGGCGGCGGAGGTGTCCCCGTCCGGGCCGGGCCGCCAGCCGTTCTCCAGAGCGCGCCGGGCGATGTTGGGGCCGCTCGCGATGCGTTCCACACAGCCGTGCGAGCCGCACGGGCACAGATCGCCGTCGAGATCGACGCTGATGTGGCCGATGTGGCCCGCGTTGCCGGTGGGCCCGGGGTGCAGCCGGCCGCCGAGCACCAGGCCGCCGCCGACGCCGGTGGAGACGACCATGCACAGCGCGTTGTCATGGCCCCGGGCGGCGCCCTGCCAGTGTTCTGCCGCGGTGATCGCCACACCGTCGCCGATCAGCTCGACGGGCAGGTCACCGGCGGCGGCCCGGACACGGGCGACGAGCGGGTAGTCGCGCCAGCCGGGCACGTTCACCGGGCTCACCGTGCCCGCGGAGGCGTCCACGGGCCCGGCACTGCCGATGCCCACGGCCGAGGCACGCTCCCACAGCGGCGACGCGGCGAGCTCGCCGAGCACCTCCGTCACGGCACGCATCACGATGTCGCCGTCCTCCCGGGCGGGCGTCGGCCGCTGGGCGCGGACCAGGATCCGGCCGTCACCGTCCACCAGAGCGCCGGCGATCTTGGTGCCGCCGATGTCGAGCGCGGCCACGAGGTCGGTGTGCATCAGTGTCGGATCTCCCCGTCGGGCATGAGAAAACGCCGGTAAAGGCCATCAAGCAGGGCAAGCAGTAGGCCCGTCCCACGGCGGTGCGCGGGCCGGAGAGTGCGGTGGACAGTGTCCCCCGAGCCTGACAACGTTGTCCAGGCTCTATGCTCGACGCCACATCCTCATACAAACAGAGGATCGACGCATCCCCCGTGGACGACAGGACAGGACACCGCACCGTGCCCCAGAGCCCCCTCCGATCCGCAGCGCGCTACGGCACCCGGCCGACCATGAAGGACGTAGCCGCACGCGCCGGAGTCGGCCTCAAGACGGTCTCCCGTGTCGTGAACGGGGAGCCGGGGGTCACTCCGGAGACGGAGCAACGGGTCCAGGAGGCGATCGACGCCCTCGGCTTCCGCCGCAACGACAGCGCCCGGGTGCTGCGCAAGGGCCGCACGGCGAGCATCGGCCTCGTGCTGGAGGACCTCGCGGACCCGTTCTACGGGCCGCTGAGCCGGTCGGTCGAGGAGGTGGCCCGCGCGCACGGTGCCCTGCTGATCAACGGCTCCAGCGCGGAGGACCCCGAGCGGGAACAGGAGCTGGTGCTGGCCCTGTGCGCGCGGCGGGTGGACGGGCTGGTGGTGATTCCGGCCGGGGACGACCACCGGTATCTGGAGCCGGAGCTCAAGGCGGGGGTCGCCACGGTGTTCGTGGACCGCCCGGCCGGGCACATCGACGCCGACGTGGTCCTGTCGGACAACTACGGCGGCGCCCGCGGCGGCGTCGCCCACCTCATCGCGCACGGCCACCGCCGGATCGGCTTCATCGGCGACATGCCCCGGATCCACACCGCCGCCGAACGGTTGCGCGGCTACCGGGCCGCCATGGAGGACGCGGGCATACCGGTGGCGGAATCCTGGATGTCCCTCGGCGTCACCGGCCCCGAGCGGGTACGCAGGGCGGCCGAGGCGATGCTGACCGGCCCTGACCCGGTCACGGCGATCTTCGCGGGCAACAACCGGGTGACGGTGACCGTGATCCGTGTCCTCGCCGAGCAGGCCCGCCGTGTCGCCCTGGTCGGCTTCGACGACATCGAGCTCGCCGACCTGCTCCAGCCGGGCGTCACGGTCGTGGCCCAGGACGCGGCGGACATCGGCCGCACCGCGGCGGAACGTCTCTTCCGGCAGCTGGACGGGACCCCGGTCACCCCCGAGCGCATCGAGCTGCCGACCCGGCTGATCACCCGCGGCTCGGGCGAGATCCCCCCGGCGGACTGAGCGGCCGATGGACGACGCCACCGATCGCACGCTGCGGGCACTCGGCCTGGCCGGGGCGCCGCGCGAGCACCCCCTCCTGTACCCGGGGGCGTGGCCCGCCGATTCCGGGCTGCTCGACGGGGACCGCTTCCTGCCGCTGGAGCAGCTGGTGTACGCGGACCGCACTCCGGTCATCGCCATCGGCTCGAACGGCTGTCCCGGGCAGTTGCGGCACAAGATGACCGAGTTCGGGATCGCGGCGCCGCTGCCCATGGTGAAGGCGCGGGTGACGGGCGTCGACGCCGGTGTCTCCGCCCATGTGAGCCGCATGGGGTACGTCTCCGCCTCGCCGGTCGGCGCCCCGGGCACCGTGCGGGAGTTGTTCGTCCTGTGGCTCGACGCCGAGCAGCTCGGGGTGATCGACGCGAGCGAGGGCGTGCCGGTGCAGGGCGGCAACTTCGACCGGGCCTGGCTGCCGTCGCCCGACGTCCGGATCGACCTCGCGGACGGCACCCGGCTGCCCGGGGCGTACGCCTACGTCAACCGGCACGGTGTCCTCCACGACGGCGCGGGCACGCCGCGCACCCACCCGGGTGAGCGGGAGCTGCTGACCGAGCTCCTCGTCGGGCTGCCGCGTCTGCGGGAGCTGTTCGGCGTCGTGCCCGAGGAGTTCTGCGCGCGGGCGCGGGGAGACCGGCGGCTGTGCGAGCGGGGCACGCGGCTGTTCGTCGAGGAGAAGCTGGTGACGGCCTCCGGACTCGAGCGGTACGTGGCCGCCGCGGCGCGGGGTCAGCAGACCGGGAGCCCGGGGACCGGCCCGTCGTTGTCGCCGCCCTTGATGTAGACGTCGCTGACCCAGACGTCCGTGTTGCCGCTGTCGTCGTCGGTCTTCGCCCACCAGACGTTGGTCCACTTCCCGGACGTCTCGCGGCGGCCCAGGTTCTCCTGGCAGTAGAAGTAGTTGGTGCCCGCCTTGAGGATGCCGGCCTTGGCGCCGGCGGCGGTGTAGGAGTCGGCGGTCTTCCAGACCTGGCAGTTGTACTTGCCGCCGCCGATGGCGTGACAGGCCGGGGCCGGGGTGGTCGAGCCGCCGCCGGTCGTGGCTCCGCCTCCCGAACCGCCGCCTGGGGTGGTGCCGCCTCCGGCGGTGGCGCCCCCGGTCGTTTTCCCGGGAGCCGGAGTGGTCGCCCGGCCGGTGGGCTCGGGGTCCTTCCGGTCAGCGGTCTTCCCGGAGGATGCCCTGTCCTCGGAGTCACCCTGTTCCGTGGACCTCGGGGCGTTCGAGCCGTCGTCCGGTCCACCGGGCTCGGCTGACCTGCCGTCCGCACCGACGGCGCCGGTCCGCGTGCCGGTCTCCTTGTCGCCGGAGTCGTCGCCGAGCAGGGCGATCGTGGTACCGGCGGCGGCCAGGACGACGGTGACGGCCGCGGCGGCCAGCAGGACGCGCGCCTTACGGCGGGGGGCGGTGCGGCCGGGGTTCATCGGGCCGGTGGGTGCGGTGCTGCCGGCTGCGAGCGGGCCGACACCCTGAGGGCCGGTGCCGGGGCCCGACGTCGTGGGGTGGCCCGGCCCCGAGGCCTGCGTGTCGGTTCCTGCGTGCGCGGGGTTCCCGGACACCGGCGGCCCCGGGGTGTCGCCGCCCTCGTCGGGTCCGGCCGCGTCCTGCTGCGGGGGCCCGAACCCCGGGGGAACCGACGGGACACTGCGCTCCGTCTCCGCGCGCGAGGGCGCGATCGCGGGGCCGCGCAGGGCGGATGTCGGTGTGTCCGAGCCGCCGGTGTCCACGACGGCTTGGAGCAGTGCGCGGGCCTGGTCGGCCTCCGGGCGGGACTCGGGGCGCTTGTCCAGCAGCCGCTGCAGGACGGGCCCGAGGGGGCCCGCGCGGCGGGGCTCCGGCAGCGGCTCGGAGACGATCGCGGTGAGCGTGGAGAACGTCGACGTGCGGCGGAAGGGCGAGGAGCCCTCGACGGCCGCGTACAGCGTGGCGCCCAGGGCCCAGATGTCGGAGGCGGGGCCCGGATCGGCACCCTGGGCACGCTCGGGGGCCAGGTAGTCGAGGGAGCCGACGAGTTCGCCGCTGCGGGTGAGGTGCGTGGCCGAACCGTCCCCGGGATCGTCCATCGTGGCGATGCCGAAGTCGGTGAGGACGACCCGGCCCGTGCGGTCGAGCAGGATGTTGCCCGGTTTGACGTCCCGGTGCAGGACGCCCGCGCGGTGTGCGGCGGCCAGCGCGTCCATGACCTTGGCGCCGATCCCGGCCACCTCACCCGGGTCCAGCGTGCCGCGTTCGCGCAGGACGTCGTCCAGGGACGGCCCGTCGACCAGTTCCATGACGATGACCGGGCGGCCGTCGACCTGGGCGATGTCGTGCACGGCGATGACGCCGGGGTGGCGCACCCGGGCCGCCGCACGCGCCTCGCGTTGCATCCGCAGCTGCAGAGCGGCCAGTTCGGGGCCGGCCGCGTCGGTGTAGGTGCGCAGTTCCTTGACCGCGACCTCACGGCCGAGGACCTCGTCGACGGCCTTCCATACGACACCCATGCCGCCGCGGCCCAGCGCCGCCGTGACGCGGTAGCGCCCCGCCAGCAGCCGTCCGGCACCGTCCGTCCGCCCGTGCTCCCCCGTCGACACCGCTGCCCCGTTCCTGTGACCCCACCGGATGCGCCGACGACCGACACCGTCAGTGCGTGGCGTACAGACTACGGGCCGTCGGTGACGGCGACAGGCGTCGGTGACGGCTGTGACACGGCCGGTACGTGCCGGCCGGCACGGTCAGGCGGAGGCCGTCAGATCCCCGCGGCGAGGCGCCGCGAAGCTCTCCAGGTCCGCCCGGGTCAGACCGGCCAGGCGCGCGACCTCACCGTTGTCCAGGGCTCCGCAGTCCAGGCCGCGCAGCAGGTAGCCACTGAGGGCCTTGGCGGTGGCGGGCTCGTCCATGACGTCGCCGCCGGTGCGGTTGGCGTAGCGGGACAGGCGGGTGGCGGCCTGCTCGAAGCCCTCGCGGTAGAAGGCGAAGACGGCCGCGTAGCGGGTGGGGATGTGCCCGGGGTGCATGTCCCAGCCCTGGTAGTAGGCGCGGGCCAGGGCGCGGCGGGTGAGGCCGTAGTGCAGGCGCCAGGCGGCGTGGACCTTGGCGGTGGGGCCGACGGGCAGGACGTTGGTGGAGCCGTCGGAGACCCGTACGCCCGTGCCGGCCGCCGCGACCTGCATGACGGCCTTGGCGTAGTCCGCGGCAGGGTGGTCACTGGCCTGGTGCGCGGCGGAGACGCCGAGGCAGGCGCTGTAGTCGAAGGTGCCGTAGTGCAGTCCGGTGGCGCGGCCCTCGGCTGCCTGGATCATGCGGGCGACGGTGGCGGTGCCGTCGGCGGCGAGGATGGACTGGCTTGTCTCGATCTGGATCTCGAAACCGATCCGACCCGGCTCCAGGCCGTGGGCCTTCTCGAAGGCGTCCAGCAGGCGCGCCATGGCGGTGACCTGCTCGGCGTACGTCACCTTCGGCAGGGTGAGGACCAACCCGTCGGGCAGGCCACCGGCCTCCATCAGGCCGGTGAGGAAGATGTCGAGGGTGCGGATGCCCCGGGCGCGTACGGGCGCTTCCATGCACTTCATGCGGATGCCCATGTACGGGGCTGCGGTGCCGTCCTCGTAGGCCTCGGCGATCAGCCGGGCGGCGCGGGCGGCGGCCTCGTCCTCCTCGGCGTCGGGGCGGTTGCCGTAGCCGTCCTCGAAGTCGACGCGCAGGTCCTCGATCGGCTCGCGCTCCAGCTTGGCCCGCACGCGCGCGTGGACGGGCTCGGCGAGTTCCTCGGAGAGGCCGAGGACGGCGGCGAAGGACGCGGCGTCCGGGGCGTGTTCGTCGAGTGCGAGGAGGGCCCGGTCGCCCCAGGAGCGGACGGTGTCGGCGGCGAAGGCATCGCCGGGTACGTAGACGGTGTGGACGGGCTGACGGGTGCCGGGGTCTCCGGGGTAGCGGCGCTCCAGCTCGGCGTCGACCGGCGCGAGGGAGGCGCTGATCTCCTCGCCGACGGCTCCCGCGAGGCTCGTCGCCACCTTCTCCTGCCGGCCCTGACCCATTGCGAGACCCTCCATTTTCCGCACAGCGGAATCAACAATCCGTAGAACGAAGTTATCGGCCGACCTTCGCCCTGGTCAACACCATCCTGACGTGGAATTCCCCATGCCTCCCTCTAGATCACTGCCGATCGGCCCTCTTCTTCCGTAATCAGAAGGCAAGCTTCATCCTGACGTGCAAGGGGAGGGAGACCACGTGCCGAACGAGGCCGGCGTGACGCGCCGCCACGGGCTCAAGGCGGCGGCAGCCGCCGCCGTCGCAGGGCCGCTGCTCACCACCGCGGGTCCCACACACCACGCTTCCGCCGGCGAGCACCCGGGCGCCCTGAACGTCATGACGTTCAACGTGCGCTTCGCGACCGTCGTCGACGAGACACCGCGCTGGGCCGTGCGCCGGCCGGTGATGCGAGAACTGCTGCGCCGTGAGCGACCGCACGTCATCGGCACCCAGGAAGGGCTCTACCGGCAGGTGCGCGCGATCGAGAAGGATCTCGGCGCGCACTACGACTGGATCGGCACCGGACGCGCGGGCGGCAGCAAGGACGAGTTCATGGCGGTGTTCTACGACACGCGCAGACTCGAGCCGATCGAGTTCGATCACTTCTGGTTGTCCGACACCCCGCGCACGATCGCCTCGAACACCTGGGGCGCGGACTGGCTGCGCATGGTGACCTGGGTCCGTTTCGCCGACCTCGCCGACGACGGCCGGGAGTTCTACGTTCTCAACACCCACCTGGACAGCGTCAGCCAGTACGCCCGGGAACGCTCGACCGAGCTCATCGGCGAGACGATCGCCGGGTGGGACCGGTCGTCACCGGTCGTCGTCACCGGCGACTTCAACGCGGCCGCTCACGACAACCGGGTGTACGACCTCATGCTGGACATCGGACTGGTGGACGCCTGGGACACGGCGGCCTCGCGGGGGCCCGCGTACGGGACGCACCACGGCTACCGGGAGCTCAAGCCCGGCGGGCGGCGCATCGACTGGATCCTCACCACACCCGGGGTGAGCACGCACCGGGCCGGGATGAACACCTTCAGCATGGACGGGACGTATCCGAGCGACCATCTGCCGGTGCAGGCCTCGATGACCCTGGGATGAGAAGAGGCCCCCGTGACCGTTCGCGCGGTCACGGGGGCCTCTCACAGCCGGTCGATCAGCCCTTGCGGGTCTTGATCTCCTCGGTCAGCGCCGGGACGACGTCGAAGAGGTCGCCGACGACGCCGTAGTCGACGAGGTCGAAGATCGGGGCCTCGGCGTCCTTGTTGATCGCCACGATCGTCTTCGAGGTCTGCATACCGGCGCGGTGCTGGATCGCACCCGAGATGCCGTTGGCGATGTACAACTGCGGCGAGACCGACTTGCCGGTCTGGCCGACCTGGTTGGTGTGCGGGTACCAGCCGGCGTCCACCGCGGCACGCGAGGCACCGACAGCGGCACCGAGGGAGTCGGCGAGCGCCTCGATGATCGCGAAGTTCTCCGCGCCGTTGACACCACGGCCACCGGAGACCACGATCGCGGCCTCGGTCAGCTCCGGACGGCCCGTCGACTCACGCGGCGTACGGCCGGTGACCTTGGTGCCGGTGGCCTGGGCGGAAAAGCTCACGGACAGGGCCTCGACCGCGCCGGCGGCCGGGGCGGCCTCGACGGCCGCGCTGTTGGGCTTGACCGTGATGACCGGGGTGCCCTTGGAGACACGGGACTTGGTGGTGAAGGACGCGGCGAACACGGACTGCGTGGCCACCGGGCCCTCGTCGCCGGCCTCCAGGTCGACGGCGTCGGTGATGATGCCGGAGCCCAGACGCAGCGCCAGGCGCGCGGCGATCTCCTTGCCCTCGGCGGAGGAGGGGACCAGCACGGCGGCCGGGGACACGGCCTCGTGGGCGGCCTGGAGGGCGTCGACCTTCGGTACGACCAGGTAGTCGGCGTACTCGGCGGCCTCGTGGGTGAGGACCTTGACCGCGCCGTGCTCGGCGAGCGTGGCGGCGGTGTCGGCGGCGCCGTTGCCCAGCGCGACGGCGACCGGCTCGCCGATGCGGCGGGCCAGGGTCAGCAGTTCCAGGGTGGGCTTGCGGACGGCACCGTCCACGTGGTCGACGTAGACGAGAACTTCAGCCATGGGACTTCTTCTCTCCTGCTTGCGAAAGATGAGGGGCGGTCAGCGAAAGGGCTCAGATGAACTTCTGGCCCGCGAGGAACTCAGCGAGCTGCTTGCCGCCCTCGCCCTCGTCCTTGACGATCGTGCCCGCGGTGCGGGCCGGGCGCTCGGCCGCGCCGTCGACCGTGGTGTAGGCACCCTCCAGGCCGACCTCCTCGGCCTCGAGGTCCAGGTCGGACAGGTCCCAGGACTCCACCGGCTTCTTCTTGGCCGCCATGATGCCCTTGAAGGAGGGGTAACGCGCCTCGCCCGACTGGTCGGTCACCGACACGACCGCCGGGAGGGAGGCCTCCAGGTTCTCGGAGGCGGCGTCGCCGTCGCGGCGGCCCTTGACCGTGCCGTCCTCCACGGAGACCTCGGAGAGCAGGGTGACCTGCGGGACGCCCAGACGCTCGGCGAGCAGCGCGGGCACGACGCCCATGGTGCCGTCGGTGGAGGCCATACCGGAGACGACCAGGTCGTAGCCGGCCTTCTCGATCGCCTTGGCCAGGATCAGGGAGGTGCCGATGGCGTCGGTGCCGTGGATGTCGTCGTCCTCGACGTGGATCGCCTTGTCCGCGCCCATGGACAGCGCCTTGCGCAGGGCGTCCTTGGCGTCCTCGGGGCCCACCGTCAGGACGGTGATCTCCACGTCGTCGTCGGAGTTCTCGGAGATCTGCAGCGCCTGCTCGACCGCGTACTCGTCGAGCTCGGAGAGCAGACCGTCCACGTCGTCCCGGTCGACGGTCAGGTCATCGGCGAAGTGCCGGTCGCCAGTGGCGTCGGGCACGTACTTCACAGTGACAACGATCCTCAAGCTCACGCCGGCTCTCCTACTGCATCGTCATTTCCATGCTGCCTACTTGCAGGCAGCATAGGCGCCTCTAGCGTCCGATCCCGGTCGGGGCGAACCCACGCCCCGAGCGAAATATTACTCGTCAGTACACCCAGTTCGTTCCCGCTAAGCAAGCGCTTTGAACTGTGACCTTCGCAACGCAGCGTAACCGGAACTCGACGGTCACGCAGCCCGGGGGGACCCCCGCGTTCAGTCGCCCAGACGCTGGAAACGTCCCTGGTGGTAGAGGAGCGGACGGCCGGTGCCAGAGGGATCGCCGTCCACGACCTCGGCGATCACGAGCCGGTGGTCTCCGGCGGGGACGCGCGCGACGATCCGGCCCACCAGCCAGGCGAGCACGCCGTCGAGGACGGGAACCCCCTCGGGCCCCTCCCGCCAGGCGGTGGGCGGGGCGAAGCGGTCGGCGCCGCTGCGGGAGAAGGTGGCGGCCAGCTCCTGCTGGTGCTCACCGAGGATGTGGACACCGACGTGGTCCGCCGTCGCGATGGCGGGCCAGCTGGACGCGCCGGTTCCGACACCGAAGGACAACAGCGGCGGCTCGGCGGACACCGACGTCAGGGAGGTGGCGGTGAAGCCCACCGGGCCGGCTTCGCCACGAGCGGTGATGACGGCGACTCCCGCCGCGTGCCGCCGGAAGACCGAGCGCAGGAGGTCGGGCGTGGCGAGAAGGTCCGCAGGCATGGGGTCAGGCTGACGATAAATGGTACGCGCAGTCAAGTTCGTTCCGTGATGCGGGAGATGACTCACTGACGCCGTCACGCCCGTCACACCGCCTCTCCCAGTGCCGCGATCACGTCGGCCTTGCGCGGCTGCCCCGTGGCGCGCCGCACCACCCGGCCGTCGGCGTCCAGCACGAGCACGGTCGGGGTTTTGAGGATGTCCAGCCGCCGCACGAGGTCGAGGTGGGCCTCGGCGTCGATCTCGACGTGGGTCACGCCCGGCACGACGCCGGCCACTTCGCCGAGGACCCTGCGGGTCGCCCGGCAGGGCGCGCAGAACGCGCTGGAGAACTGCACGAGCGTGGCCCGCTCGCCGAGTTCCGCGCCGAGCTCCGCCGCATCGAGCCGCTTGCCGTCGTCGCGCCCGCGCACCCGCACTCTCCCGCTCCGCCGCCGCTGCAGCACTCCGTAGGCGCTCGCCACCGCGAGCACCACCACGCACACCACCAGTCCGGTCATCACCTCCTGCAAGCGTTCACGAGACCGCAAAGATTCCCGCCCCCGTAATGCGGCCACGCTGCGGAATGCTTGGTTCCCATGGACATCGATGCGAGAGGGCCGCGTTTCGGCGCGGCCGTCACGACCGCCGTGCTGGCGGTCGTGCTGGTCACGGGAAGCGCCTGGCTGCTGGCCTGGCAGACACTGGCGTTCCTGCTGGGCGCGGCGGGCGGGGTCGGCCGCTCCCCTTACGGCCTGCTGTTCGCCAAGGCGGTCCGGCCGCGACTCGGGCCGCCGACGGAGTTCGAGGCGCCCGAACCGCCGCGCTTCGCCCAGGCGGTGGGACTGCTTTTCGCCGGACTCGGGCTCGTCGGCTACACCCTGGGACCCGGCTGGCTGGGCCTCGCGGCCACCGGCGCCGCGCTCGCCGCCGCCTTCCTGAACGCGGCGTTCGGGTACTGCCTGGGTTGCGAGTTGTACCTGCTCGTGCGACGGGTGGCGGTCCGCGCGGAGTAATGGGGACGCAAAAGCACGAGGTGGGAAGCTGCGGACGACGTGACGAGAATCTCGCCGCATACGGGCACGAGGACTGGCTACCCGGCCGTTCTTCGGGCACGATCTGCGACAAGCCGTAAACCTACGGCTGCGTAACTTCTCCACTGGGAATCCCTTCCCAGGCCGAGCAGGAAGGGTCCGTACCGCCCATGGCAGAGCTCGTCTACCGTCCCGTCGTCGGTTTCGCCCGCACGCTGTTCAAGGTGTGGGACCTCAAGATCGACTGCCAGGGTTCGGAGAACATCCCGCGCTCGGGCGGCGCCGTACTGGTGAGCAATCACATCAGCTACCTGGACTTCGTCTTCGACGGCCTGGCGGCCCTGCCGCAGAAGCGTCTGGTGCGTTTCATGGCGAAGGAGTCGGTCTTCCGGCACAAGATCTCCGGCCCGCTGATGCGCGGGATGAAGCACATCCCGGTGGACCGCAAGCAGGGCGAGGCGGCCTACGCGCACGCCCTGGACTCGCTGCGGTCGGGCGAGATCGTCGGGGTCTTCCCGGAGGCGACGATCTCGCAGTCGTTCACGCTGAAGAGCTTCAAGTCGGGCGCCGCGCGCCTGGCGCAGGAGGCCGGCGTCCCGCTGATCCCGATGGCGGTGTGGGGCACACAGCGGCTGTGGACCAAGGGCCACCCGCGCAACTTCAAGCGCAGCCACATCCCCATCACGATCCGGGTGGGCGAGGCGATCGAGGCGTCCCGCGACAAGTACGCGGGCGCCATCACGCGCCAGCTGCGCGAGCGCGTCCAGGAGCTCCTCGAGGCCGCCCAGCGCGCCTACCCCGTCCGCCCCAAGGGCCCGGACGACACCTGGTGGATGCCGGCCCACCTCGGCGGCACGGCCCCGACGCCGGAGCAGGTGCGGGCGGCCGAGGCGCACTGAAGCCGTCCGGCGGCCCTCAGGCGGAGGACTCCGGAGCGCGTACGGCGATGTCGGCACCCGGGCTGAACCTCGCCAGCAGCTCGGCGAGTTCCGCGGCGGCCGCCGCCACTTCGGCGACCGGCATCGGCGCCAGGCTCTCCAGCAGGAAGACGCCCGATGCCGTCCCCTCGGTGAGCCGGGTGCGCGGGCCCTGACGCCAGTTCCAGCGACGGCAGGTGACGCCCACGTCGTCGCGCCACACCACTTCGCCCGCGTCGGGGTGCTCGACGGTCTCCTCCCCGCCGGCGACGGTCACGAAGTCCTCCTCCCCTGTGGCGCGGATCAGCCGCATGCCGCCCTCGACGCGGTCGAGGTCTTCCCCGCCGACCGGGATCAGATGGGCGACGGAGACGGCGTTGTAGAGGTCGACGAGCAGGTTGACGCGGGGCAGCCCGGCCTCCGAGAGAGCCCGCTTGGCCAGCGCCTCCGCGGAGTTGCGGGTCCTGGACGGCTTCGAGCCGAACGCCGTGTAGGTCTCGCGCCAGGCGGCCATGTGCGGGTCCTCGTGCGGGGCGCGCCCCTCCAGTCGTACGGCCAGCCGCCGTGCCGCGTCATCGAGGAGCTCCGAACTTGCCGGACTGCTGGGCCCGTTGACCAGGCCGTGCGCCTCGATCGCGACGTGCGTGAAGCCGGGCGCGAGAGCGCGTACGTCGTCGGACACGGTCAGCGTGAGCGTCATGGTCGCCTTGCCTCAGAGTGCGGTGGGGAGCGTCTGCCACAGGTGCGGCCGGTCGCGAGCCGCCGTGAGAACGTTCAGTACGACCGGATGCGGTGCAGCATACAGCACCGGATAGTCCAGTTCATTGGACGCACGATCGGGCGTGAAGGCGAGCCGCTCGCCGTCGAGGGAGAACTGTGCGTCGACGCCGGGCTTGTTGCCCCGGGGATCCTGCCGGTGCCACGCACCGTTGAACCGCACGGCGACCAGCCCGTGCACCTCGTCGAACTTCTGATAGCAGAGCGCGGTGGGGATGTCCTCGGCTCGCAGCAGCGCGGCCAGCGCGTGGGCCTTGGCGTAGCAGATACCGGTGCGTTGCTCCAAGACGTCGGAGGCGCGCCAGGTGACGCGGGGATCGCCGGAGTCCTGCGAGTGCGGAATGGTGTCGCGCACGAACTCGAAGGCCGCCCGCGCATACCCATACGAGTCGTCCACCCCATCAGCGAGCCTCGCCGCGGTCTCGCGGACGAGCGGGTGGTGGTCGATCACCTCGTCAGCGGCCAGATAGGCGGAGAGGTCGGGCGTTTGCTGGATGAGCTGCATGCAGGCAGAGCGTAGAGAGGAGGCACTCCTCCGTCAATTTATTTACGCTCTGCCGTATATTCATGCATGCTCGCTCAGCGGGCCATCTCCTCCTTGAGCGCCGCCACGAACGTGTCCACGTCGTCCTCGGTCGTGTCGAACGCGCACATCCAGCGGACGTCGCCCGCCGTCTCGTCCCAGAAGTAGAAGCGGAACCGCTTCTGGAGGCGCTCGCTCACGTCGTGCGGCAGGCGGGCGAAGACCGCGTTGGCCTGCACCGGGTAGAGGATCTCCACACCGTGCACGGCCCGCACGCCCTCGGCGAGGCGCTGGGCCATCTCGTTGGCGTGTCCGGCGTTGCGCAGCCACAGGTCCCGGGCGAGCAGGGCCTCCAACTGCACCGAGACGAACCGCATCTTGGAGGCGAGCTGCATGGACAGCTTGCGCAGGTGCTTCATGTGGCTCACGGCGTCCTGGTCGAGGACCACGACGGCCTCGCCGAACAGGGCGCCGTTCTTGGTGCCGCCCAGGGAGAGGATGTCGACGCCGGCGGCGTTGGTGAGCGTCCGCATCGGGACGTTCAGGCTTGCGGCGGCGTTGGCCAGCCGCGAGCCGTCCAGGTGCACCTTCATGCCGTGACCGTGGGCGTGCTCGCAGAGGGCGCGTATCTCCTCCGGCGTGTAGACCGTGCCCAGTTCGGTGGCCTGCGCGATGGAGACGACCTGCGGCATCGCGCGGTGCTCGTCGTCCCAGCCGTACGCCTGCCGGTCGATCAGCTCGGGCGTGAGCTTGCCGTCGGGCGTCGGAACGGTCAGCAGCTTCAGGCCGCCGACCCGCTCCGGGGCCCCGCACTCGTCGACGTTGATGTGCGCGCTCTCCGCGCAGATCACCGCGCCCCAGCGGTCGGTGACCGCCTGGAGCGCGACGACGTTCGCGCCGGTGCCGTTGAAGACCGGGAACGCCTCGGCCGTCGGCCCGAAGTGGCTGCGGACCACCTGCTGGAGGTTCTCGGTGTAGGCGTCCTCGCCGTATGCGACCTGGTGCCCGCCGTTGGCCAGGGCCAGGGCGGCGAGCACCTCCGGGTGGGCCCCGGCGTAGTTGTCGCTGGCGAAACCGCGGACCTCTGGGTCGTGATGACGGCGGGCGTCGGTCCTCGGCGGGTTCACGGCTTCTCGGTGAGCCACAGACGGTTTCCGTTCACTTCGGCGGCGGGCTTCTCCCAGACCTCGGTGATGGCCTCGGCCAGGTCCTTGACGTCGGTGAAGCCCGCGAACTTCGCGTTGGGTCGATCGGCGCGCATCGCATCGTGGACCAGCGCCTTGACCACCAGGATCGTGGCCGCCGAGGTCAGGCCCTCGGGGCCCCCGGCCTTGCGGAAGGCGTCGGCCAGAGCGAGCGTCCACGCCTCGGCGGCGGCCTTGGCGGCGGCGTAGGAGGCGTTGCCCGCCGTCGGCTTCGAGGCACCGGCGGCGCTGATCAGGACGTATCGCCCCTGGTCGCTGCGCTGCAGGCTCTCGTAGAACGCCAGCGAGGTGTGCTGCACGGTGCGGATCAGCAGCAGTTCGAGGAAGTCCCAGTCGTCGAGACTCGACTTGATGAAGGTTTCGCTGCCGCGCCAGCCGCCCACGAGGTGGACGAGGCCGTCGACGCGGCCGAAGTCCTTCTCGATGTGGGCGGCCCAGTCACGGGTGGACTGGAGGTCCAGCAGGTCGACGGGTTCGCCGGTGACCGTCGCCCCGCCGGACGCGTACCGAGCCGCGTCCACGGCCTCCGCCAGCCGCTCCGGGTCGTTGTCCGCGGCGGCGACCGTGGCCCCCGCCTCGGCCAGTCGCAGGATGGCCGCCCGGCCCGCGGGGCCGCCCGCTCCGGCCACCGCGATCACCGCACCGCTGAGAGCTCCGTTCCCCGCCATCGCCTTCGCCTCCTGAGCAGTGTTCCCGGTCTTGCGGAAGACTCCGCCGCTCACGCGGCGATCCGCTCGGCGCCGTCCGCCGTGATGCCCTTGGTGGAGGCGATCACGTTCTTCAGCTTCTTGGACAGTGCCTCATAGAACATGCTCAGCGGAAACTCGTCCGGAAGCACGTCATCGACGAGTTTGCGCGGCGGCTGCGTCGTGTCGAGGGCGTCGGGTCCCTTGGCCCACTTGGAGCCCGGGTGCGGGGAGAGGTACGTCGAGACCAGCTCGTAGCCGGCGAACCAGTGGACGAGCTTCGGGCGGTCGATGCCGTCGCGGTACAGGTCCTCGATCTCGGCGCACAGCTGGTTGGTGACCTGCGGGGCGCGCTCCCAGTCGATGGTGAGCTTGTTGTCGGTCCAGCGGACGACGTCGTGCTTGTGCAGGTAGGCGAAGAGGAGCTGGCCGCCGAGACCGTCGTAGTTGCGCACGCGCTCGCCGGTGACCGGGAAGCGGAACATGCGGTCGAAGAGGACCGCGACCTGCACGTCACGGGCCTGCGGGACGCCGTCGGCCGAGAGCTTCACGGCCTCCTTGAAGGCGGTGAGGTCGCAGCGCAGCTCCTCGAGGCCGTACATCCAGAACGGCTGGCGCTGCTTGATCATGAAGGGGTCGAAGGGCAGGTCGCCGTGGCTGTGGGTGCGGTCGTGGACCATGTCCCACAGGACGAACGCCTCTTCGCAGCGCTTCTGGTCGTGGACCATCGCGGCGACGTCCTCGGGCAGCTCCAGGCCCAGGATGTCGACGGCGGCCTCGGTCACGCGGCGGAAGCGGGCGGCCTCGCGGTCGCAGAAGATGCCGCCCCAGGTGAACCGCTCCGGGGCCTCGCGCACGGCGATGGTCTCGGGGAACAGGACGGCGGAGTTGGTGTCGTAGCCGGCCGTGAAGTCCTCGAACTTGATGCCGCAGAACAGCGGGTTGTCGTAGCGGGTGCGCTCCAGCTCGGCCAGCCAGTCCGGCCAGACCATGCGCAGCACGACCGCCTCGAGGTTGCGGTCCGGATTGCCGTTCTGCGTGTACATCGGGAAGAGGACGAGGTGCTGGAGGCCGTCCGCGCGGTTCGCGGCGGGCTGGAAGGCCAGCAGCGAGTCGAGGAAGTCGGGCACCCCGAATCCGCCGTCGGCCCACCGGGTCAGGTCCTTGACCAGGGCCTCGTGGTAGGCGCCGTCGTGCGGGAGCAGGGGGGAGAGCTCCAGGACGGCGTCGGCGACCTGGCGGACCGCGAGCTCGGCGTCGGCCGGGTCGGGCGCGCCCTCGGCGGCGAAGTCGATCGACCCGTCCTTGGACTGCCATGGCCGGATCCGCTCCACGGCATCCTTGAGCACGGGCCATGCCGGGTGGTCCACCACCCTGGCCACGGGAGGAAGGGCTTCCTCCGAACCCACCTGCACAAGAATTTCCGTCATGTCCCACCTTCCACGGGAGAATCTCACGTATGCAGACCGTATACACACGAGGTTCCTCCCAGCAAGGGTGAACCCGGGAAATTATCCTGCCCGACCCTGTGCTTCACCGCACTTTTTCCTGTCGGACACGCTTCTGCCCGGATGTGCCGCAACCATGCCCTCACTCTCTGCACAGGGCGGGTCCAGGCGATACGGTCAGGGGGGCCCGTCAGGCCCCCCAGTGCCGCCTGTCGACGGAAGAGAGTCGCGTCTTGAACTTCCTCACCATCGGTCACCGCGGAGTCATGGGTGTGGAACCCGAGAACACCCTCCGGTCCTTCGTCGCCGCCCAGGAGGCGGGTCTCGACGCCATCGAACTCGATCTGCACCTGAGCAAGGACGGCGCGCTCGTCGTCATGCACGACACGGATGTGGACCGCACGACCGACGGCACCGGTCCGATCGCCGAGAAGACCCTCGCCGAGCTGCGGGCCCTGGACGCGGGCCGGGGCGAGCGGGTCCCCGAATTCGAGGAGGTCCTCGAGGCCGTCCACACACCGCTCCAGGCGGAGATCAAGGACAAACAGGCGGCACGGGCGCTGGCCGAGGTGATGAACCGGCGTGGGCTGGCCGGCCGGGTGGAGGTGTCCTCGTTCCACGACGAGGCGATCGCCGAGATCAAGCCACTGGTGCCGGGCGTGCGGACCGCCCTGATCGCCAGCCGCTACGGCACGGACATCGTGGACCGCGCCGTCGAGGCCGGCGCCGAGACCGTCTGCCTGAACATCCGCCGGCTGACCCTGGAGATCGTGGAGCGGGCCCGCAAGGCCGACCTGAGGATCATCGGCTGGGTGGTGAACACCCAGGACCAGCTACGGCTGGTCCGGGCCTTCGGCCTGGACGGCGCGACCACCGACCACCCGGACATCAAGCGCACAGGCCGTTTCACGGCCTAGCCGAGCTCCTTGACCAGCAACTCGAACTGCAGGTCGTCGCGCTGCGGAAGACCGAAGCGCTCGTCGCCGTACGGGAACGGGGTCATCCGTCCCGTACGGCGGTAGCCGCGCCGCTCGTACCAGGCGATGAGGTCGTCGCGCACGGAGATCACCGTCATCTGCATCTCCTTCACGCCCCAGACCTCGCGGGCCTGTCGCTCCGCCTCCGCGATGATCAGCTTGCCGAGGCCCGCGCCCTGGAGCAGGGGGCTGACGGCGAACATCCCGAAGTAGGCGCTGCCGCCGCGGTGCTCCAGCTGGCAGCAGGCGACGATCCTGCCGTCCCGCTCCACGGTCAGGAGCCGGCTGTCGGGCGACTTGACGACCGCCAGCACCCCCTCCGGGTCGGTCCGCTGCCCCTCGAGGATGTCCGCCTCGGTGGTCCATCCGGCCCGGCTGTCGTCGCCCCGGTACGCCGACTCGATGAGCGCGACCAGCTCGTCCACGTCGGCGTCGGTGGCGTCGCGGAAGGTCAGTGCGGTGGCGGCGGTCTCCATGGGCGTACGTCTCCGTCTTCCTGGCGCGGCTCGGGCAGGGATGAGCGTAACGCCACCGGGCCCTAAGCTCCGCTGCATGGTGCATGTACTCAGCAGCCGGATCCTGCTCCGCCCCACCGACCCCGAGCGGTCCCGTGCCTTCTACGGTGAGCAGCTGGGCCTCGCCGTCTACCGCGAGTTCGGCACGGGTGCCGAGCGCGGCACCGTCTTCTTCATGGGCGGCGGCTTCCTCGAGGTCTCGGGCCGGTCCGAGACGCCCCCGGTGCCCGCAGTACGGCTGTGGCTGCAGGTCGACGACGTGGCCGCGGCACAGGGGGAACTGCGGGCGAAGGGCGTCGACATCGTGCGGCCGCCGGTGAAGGAACCCTGGGGGCTGATCGAGATGTGGATCGCCGATCCGGACGGGACGCCGATCGTGCTGGTGGAGGTTCCGGCGGACCACCCGATGCGCTATCGGCCCGGCATCTGAGTTCGGTCGGCGCGGTGCTCCCAGCCCCGGTCGGTGCGGGTGAGTTCGCCGAAGCCCGCACCGGCCAGGAGGGCGAGCGGGGCACTGTCGGCGGCCGATTCGCAGGCGACGAGACGGTCGACGCCGCACAGCCGCAGCCAGGCGGCGGCCCGGGCGAGCAGCCAGTGCTCCAGTCCGGTGCCGTACTGCGCGGGGTCGATGTGCAGGTTGCCGATGTCGGCGATTCCCGCCGCGCGGGCGTGGCGTTCCGGGCGCGCCAGGGCCGTGTCGATCTCGATGAAACCGAGGCTCTTCCCCTCGGCCCGGGCCGTGAAGCGGGTGCCGCACTCCCCCGGGGTGCGCTCGGCCGTGACGCCCGGCCGGGGCTCGGGGGCCGGCAGGTCGGCCACCCGGGCGATCAGGATGACCTCGGTGCCCCCGGTGTGCCGGAACCCCGCCCGTTCGTAGAGGGCCCGGATGTGGGGCCAGTTGCGGGGCAGGCCGTACACGAGCGGGGCGGGCAGGGCCCCGTCGGCGTACCGGACGCGGGCGTTCCAGCGGGCGAACTGTGCGAGGCACGCCCGCATCAGCAGGTCCGCGGCGAGGTCGGCGTCCGGCCGGAGGGACGCCGCCGGGCGGTGCAGGAACCAGTTGATCTCGGCGGCGTCCCGGTAGTACGCGCCCACCTCGGCGTCGGCGCGGTAGCGCAGCAGGTGGGCCGCGGCGACGACCTGCTCGCGCTGCTCGGCGACGAGCGTCGTCCGCTCGGCCACCCACGGGTCGGTGATGAACTCGCCGGGCCGCCGCTCCAGGTCACCGAGGACGGTGTTCACGGAGACGGAGACGCCGGGGACGACGGCCGCCACGTGCAGGTTGACCAGGTCGGTCAGCTGGTCGCGGTCGGTCCGGCGGAAGGGGCGCACCTGGGGCGCGGGCATGGGACACCTCCGTGCAGGGTGAAGGAGCCGGCGGCCGCCACGCGGGTGCGGTACGGGGCGAGGGTACGCCGGGGCCACTGCGGCACACCACCGGGTCGCCCGGATGGCAGGGAGTCAGGGGGGCGGCTTAGCGTGCTGGAGGGGCCCGGGGGGCCTGCCCCCGCCGCTCGCGGAAGGAACGCCATGAAGCTCGACGCACCGGTGACCGGCGGTCCCTGCTGGACCGAGCTGGGGACCAGCGATCTGGACGCGGCCCGGCGCTTCTACACGCGGCTGTTCGGCTGGCGGCCCGAGACGGACGCACGTCAGGAGGCCGGCGGCTACACCGTCGCGCACCTCGGGGACGCGGCCGTGGCGGCGCTCGCCCCGCTGTACCAGCCGTCGCAGCCGGTCGCGTGGAACGTGTCGTTCGCGGTGACCGACGCGGACGCGACTCTCCGTGCGGTGACCGAGGCGGGCGGGTCGGTGCTGTTCGGCCCGGCGGACGTGTTCGACGTGGGCCGTTTCGCGGTGGCCGCCGATCCCGGCGGTGCCGTGTTCCAGTTGTGGCAGGCGGGGACCTTCCCGGGCGCCGGACTGTTCAACGCGCCCGGTTCGCTGGGCTGGGTGGAACTGATGACACGGGATCCGGAGGGAGCCGTGTCCTTCTACACGCGGGTGTTCGGCTGGACGGTCGCCCCGTCGGACCGTTACACCCAGTGGGGCGTCGGCGGCGCCGACTTCGGCGGCATGGTGACGATGGACGAGAAGTTCCCGCCCGAGGTACCGGCGCACTGGCTGCCGTACTTCGCCGTGGCCGACGTGGACGACACGACCGCCGTCGTGCAGCGGCACGGCACGGTACTGATGGTCCCCACCTCGGTGCCCGACGGCCCGCGCATCGCGGTGCTGCGGGACCCGCAGGGGGCGATGTTCGGCGTGTACCGGGCGGACTACGAGCGCTGAGACGGCGGAGTGTGACGGCGAGGGGGGCCGGGCGGGGCTTGCGCTGAAGTGCGCTCCAGCTCCTAGCGTCCTGCGTACGACCTGCCCGGAGAGGACAACCGTGCGTTACACACTGTTCGGCAAGACCGGTCTGCGCGTTAGCGAGCTGAGTCTCGGCGCGATGACCATCGGCGACGACTGGGGCTGGGGCGCCGGTGAGGAGGCCAGCGCCCGGATCGTCGACGCCTACGCGGAGGCGGGCGGCAACTTCATCGACACCGCGAACAACTACACCGACGGCAGCTCGGAACGGATCCTCGGCGAGCTGCTCGAAGGCCGGCGCGACCGGTTCGTACTGGCCAGCAAGTACACCTGCGCGATCCGTGACGGTGACGTCAACGCCGCGGGCAACCACCGCAAGAACCTGATCCAGTCGGTGGAGGCGAGCCTGCGGCGGCTGCGGACCGACCGGCTGGACGTGCTGTGGGTGCACGCCCGGGACAACTTCACACCGGTCGAGGAGGTCATGCGGGCCCTGGACGACCTGGTCCGCACGGGCAAGGTGCTGTACATCGGTGTCTCGGACTGGCCCGCCTGGGAGATCGCCCGGGCGAACACCCTGGCGGAGCTGCGGGGCTGGACCGCGTTCGCCGGTTCGCAGCTGCGCTACAGCCTCCTGGAGAGGACCCCGGAGCGCGAACTGCTGCCGCAGGCCCGGGCGTTCGACCTGGCCGTGCTGGCGTGGGCGCCACTCGCGGCCGGGAGGCTGACCGGCAAGTACCGCAGGGGCGAGACGGGACGGCTGGACACCACCGGCCAGGACGCCGACCCGCGCGAGGAGGCGGTGATCAGCGCCGTGCTGGAGGTCGCCGAGCAGGGTGGCTGGAGTCCGGCGCAGGTGGCGCTGGCCTGGCTGCTGGCCCGGCCGGGCAACGTGGTGCCGATCATCGCGGCGACCAGGGAGAGCCAGCTCGCCGACAATCTGGGCAGTGTCGGCGTCCGCCTCGACGCGGACGCCCTCGCCCGGCTCGACGAGGTGAGCGCGGTGCCGCTCGGTTTCCCGCACGACTTCGTCCGTGAGCCGCTCATCACCCGGAACGTCTACGGCGACCGCTGGGCGGACCTGGACGACCGCCGCTCCACCCATCGCCGCACCGTGCACGAGGTGCTCTGACCGGCGCGCCGACACGCCCGCTCCGGTGTACGGATCAGGCCCGCAGCACGCCGAGCCGCCCTTCCAGTTGGCTCAGCAACCCCCCGAGCAGAGCCGCGAGTTCGCCCTGCTCAGGGCCGTCCAGGCCGGAGAGCACGGCGGTCTCGTAGGCGAGCTGGACGGGCAGGATGCCGTCGACGAGGTCGCGTCCGGCGTCGGTGAGACGGAGGTGGACGACCCGCCGGTCGCGGGTGTCCCCGCGCCGCTCGACCAGCCCGCGCTCGGTCAGCTGCTTGAGGCGTTTGGTGACGGCGGCCCCGGACGAGAAGGTCTCCCTGGCCAGCTCCCCCGGCGTCAGCTCGTGCCCGGTACGACGCAGGGCGCCCAGCAGATCGAACTCGGGCCGGCTGAGCCCCGCCCGGCGCAGAGGGGCGTCCTCGGCCTGCTGCAGCAGGGCGGCACAGCGGTTGATCCGCCCGATGATCTCCATCGGCCCGGTGTCGAGACCGGGACGCACGGCCTGCCACTGCCGCACCACGGCAGCGACGGTGTCGTCCCGGCGGCCGCCGCCCTGGTCGGGCTCGACGGAGGGGCCGCCGGCATCCTTCCGACGCCCGCCGCCCGGGCCGGCCTCGACGGAGGGGCCGCCACCCGGGACGCTCCCCTCGGTCGCCGCTCCCGTTGCCCCGGCCTCGTCGACCGCCCGCCCTTCCGCCGCCGGCTGCGGGCCGTGCCCCGTGTCGCTCCGCTCGGGCGATGGTCCTTCGGTCGGCGTCATGGCCGTGCGTCCTCCGTCTCTGTGGCCGGGTCCCGGTCCGGGAGCAGGCCCTGGCGTCGGGCCGTCGCGGCGAGCGTACGGTGTCCGGACTGTTCGGCGAGCACGACCCGCTCCTGGGGCAGGGCCCGCTGCCACCATTCACCGGCGGCGGCGTCGGCAGTGGCACGCAGGTCGGCCAGGGCGACGGCGAGGCCGCGGCGCGCCGATTCCAGGGCCGCGGTGCCTGGGTCCGGCTCGGCCAGGAGGCGGGCGGCGTACTCGCGGGCCCGGTCGGCGTCGGTCAGCGCGTGTTCGACGCGGTCGCCCGCGCGCCGGTTCGTGACGGCCACGGCGGCGACGAACCCCACCAGCGCGCCGACGACGGTGTCCACGACCCGCTCCGTCATCAGTGTCCTGGGCTCCTGGTACCCGGCGAACTCCGTGATGAGCAGGGCCATGGGCGTCACGCAGACGCTGCCGAGCCAGTAGTTCCGGCTGATCAGCACCTCCGCGCCGAAGCTGAACGCGAGGCAGCACAGCACGAGCGCCACCGGCCCCAGGTGCGCGAGTGGCACGACGGCCAGGAAGACGAGCACGCCGACGACGTTGCCCACGACCCGCTGGACGGCCCGGCTCCAGGTCAGCGTGATGTTGGCCTGGTAGAGCGAGGCGGCGGTGACGAGTGCCCAGTAGGGGCGGCCGATTCCGAGGGAGAGGGAGGCGTAGCCGGCGAGTGCGCAACCGAGTGCGGTACGCACCGCGAGCGGGGTCAGCGGACCCAGCCGTGCCCGGAGGGGCCGGGCCGCGGCCACGCCGAGCAGTTCGTCCGCGCCCGCGTCGGGCAGTCCGGCCTCCGGGACGGGCCCGGTGCCGCGCAGCGAGCCCGCCCACGCGCGCAGCCGGCCCGCGTCCGCCTCCGCGGGCGCCGCGAGGGCGACCTCGGCACGGACGACGAGCCGTTCGAGAGCCCGGCGGGTCCGGGAGGGGGCGTGCGTGGACAGCAGCGACTGCCAGGCGGCCTGCACGGCGGCATAGCCCGCGGCGCGGGCCCGGGCGTGGCCCTCACCCGTGCCGCCGGTACCGGCGTATCCGGCGGCGGCCTTCAGGGCGGCGGCGGTGGCGCGGCGCTCCGGGCCGTGCGGCCTGAGCAGCGCGGGCGCCATGCAGACCAGCCAGGCCCAGACCCCTGTTCCGGCGGCCAGGGCCAGGTGTCCGGGCACCTGGCCGAGGGTCTGCGGTGCGAACAGCGACGCGGAGCTGACGAAGGTGAGGACGACATTGCCCGGCGGACCGACCCGGGTGGCGTCGCACAGCACCTTGTGCGCGGCGGCCAGCAGCGCGCCCACGGTGACCAGGGCGACGGCACTGCCGGTGAGCGAGGCCGCGACCAAGGCCACGGCGAGCCCGCCGAGCATGCCGAGCACCACCCACGCGAGGGCCCCGGCCCGGGCGGCGTACGGGCGGTTGTGTGCGTACAGCGCGCACAGGGAGCCGGCCATCGCGTACATCACCAGGTCGAGCCGGCCGAGCGCGAGCAGGGTGAGGGCGGGAGGGGCGATCGCCGCGACCACGCTCAGCGCGGGCTTGAACCAGATCTCCGAAGGCCTTCCGAGGCGCAGCACCCCCACCAGGGGGAGACGCCGGACGGGCGGGTTGACGGGGGTGGCGGGCGCACTGCTCATGACCATAAGATTTGCATGTGTTTTACCCGTAAAGCATGCCTCCTCACCTGTCGTGCTCCGTCGAATGCTCCCCGTGTACACCCTTGCGCTTGCGTGCGCGCCGCATGGCCCGGGCATCGAATGACCGACTGTCGACGGGGGGAGGTGCGCGTGCACGGACCGGCTTCGTCCGGCTGGCTGCTGGTGGCGCTCTGCGCGGTGACCGGCGCCTACTGCCTGGCACGGACGCGCAGCGGCGCCGAGGGGCAGCGCAGCGCCGCGGGCGGCGAGGCCCTGATGGGTTTCGGAATGGCCGCGATGGCCGTGCCGGCGGCGGTGTTCACGCCACCAGCGTGGGCGTGGACCGTCTACGCCACGGTGTTCGGGGCGGCGGGCGTCCACGCGCTGTGGGCGGCGCGGGCCGGCGCGCACCATCTCCATCACCTGGTGGGGGCGGTCGCGATGGTCTACATGTCCGTCGCCATGGCGGGCTCCCCCGGACACGCACACGGTCCGGGCGGATCGGGTGTTCCGCTGCTGACCGGGGCGCTGCTGCTCTACTTCGCCGGGTACGCACTGCTGACCGGCGTCCGTCTGGTGCCGGTCGCCGCCGTGGCCGGGGGTGCCGGCCCCGCCGGGTGGGGCGACCGGCCGGAACTGGCGCGGGCCTGCCGGCTGTCCATGGCGATCGCGATGGTGGCGATGCTGCTGACGCTGTGAGCGGGACCGCCCCGGCCTCCCCGAGGACCCGCCGACCAGGCCCCGGAAGGCCCGTCGGCCCGGCACCCCGGAAGAGCCGCCGACCGGCCCCCGGAGGACCCGTCGGCCCGGCACACCGGAAGACCATCAGCCCGGCAGCCCAGGAAGACCCGCCGACCCAGCACCCCAGGAAGACCCGTTGCCCGACGCCCCCTCCGAGAGGCCCCGGTGCCCCAACGGATCCGTTGTCTGCGTCACTTTGGCGTCACAAGTCGTACCCCTGAGCGGGGCCGCGCTCATAGGCTGCCCTCATGATGCTCACCGCCGCGCCGTTGCTGCTCGGCGCCCTGACCGCCGTGGCCGCCCCCCGGCTGCTCGCCCGGGCGGACTGGCCGGACCGTGAGCCGGTGGTGGCGCTGTGGGTGTGGCAGTGCGTGGTGGCCGCCGTCCTCGTGTGCTGCGCGCTGTCGATGACGCTCAGCGCGGCCGCGGCCTGGCATGCGGTCGGCGGGCACCTCTTCGCCACGGCTCCGCGCGCGGTCGTCGAGGCCTACGCCCTCGGCACCGCGGGCCCCTGGGCGGCGACCACGGCGGTCGCACTGGCCGGCGGCGGCCTGTGGAGCGCGGCGATGCTGCTGCGCGAGATCGGCCGGGCCCGCGCCCGGCGCCGCCGTCGGCGCGCCGATCTACTGGTCCGGGCCCCGCTGCTGCCGGGCGAGGTGGCCGTCTCGGGCCGGCTGGTCGTCCTGGAGAGCGAGCGGCCCGACGCCTGGTGGCAGCCCGGCACTCCCCCGCAACTGGTGGTCACCACGGCCGCGTTGCACCGGCTGAAGGGCCGGCAGCTGGACGCCGTGCTCGCCCACGAGCAGGGCCACGCCCGGGCCCGGCACGACTGGCTGCTGAACTGCTCCTCGGCACTGGCCGGAGGCTTTCCGCAGGTGCCGGTGTTCGCCGCGTTCCGCGACGAGATGCACCGTCTGGTCGAACTCGCCGCCGACGACACGGCATCGCGCCGCTTCGGCCGGCTGACCACGGCCCTGGCCCTGGTCGAACTGAACGAGCACCGCGGCGTGTTCGGTCCCTGCCCGACCCCGCAGGCCCATGTCCCGGCCCGGGTGAACCGGTTGCTCACTCCCCCGGACCGGCTGACCGCGGCCCGGCGCCTGCGCCTGACGGCGGCGGCCGCGCTGGTCCCCGTGGTGCCGGTGCTGCTGGCGTTCATGCCGGGATTGCGGGCACTGGGGTAGCGAAGGGCCCCGGACCCCCGCGGAGGACACGGCATGACCGAAGCACGTCGCCCCGGTGACGGAAGATCGTCCCCGTACTGGAATCGGACCCCCCGGTTCGGCGAGGATCGGTCTATGCACACCTCGTCCGTCGAGTCCCCGCCCCGTCCGGAACACCGCACCACCGCCGGTCTCGCCGGCGCCCTGGCCCTGTGCTCGGCACTGCTGCTGGTCCTCGTCGCGGCCAGATGGAGCCCGTTGATCGGCGTGGACGGGGACATCTCCGGCACCACCCACCGCTGGGCGGTCGACGAACCGGTCCTCACCCAGACGTGCCGCATCCTGACGGACTGGGTGTGGGATCCCTGGACGATGCGTCTGCTGTGCGCGGCCGTCGTCGTGTGGCTGGTGGTGCGGTGGGCGGCCCGCTGGACGGCGGTGTGGCTGGCGCTGGCCGTAGCACTGGGCACCGTGCTGCAGCAGGGCATCAAGGCCGCGGTGGACCGCCCCCGCCCGGTCTGGCCCGACCCCGTCGACTCGGCCCACTACTCGGCGTTCCCGTCGGGCCACGCCATGACCGCCACCGTGGTCTGCGGCCTGTTGCTGTGGCTGCTGCACCGGCACGGCGTAGGAAGGGCCGTGTGGCGTACCGCCGTGGCGGTGGCCGTCGTCTCCGTGGTCGGGGTCGGGCTGACGCGGATCTGGCTCGGTGTGCACTGGCCGTCGGACGTGGTCGGCGGCTGGCTGCTGGGCACGACGGTGGTGGCCCTCGCGGTGTGGGTGCACCGGCGCTGGCAGCCCTCGACCCGGGATCTTCCCCTGCCTCAGGACGCGGCCTCGTAGGATCGCCGCATGACCGCCGTGCTCTTCGACTTCTCCGGAACCCTCTTCCGCGTCGAGTCCACCGACTCATGGCTGCGGGGCGCCCTGTCCGGGACCGATCTCCGGCTGGCGGAGGCCGAGTTGGCCGCCTCGGTACTGGCTCTGGAGGCGGTCGGGGCGCTGCCCGGCGGCGGTGATCCCGCCCGGGTCCCGGAGGAACTGGCGGACGCCTGGCTGATCCGCGACCGGAGCGCCGCCCTGCACCGGGCCGCCTACACCGGCCTGTCCCGGCAGGTCCCGCTACCCGACCCGGCGCTGTACGACGCGTTGTACGACCGCCACATGACCCCGGCCGCGTGGTCCCCGTACCCGGACGCCGCCGAAGTGCTGCGCACGTTGCGGGAGCGGGGCGTTCCGGTCGGGGTGGTCAGCAACATCGGCTGGGACCTGCGGCCGGTCTTCCGGGCGCACGGCCTGGATCCCTACGTCGACACCTACGTCTTGTCGTTCGAGCACGGCGTCCAGAAGCCCGACCCGCGGCTGTTCGCCACCGCCTGCGAGGCGCTCGGCGCCGATCCGCGCTCGACCTTGATGGTCGGCGACGACCGCCGTGCGGACGGCGGAGCGGCCGCACTGGGATGCGGGGTGCACTTCGTGGACCACCTGCCGGCGGCCGACCGGCCGGACGGGCTGCGGCCGGTCCTGGATCTGGTGAGCTGAGCCGGCCCGCCGTCCGCGGGGAGTAGCGGGGCGCCCCGCCGCCGGAAGGTAGCCCAAGGCCACTACCGGGACCGACTGCTCGCCCGCCTCGGACGATCCCCCGCGTCGCCCGAGGCAGACGGCATCACCGGCCGGGACCTGACAGGTCGTGGCCGGACCCCTCTGAGTATAGTTGGCTGGCGGCCAGTCAACACGGGAGTTGCAGCATGTCTCCGCGTAGCGCCTCGGTGAATGAAGAGTTGCGGCGGCGTTCCCGTGAGCGGCTCCTGCAGGCGGCGGTCGAGCTGGTGAGCGAGCGCGGCTACGAGGCGACCACGCTCGGCGACATCGCCGACCGGGCGGGTTCGGCCCGCGGCCTGGTGTCGTACTACTTCCCCGGCAAGCGGCAGCTGGTGCAGTCCGCTGTGCACCGGCTGATGCACCGCACGCTGGAGGAGGCTCTGGAGCGCGAGCCGCGCACGGACGACGGACGGGAGCGGATGGCCCGGGCCATCGACGCGATCCTGGGTCTGGCCAGGGACCGGCCCGTGCTGATGCGCCAGCACATGGCGGGGATCCTGCAGGCCGAGGGCTTCATGCAGTGCCCGGAGCAGCGTCGGCTGGCCGAGCTGCTGCGGGACACCATGGCCCGGCACGGGTCGCCGGACGTCGACAGCGACTACCCGATGATGCGCGCCCTGCTGATGGGCGCCGTGTACGCGGCCCTGGTGCCGGGGGTGCCGATGCCGGTGCCGGTGCTGCGGGAGGAGCTGTTCAAGCGCTACCGGCTCGACCGGGAGCTGGGCCTCCCGCCGGAGACCGCGGTCTCCGGCGGGAGGGGCGACAAGGATCTGTCGCGGTTCTTCGCGACCGGGGCCGCACCGAAGTGCGACCCCCTGGATCAGTCGAAGTAGTCCGGCTGTGTCTGCACGTTGAGCTCACGCTGGTGGACCCGGCGGGCCGGGTCGGTGCGCCGGTCGTCGATCTTCAGGACGTCGAAGCCCCGGGCGATCTCGTTCGAGTAGATGTAGCCGTTGTAGTAGTACGCCGACCACGAGCCGCCCGTCGTGATCACGTCGGTGGTCAGCGGGCCGCGGTCGAAGTAGGCGATCTCCTTCGGTTTGGCCGAGTCGGTGAAGTCCCAGACGGAGACGCCGCCCTGGTACCAGGCCTGGACCATGAGGTCCTTGCCCTTGACCGGGATGAGCGAGCCGTTGTGGGCGACGCAGTTCTCGGTGTCCGCCTGGTGGCGGGGGATCTTGAAGTAGCTGCGGAAGACGAGCTTGCGCTTGTCGCCCTTGCCGGTGATGTCGTAGATGCCGTCGGCACCGCGGTCCGGGCCGACCTCCGCGTTGCAGGTGGCCCCGCCGCCGCCGCCCAGCTCGTCGGTGAAGACGACCTTGTTCGCCTTCTGGTTGAAGGTCGCCGAGTGCCAGAAGGCGAAGTTCACGTTGTCCTGCACGCGGTCGATGACCTTCGGGCGTTCCGGGTCCCTGATGGAGAACAGGATGCCGTCGCCCATGCAGGCGCCCGCGGCCAGGTCCTTCGAGGGCAGCACGGTGATGTCGTGGCAGCCGGTGGTCTTGGACACGCCCGGGTTGGTGGGTCCGCCCGGGTTGCCGCCGCCGTCCGGACCCTCACCCGGGAACAGCACGGGGAAGCCCACGACCTTCGCCTTCTCGGGGGCCTTGCGCGGCACCTTGATGACGGAGATGCCGTCGTGCGGCGGCTGGCAGTCGGGGTAGGCGGCGTTCGGCGAGTACGAGGAGACGTACACGTAGACGTTGCGGCGCTCGGGCACCAGCGTGTGGGTGTGCGAGCCGCAGGCGGTCTCGACGGCCGCGACGTACCTGGGGTTGCGCTTGTCGCTGATGTCGAAGACCTTCATGCCCTCCCATGAGGACTTCTCGGTCGCCGGCTGGGTGGTGCTGGAGCAACTGCTGTCACTGCGCGAGGAGTCGGTGGACAGGAACAGCAGGTCGCCGGAGACGGAGATGTCGTTCTGCGAGCCGGGGCACAGGACCTGGGCGATGGTCTTCGGTGCCCTGGGGTTGCTGATGTCGAAGATGCGGAAGCCGTCGTAGTTGCCCGCGAACGCGTACCTGCCCTGGAAGGCGAGGTCCGAGTTCGTGCCCGGCAGCGCGTCCTTGGGGACGTGGGCCACGTGCTCGATGTTGTCGGAGTGGACGATCTCGTCCTGGCCGGGTATCTCGCCGCTCCGGATGGCCTCTCGGACTTCGGCCTGGGCACTCTTGGAGACCTTCTTCGGCGCGGGCGGCGCGTCCCCCGGGTCGGGGATGGCCCCTGCCGGCGAGGCGGTGAGGAGCGCGGCGAGCAGTCCACCGGCGGCAGCCACAACTCCCAGGCGTCTGCGGCGCGTTCTGCGGTCGTTCAACAGGATCACTGTTTTCCTCCCTGGTTCCGTTCGCTGCGGAACGGTTCACGCACCACGCAGTATCGTCTTCGCCATGCTCATACCAACAGAGGGCAACAGAATCGCAATGAAGTTTTCCGATCAATGACCTGCGGAAGCGTGCCAGTGCGAAGTCCGCAACTCGAGGTGCTTTCCAACCCGCCTGCCACAGGAGGTCGTTGTGCTGTTCCGCCGCGCGTCCCGGGTATCCGCCGTCACGACGGGGCTGATCGCCCTGGCCGTGCTCGCGACCGGAGGCTGTGACTCCGGTCCGGACCGGAAGCCGGCAGCCGCGGACGGGCCCGCGGTGATCGCGCCGGGTGAGCCCGGCGAGGCGAACCGCACCCTGTCAGCCGCGGAAGCCAAGGACCGGCGCTCGGAGAACGACTCCCCCAACTCGGCCGACGTCTCCTACGTCCGCATGATGATCGAGCACCACGCCCAGGCCCTGGTGATGACCGAACTCGTCCCCGAGCGCGCCGGGTCGAAGGACGTGCGGCGGATCGCCGAGCGTATCGCCGCCGGCCAGAAGCCCGAGATCGAGGCGATGAAGGGCTGGCTGAAGTCGTACGGCAAGCCGCTGAAGGCCGAGCGGCACGAGCACGCCACGATGCCGGGCATGGCGACGGAGGCCCAGCTGAAGAAGCTCCGCACGGCCGACGGGCAGGCGTTCGACCACCTCTTCCTGACCCTGATGACGACCCATCACCAGGGCGCGATCACCATGGCCACGGATGTGAAGGGGCAGGGCAACAACATCCGCGTCGAGGAGATGGCCGACGAGGTGATCGCCCAGCAGACGAGCGAGATCACACGGATGCGGAACATGCTGTGAGCTTGTTCGTCATGGTCGCCGTTGGCTGACTGCGACGGTTCGCGGGGGGGGATGAGCGTGACTGCCCGGGTTGCCGCGCCTGCGGCAACCCTGCGCTCGTCGGTGGCGGAGGCGGGTGAGCACGCTCGTACCGGCCGGGCCAAGGGACGATATCGGGAGGATCAGCGGCAAGCCGAGCCTGTCCTCTCACCCGCTGTGTACCGCCTGCCTTCCCCTCGACTCAACCGTGCGCAGCCCCAGGTACCTGCCACGACGGTCAGAGCTGCCAAGCCGCCGATCGTCCCCCGGTACGCGCCGGGGTTCAGGTGCACTTCCGTGTCCTCGCGCTCCAACGGGCCGGCTGCGCCCTCGGGGTCGTACAGCACGCGCAGTGTGTCACCCGGCGCGACCCTCAGCGGGTCGCAGCCGTCCGTCATCGGGGGTGAGATCTCCTTGCCGTCGTGGGTGCGGAGCGTGCACTCGTCGGTCGTGCCGTTGTCGACGTCGGCCACGACGGCCTCGGTCCACGTGCCCCGTTTCTCCAGCCCCCGCTCATCACCGGCCTCTCGCGTGATCACTGCGAGCACGACCGCGGCGGGAAGGGTGGCGACGAGCGCTCCGATGGCCAGTTTCGGCGCCTTCTTGTGAGCGACGTGCCGAAGCAGGACTCCGGGCACCAGGATGTGCGCCAGGGGGATCGCCACCGCGCAGATGACGAATACCGGGCCGCGCAGGAAGGCCGGCAGGGGCACCACCGGCACGGACCACATCAGGGCCAACGAGGCGGCCACGCAGGCACTGTTGAACAGCAACCAGCGAATCGGCTCCGCACAGCGACGAGGAGGAGCGTCCTCGACCGGCCCGACCGCTCTGCCCGCTTCTTCCGCCCGCCCGGGCCTGTCCCTGTCCGTCGCCACGCGCGCTCTCTCCGTCTTCGTCGGGCCTGCTGACCGACCAGCGTAGGAGGTGCGGAATCGGCACTGATCGGCAACTGCCGCCGACTCCCGAGGCGGCCGAGTCCGTTCAGCGCCGGGCGCGGCGTGGCGACAGCAGGCCCGCGTCGCGGGCCTGGCCGATCAGCCGGAGGGACGCGCGGCGGCTGTGGCCGGTCGCGCCCATCACGGCGAGAATGGGGTCGGCACCGTCGCGCTGGGCCGCGCGGTACTCCCGCGCCACCAGCTGACGCCCTTCCTGCCCGCGCGGCCAGGCCGGCCTGGCACGGCGCCCCTGACCCCCGCGGCCGTCGGGCCCGGCTCCGGGACCACATGCCTCGGCCACCGAGTCCTCGATCCAGTCGGCGAGCACGGCCAGGTCGTCCAGGGACAGCGCGGGCTGGGCGCGCACCTCCTCGAGGCAGACGCACCCGCCGCCCACGACGGCCAGCGCATCGATCCGGGCGCCGTCCTCGAACACCAGCCGGTACTCGAACCACCGCGTGGTGCCCTCGTTCTCCCGCACTTCCCACGCGGGGCGCACGGACACCGCACCGTCCACCGGAGAGCGATCAGAAAGATTCAGAAAGGCTGCTTTCAGCACACGCCGAACGTAACCGCATGATCACATTCCCTACAGATCGGACACGCGCCGCGCGTGGAGCACAGCACCCTGTCAGCGGAGCCCGGCCGGTGCGATGCTGGAGGCGTCAGCGCTCTCCTGAGATCCGTCGGTTTCCCCGGGTAAGGAGTTCCGCCGTGCTGCGAGTCGCCGTCGTAGGATCCGGGCCGAGCGGGTGCTACACCGCCCAGAGCCTCGTCCAGCTGGACTCCGACGTGCGCGTCGACGTCCTGGACCGGCTGCCGTGCCCGTACGGCCTCGTCCGCTACGGCGTGGCACCCGACCACGAGAAGATCAAGTCGCTGCAGAACAACCTGCGCGCCGTCCTCGAGCACGACCGGGTCCGGTTTCTCGGCGGCGTGCAGGTCGGCCCCGGTGGCGTGACCGTCGCGCGGCTGCGGGAGCTCTACCACGCGGTGGTGTACTGCGTGGGCGCCGCGACCGACCGGCATCTGGGCATCCCCGGGGAGGACCTGCCGGGGAGCTGGTCGGCGACGCAGTTCGTGTCCTGGTACAGCGCCCACCCGGACGCCGTGGACGCCGGTTTCCTGCGGGACGCCCGGTCGGCCGTGGTCGTCGGCGTGGGCAACGTCGCCGTGGACGTCACGCGGATGCTGGCCCGGGGCCTGGCCGAGCTCACCCCGACCGACATGCCGCAGGCGGCCCTGACCACCCTCGCGGACAGCCGGGTGACCGAGATCCACATGGTGGGCCGGCGCGGCCCGTCCCAAGCCCGGTTCACCACCAAGGAGCTACGCGAACTGGGCACCCTGCCGGAGACCGACGTCGTGGTGGATCCGGCGGAGCTGGCCCTGGACCCGGGGTACACGGACCCGTCCGCACTGCCCGCGCCCCAGCGCCGCAACGTGGAAGTGCTGCGCGGCTGGGCGGAGACACCCCCGAAGGGCGCGCCACGCCGCATCCACCTTCGGTTCTTCCTCCGCCCGGCCGAACTGCTCGCCGAGCAGGGCCACGTGGGCGCTGCTCGGTTCGAACGCACAGCTCCGGACGGCCACGGCGGCGTGACGGGCACGGGCCGGCATGAGGTCATCGAGGGGCAGCTGGTCCTGCGCTCGGTCGGCTACCGCGGAGTCCCCCTGGAGGGCCTCCCGTTCGACCCGGTCACCGGAACCGTGCCGAACCTGTCCGGCCGCGTCCTGCGCGAGGGCGTCGTCGCCCCCGGCGAGTACGTGGCGGGCTGGATCAAGCGCGGCCCCACCGGCGTCATCGGCACGAACCGCCCCTGCGCGAAGGAGACGGCGACGGCCCTGCTGGAGGACGCCCCCGCCCTGGCGGCGAAGACGGTCCCCGACGACCCTCTGCCGACCCTGCGCATCGAAGGTACCGATCCGGTGGACTGGGCGGGCTGGCTGTCGATCGAACGGGCGGAGGCGGCACTGGGCGCGTCACTGGGCAGGGGCGTGGTGAAACTCCCCGACTGGCCGTCGCTCCTGGAAGCCGCTCGGGCCGAGGTTCGCTGAAGGCGCGCGTCAGTCGCCCGGACGGGCGGCCTGCCGGGTGGCCGCGTCGAGCAGCGCGGCCATGAGACCCGGGAACAACGCGTCGAGCTCGCCCCTCCGTAGCCCGTTCATCTTGGCCGTCCCCCGGTACACCTGCCGGATCACCCCGCTCTCCCGCAACACCCGGAAGTGGTGCGTGGTGGTCGACTTGGTGACGGGCAGCTCGAAGTCCGAACAGGACAACTCCCCCGTGGCACTCGCGAGTTCCCGGACGATCCGCAACCGCATCGGATCCGAGAGCGCATGCAGCACCTCCTCCAGCCGGATCTCGTCACACGCGGGATGCGGCAGGTCACGGCTGCTGACGGCGGGGGACGACACGGCGGCTGCTCCACTTCCTCGGGGACTCCATAGTACGAGAACCCTCGTAGTTTGACATCCACCGTACTACGATGCCTATCGTACGAGTCGACATCGGCCCCGTGACGAATGGAGTCCGCCGTGACCGCGCTCTTCGAGCCCCTCACCCTGCGCGAGCTGACGATCCCCAACCGCGTGTGGATGCCCCCGATGTGCCAGTACTCGGCGGCGCCGCAGGGGCCGGAGGCCGGAGCGCCCACCGACTGGCATTTCGCGCACTACGCCGCCCGCGCCACCGGCGGCACGGGCCTGATCGTCGTCGAGGCGACCGCGGTGTCCCCGCAGGGCCGCATCTCCCCCTACGACCTGGGCATCTGGAACGACACGCAGGTCGAGGCGTTCCGCCGCATCACCGGCTTCCTCACCGCGCAGGGCACGGTCCCCGCGATCCAGCTCGCCCACGCCGGCCGCAAGGCGTCGACCGACCGCCCCTGGAAGGGCGGCGCGCCGGTCGGCCCGGACGCCCACGGCTGGGACCCGGTCGCCCCGAGCCCGCTCGCCTTCGCCGACGGACACCCGGTCCCGGCCGAGCTGACCGCCGGCCAGATCAAGGACGTGGTGGAGCAGTTCGCCGCCGCGGCACGCCGTGCGCTCGCCGCCGGCTTCGAGGTCGCCGAGATCCACGGCGCCCACGGCTACCTGATCAACGAGTTCCTCTCGCCGCACTCCAACCACCGCACCGACGCCTACGGCGGCTCGTACGAGAACCGCACCCGCTTCGCCCTCGAAGTCGTCGACGCCGTACGGGAGGTCTGGCCGGACGACAAGCCGCTGTTCTTCCGAATCTCGGCGACCGACTGGCTGGAGGACGGCGGCTGGACCGCGGACGACACGGTCCGCTTCGCCGCCGACCTGCGAGCCCACGGCATCGACCTGCTGGACGTCTCCACCGGCGGCAACGCCTCCGGCGTCCACATCCCCACCGGTCCCGGCTACCAGGTGCCCTTCGCCGCCCGGGTGAAGACGGAGACGGCCCTGCCGGTCGCCGCGGTCGGGCTCATCACCGACGTGGAGCAGGCCGAGAAGATCCTGGCCAACGGCGAGGCGGACGCGGTTCTGCTGGGTCGCGAACTCCTGCGCAACCCGTCGTGGGCGCGGCACGCGGCGCGGGAACTCGGCGGCGAGGTGCGAGTGCCGGACCAGTACCACCGGTCGGTCTGACCCGGTCGGTCCGGCTCGGCCGGACCAGTAGCACCGGTCGGCCCGGCCCAGTCTGATCCGGCCCTCCGGTCCGGCACCCGAAAGCCCGTCAACCCCGAAAGGGTGCGTCAACCGGTCGCGCACGCCGTCCCGTTGAGCGTGAACGCGGCCGGAGCGGCGCTGTTGCCGGCATGAGAGGCCTGGTAGCCGACACTCACGCTCGCGCCCGGCGCGATGGTGCCGTTGTACGAGACGTTGGTCGCGGTGACCGACCCGGACGACGGCGCGTACGTGGCGCCCCAGCCGCCCGTGACCGTCTGACCGGCGGGCAGCGTGAAGCCGAGTTTCCAGCCGTTGACGGTCGTCGTGCCGGTGTTGGTGAGGGTCACGGAGGCGGTCAGGCCGGTGTTCCAGGCGTTCACCGAGGCCGTCACCCGGCAGGCGCCCGGCTGGGGCTGAGGAGCCGGGCCGGAGCCGTCCAGACCGAAGAAGGTGAGCACGCGGGACGCCATGCCCTGCGCGTACAGGTTGTGGCCGACGCCTTGGAGACTGATGGCCTCCACGGGAGCCCGGTCCCCCGTGCCGCCGTAGCGGGTGCGGGTCCAGCCGGGCTGGGGCGTGTCGGTGCCGGTGGGCGTCTGGCTCACGCCCTGCACGTTCGTCCACTGCTTGATCTGCTCCCCGAAGTTGGGGTAGCGCAGGACGTCGTCCTCGGTGCCGTGCCAGATCTGCATGCGGGGCCGGGGGCCGGTGTAGCCGGGGTACGCGCCCCGGGCAAGGTCGCCCCACTCCTTCGCGGTGCGGGTGATCGTGCCGCCCGAGCAGGCGCTGTTCCACTCGGAGCCGTCGGTGGTGGCGAAGCAGCCGAACGGGACGCCCGAGAAGGCGGCACCCGCCGCGAACACGTCCGGGTAGTCCCCGAGCAGGACGTTCGTCATCATCGCGCCGGAGGAGATGCCGGTGGCGAACACCCGGCTCGTGTCGGCGTCGTACGTGCGGGTGACCCAGTCGATCATCGACTTGACGCCCACGGGGTCGCTGCCACCGCCGCGGCGCAGGGCCTGGGGCGAGGAGACGTCGAAGCACTTGCTGCTGCGGGTGACGGACGGGTACAGCACGATGAATCCGTACCGGTCGGCGAGCGTGTCGTACTCGGTGCCGTTGTACATGTCCGGGCCCGAACCGGTGCACCAGTGAACGGCCACCACGACCGCCGGCTTCGGGGTCACGCTCTCCGGTACGTACAGGTACATCCGCAGGTTGCTGGGGTTGGTGCCGAAGTTCGTGACCTCGGTCAGGGCCGCGGTGGGTACGGCGCCCGCGCGGGCGGAGGCACGGGCGGGCCCGTCGGCGGCGGCCGCGGGCACGGTGAGCGCGGTGGTCGCGCACAACGGCAGCAGCGCGGCGACGAGCGCGAGGAGAACAGACCGCAGCGGTCTCCTCGACTTGGGTTGGGGGGTGGCGGGCACGTCCGGGTTCCTTCCGTCGCGGGAGGCGTCCGTTCCGGCATGGTGGCATGAACATGCTCTCCATGGAAGCGCTCCCACGCGACCGGCCCCCTGACCGGTGCCGACCGAATCCGCTGCGCGCAGGGCGTTGACTAGAAAGCGCTTGCCCTTTACGTTCCGTTCAGCAGTGTGACCCATTGGCGCGAACGAGGCACCTACAGTGCACATGGTGAACAAGATGACGAACAACATTCACATATACGTTCCTACTGGCTTCTGACGGCTCCTCCGAAACGCACGATCACCGGAGGCCCTGACCCCCCATCCCCCCCACGACAGAAGGACTCGGGACATGACTTCTGCGACCCGCCCGCGCGCCCGCAGGCGCGCGATGACCGGCACACTGGCCGCACTCGGCCTCTCGGTTGGCATGATCATGACTGTCAACGCACCCGCCGCGAGCGCCGCCACCTGGCCGACCCCCAACGGCAGCCAGGGGACCTCCTCGACCATCTCCGTGTCCGGCACCAAGGACTACGGGATGAAGCGGTACTACGGCACCGGCGCCCTGGCCGGTGACGGCCAGGAGGAGGGCCAGGACCCGATCTTCAGGCTCGCCAACGGCGCGGTGCTGAAGAACGTCATCCTCGGCGCCCCCGCGGCCGACGGCATCCACTGCGAGGGCAGTTGCACACTGCAGAACGTCTGGTGGGAGGACGTCGGCGAGGACGCCGCCACCTTCCGCGGCGGCAACGGCGCCACCTACCAGGTGATCGGCGGCGGTGCGAAGAAGGCCGCGGACAAGGTCTTCCAGCACAACGGCGGCGGCACCCTGACCATCTCCAACTTCGCGGTGCAGGAGTTCAAGACGCTGTATCGCTCCTGCGGCGACTGCTCCACGCAGTACACCCGCAAGGTCAACCTCAACACCATCGACGTGACCGGCACCGGCTCCACCGCGCGGCTCGTGGGCATCAACGTCAACCGCAACGACGTGGCGACGCTGCGGAACATCACGATCCGCAACGACTCCGGCCGCAAGGTCGTCCCCTGCCAGAAGTACAACAACAACACCGCTGTCGGCTCCGGACCCGACAGCAAGAACTGCCTCTACTCCACCTCGGACATCGCCTACCGGTAGCCCGAGTCCTCCCCCCACGGTGAAGGCGGCCGTGCGCAGCGTCCCGGCGGGCGCTGCGCGCGGCCGGGCGGGGGCGGGACCCCCGACCGGCCCCCACTGAGCCGCACGGGCGGGGGGCCCGGGTGTGGGCCACCCGGGCCCGCCCGCTGCCGTCCGGTCGGCGCACGAGCCATACGGCCGGCTCGTG